>JAQGMS010000135.1 GCA_028292245.1 Ramlibacter sp.
CGCAAGACCTGCTGAAGGAAAAAGTGCTGCCCAGCCTGGGCGCGCAGGAAGTCGTGGGCGACGCCAAAATCTGCAAGGTCAGCATCGTGGGCATCGGCATGCGCAGCCACGTGGGCATCGCGAGCAAGATGTTCCGCGCGCTGGCCGAGGAGGGGATCAACATCCAGATGATCTCGACCAGCGAGATCAAGACTTCGGTGGTGATCGACGAGAAGTACATGGAACTGGCGGTGCGTGCGCTTCACCGCGCGTTCGACCTCGACCAGCAAGGCGCCTGAGCCTACTGAAGAGTTGTCTGTTCGGGCATAATTGACCCGCTGGAAACGTGACCGAGTGGCCGAAGGTGCTCCCCTGCTAAGGGAGTATGGGGTGTAGAGCCTCATCGAGGGTTCGAATCCCTCCGTTTCCGCCAGGCCCCTGGCTTCCATGCGGGCATCACCCATCAAGGTCAGTTGGTTCGCACAGAACTGCACTCACGCGCGGGATACGGCACGGCCGGCCCGCACCTTGCAAACGCCTCTGCCTTGACCGAGCCATTGGCATTGAAGAACGGTGCAAAGCACTCGTTGCTTTCAGCGAACCGCCGCCGCAACGTCACGCAATCGGAAGTCGCACCGCTTGGTAATGTTGCGCTGGCCGGCGAGGCTGCGGAGGCGGCCTGGGCCGCCGGCGCGGCGGCTACTTTCGCGTCGCGTTCCGCCGCTTCGGCTGCCCGCTCTTTGTCGCGCGCAGTCCGGGCTTCGGCATCCTTGCGTTGCGCCGGCGTTAACTCATACTGTCGCGAGTCGATATGGGTTGCCGATTTCTTGAACTGTTCAGGCACGGTGTCCGAAAATTGCACCCGGCCATTTTCATCCACCCATCGGTAAATGTCGGCCCCATAAACCGGCGACAGCGCGAGGCCGCTGAAGGCGAGCAGGGCAAACAGGCGTTTCATCCGCACAGTCTGACACGCAGCGACGGCCAGTGCCGAAAAAAGCCGCCAGCGAAGGCTATCTCGCCAACCTCGTGTCGGAAGCAGCCAGCGTGCGGTGCGGCATGGGTTCGATGTCTCCGGCCTGCAGGAATACGGTTGCCAGGGGCTCCCCGTCTCCGTTGTTCAGCTCCACCAGGTAGGCGGAGCCGTCTCCCACAATCGCAAGAACCTTGCCGAAAGCGCCTTTCCCCAATCCATCATCGGGAAAGTCCCTCGTCGTGCGAACGATGGCGTGCTTCTTGAACAACCCAGCCCCTTTTGAATACTGCTTGATCCATTTTGGGAATGCAGGTTGCGGCGGTCAATCCTGTCAACATTGACAGGGGCTGCGAGAAACTACAGCCGCAGGCCGGATTCCGAATCGAACAGGTACACGTGCCTGGCTTTCGGTTGCAGGTAGATGGTGTCACCGGAAGCGACGCTGATTCTTTCCCGCACGACCGTGGTGAAGTTCTGCTCGCCGACCTTTCCGAAGATGTGGGTTTCCGAGCCGGTCGGCTCCACGACGGACACCACGACGGGTATTCCCGTGGCCGAGACCTCGAGGTGCTCCGGCCGGATGCCGTAGACGACGGCCTGGTTGTCCGCCAGGCCCGTCGGGCGGGAGATGGGCAAGTCGATTCCCTCCGCCGTCCGGGCGCACTCCTTGCCATCCGCCACGAATCGCGCGTTGAGAAAATTCATCGCGGGCGAGCCGATGAACCCCGCAACGAATTGATTCGCGGGCGAGTCATAGACCTCCAGCGGCGGGCCCGCTTGCTCCACAACCCCGTCGCGCATCACGACGATCTTGTCGGCGAGTGTCATCGCCTCGATCTGGTCGTGCGTGACATAGACGATGGTCGTGCGAAGCCGCTGGTGCAGCGCCTTGATCTCCACCCGCATTTGCACACGCAGCTTCGCATCGAGATTCGACAAAGGCTCGTCGAACAGGAATACCAATGGGTCCCTCACGATGGCACGCCCCATGGCGACGCGCTGCTTCTGGCCGCCGGACAGCTGGCGCGGGTAGCGGTCCAGCAGCGCCGTCAGGCCGAGAATCTCGGCCGAGCGCTTGACTTTCTCGTCCACCTCCTGGCGCGACGCCCCCTGAAAGCGCAGCGGAAACGCCATGTTCCTGGCCACGGACATGTGGGGGTAGAGCGCGTAGTTCTGGAAAACCATCGCAACATTGCGGTCCTTCGGCGTGACGTCGTTGACGACGCGATCTCCGATTCGAACCGTTCCGCTGGTGATGGTTTCCAGGCCGGCGATCATGCGCAGCAAGGTTGACTTGCCGCAGCCCGATGGCCCCACCAGCACGACGAACTCGCCATCCTCGGCCTTCGCGCTTACGCCATGCAGAACCTCCAGGGTCCCATAGGCCTTGCGCACATTCTCAATCGTAATTTCGGCCATGCTGTGTGGGCAACCTCACGACTTCAGGATGCCGGCGCGGCGAAGATTGCGCCGCCATTCGTTCGCGACGCCTTCTAGCGCCACCTTGGCGGTCTTCTGCCCGAGGAGGGTTTCAGACACGCCGGTACGAAGTGCGATCTCCAGGCCATCCCATACCGCGTACTGCGAGATCGGGATGCCGGTTTCGATCGCTGCCGCGGCGGCGTTGGGCCAGCCGTACCTGGCAACCATCTCGGGATCGCGCAACGACGATGCACGCGGAGGCGAATTTCCTCCCTCCATGGAGCGAAGCATCCCCTGTTTGCCACAAGCCAGGCGCACGAAATCCATGGCCCAGCCCTGGTTCTTGGAGTATTTCGAGATGGCCATGAATTGGCCGTCGACAAGGGTTCGGCTCTGCGCCTTCGACGTAGCTCCGGGCAGCGGCGAGAAGGCCCATTTGCCGGCGGTTTGGGAAACCTTCGGGTCGTTGAAGATCGTTCCATAGGAAGAGAAGGTCGCGGACATCGCGTACCTGTCCTTTTGTGCGCCGGCGATGATGTCGTCGAATTCCCAGGTCATTGCTTCCGGCGGAACGACCTTGTCCTTCTGGAACAGGTCGGCATAGAACTGCAACCCGACCGCCGCCTTGCCATCGTCGAGGAATACCTCACCGGTCTTCACGTCGAACAGCCGCCCACCGGCTGAGAACATCCAGGCCACGACGTTCGTGAAGGTGGCGGGCCCCTGTTTGCCCATCAGGCCGAATCCGTAGCGAGTCGGCGGCGAGTTCACTGCCAGCGCGGCCTTGCGGAATTCCTCGAACGTTCCTGGTGCTTGCGCGAAGCCGGCCTGCTCCAGGAGAGCCTTCTGGTACATCACTATTTGCGCCGTCAGGCGATAGGGAATGCCGACGAGTTTCCCGTTGAACGTTCCCGCTTGCACGCCCCCGGCGAGAAAATCCTTCCAGTCGAAGGCCGGGTCGCGGGTCGAGATTTTCTGCACGACTTCGTTGCTGTCCAGAAGGTGAGGCGCCATCCACTCCGACATCTGCACCGACAGCATCGCCAGGTCGATGCCGGTCGATCCCGCGCTCAGTTCAGCCTTCAGCCGCGCCCGCCAGGCGTCCACCGGAAACATCGCGAATTCAATCTTGATCCCGTTTGATTTCTCGAACGCCGGTGCGATTTCATAAAGGAGAGTCCGCTTCCAGGGGATCGAGTTCTCGCAAACCAGGACAAGCTTTTCGGGCTTGTTCTGCGTCCACCCTTTGCTTGTCGAGGCGGCCAGCAAGCCGGCAGCCGAGCCTTGCAACAATTGCCTTCTATTGAATCCAGCCATGATGTTGTCTCCTAGTTTTCAGGTTGAACCTGCTTGTCTCACAGAAAATTTGCGGAAGCATTCTTGTCGAGCCACGGGCCGCCTCCGCGCGTCAGCCCTTGACCGCCCCTGATGACAATCCAGCGACAAGATGGCGCTGTGCCACGAATGAAAAAAGGATGACCGGCAAGGTCACCAGCATTCCCGACGCGGTGAGCCCGCCCCAGTCCATGCCGGAGTCGCCCGCGTTGAACGCTGCCATCATGACCGGCAGCGTTTGCGTGGCGTTGTTGGTCAGCACAGCCGAGAACAGGAAATCGTTCCACGCCAATTGCAGGCACAAGATGCTGGCCGCGACCAGGCCGGGCCGGGCCAGCGGCAGGATCACATATCTGAATGCGGCAAAGCGGCTCGCGCCGTCGATCCAGGCGCTCTCTTCCAGTTCAACCGGCAAGTCCTCGAAATACCCGCGCATCACCCACACCACCAGCGGCAAGCTGAAGGTGGTGTAGGCGAGCACGACGCTCAGCCGCGTGGTGGCGAGGCCGAGCCGGTTGAACAGCAGATACATCGGCACCAGCACCGCGATGGGCGGCAACATGCGCATCACCAGCAAGGCAAAGAACAGGATCGATCGGCCCTTGAAAGGAAAGCGCGCGAATGCGTAAGCCGCCGGAGCGCCGACACCCAGCGACAGCGCGACCGCGCTTGACGAGACGATCAGCGTATTGATGAATGCCCGGACAAAATCCGACCGCGTCAGCACGTCGGCATAGTTCTGGAAAGTCGGCCACCACAGGTAAAGCGGCGGCGACGCGAACACCTGGTCCCGTGTTTTCAGCGACAAGCCCAGCACCCAGAGCACGGGGAACAGGAATGCCAGTACCAGGACAGTCAGCGCCGCATAGATCAGTGCCGACTCGAACTTTCGCATACGCGCGGAACCCACCACGGCAGCCATCAGAGCGCCTCCCGTCGACGAATCACGAGGATGAACAGCACGCACATGACCAGGGACATCAACAGCATCAACCACGCCGCGGCGGCGCCGATGCTGAAATCGAATTGCACGAACGTGACCAGGTAGGTGTACATGGACAGCACCATCGTGCTGTTGGCCGGGCCGCCGCCGGTCATCGCGTAGATGTTGTCGAAAGCGCGGAATTCGAAGATCGTCCGCAGCAGCAGCGCAACCAGGATATAGGGGCGCAGCATGGGCAGCGTGACCAGCCAGAAGGCCTGCAGCCGGTTGGCCCCGTCAATGGCCGCCGCTTCTAGCGGTTCAGTCGGGATCGAACGCAGGCCGGCCAGCAAGATCAGCGTGACATAGGTGGTGTTCTGCCACACGCCGACCAGCCAGATCGCGTAGATCGCGGTATCGGGCCGGCCGAGCCAGACGATGTTCTGTCCGATCCACAGATTGACGACGCCATGGCTCGGGTCGAGCAGCAGCTTCCAGCACAGCGCGCCGACGATTGGCGTCATCAGCATCGGCACGATCAATGCTGTGCGAAAGATGCGCATCCCCGGCAGATCGACATTCAGCAGCAATGCGATCCCCAAGCCGAGCAGCATCTGGGCGGCCACGGTGGCGGCCGTGTAGGCGAAGGTGATGAGGATGGCCTTGGTGAAGACCGAGTTGGTCAGCACGTCGTCGTAGTTCGCCAGGCCGACAAACCGGCCCGCGAAGAGCGGCTGCTCCAGGCCCCAGGCGGTAAAACTCAAATAGAACGAAAACAGCAGCGGCAAGCCGAAGATGCACACCATCATGAGGAAGGTCGGCATTACGGCGGCGCGCACGAAATGGCGATCGAAGAAGCCTTCGAGCGAAACGGTCTTCAAGATATTTCCCATTTCGTTCACTCGAACAGGTCGGCGCGGTCCGCGAGCACTTTCGGCAGCGATCGCAGGACCTCGCTCAGGTGGTGGCGCATGGCCCGGTCGGCAGCGTCCGCGTCGCCGGCGTCGATCGCGGCGAGGATGGTCTCGTGTTGCTCGATCAGCCCCAGTACCGTCTTCTGGTCCAGCAAAGTGAGGTGGCAGACGCGATCCATGTGGCACTTGATGTCGACGACAGCCTGCCAGGCCAGTTCGGCGTCCGCCCCGGCCGCGAGCGCTGCATGGAAGCGTTCGTCATGCTCCTGGAACGTCGGGATGTCGTTGTCCGCCGCAGCCTTGCGTTGGGCTGCCATGATCGTGTCGATGCTCGCGCGGAACATCGGATCGAATCGCTGGCAAGCTTGGCGCACGATCGCGGTTTCCAGCGCCTCGCGGGTGAAGCGGACCTGCATCACCTGCCGCGCCGAGATCTTCACCACCACGGTGCCACGCTGCGGCACGACCCGCACGAGGCCGATCTTGGCCAGCGCGATCATGGCCTCCCGCGCCGGTTGGCGTGAGACACCGAAGCGCAATGCCACCTCGTTTTCCGACAACTGCGCGCCCGGCGGCAGCTCGAGGGTCACGATGGCGCGCCGCAATGCCTGCTGGATATGCTGGGCCGCCGAATCCGATGTCGCCAGCAGCCTGGGCGAGGAAGCTGCCGCAACGTTGGCCATGATTTCTCCAGCCGCCACGACCCTGAATTTCTTGTGTTTCATGCGGCGGCTCGCTTCGCGAAGGCGGCTATTGCGGCCTTTGCGATGCTGTCGTCCTGTTCGCCGGACGCGCCGCTGACCCCTATGCCACCAATACACGTGCCATCTACCAGGATCGGCTGGCCGCCGATCATCGGGACGAGGTTCCCGGGGAAGGCGTTTTGCAGCCCATAGCCGATGCTGCCGGGAGCCGTCGTGGGGCCGTAGTCGCTGCTCGCGCGTTGAAACAGCGCCGAAGTCCAGGCCTTTCCTTCGGCCACGCGCACGCTGGCCAGTTTCGTGTCGTCCATTCGAAGCAGGGCGACGGTCACCCCGCCCGCCTCGACCACGGCGACCGTGACGGCAACGCCCATCTCCGACGCGGTCCTGATCGAATGATCGACCAGGAAACTCGCGTCCGATTGGGTCAGGGTCCACATCTGGCGGGGCATCGACGGCTCCCGGATCAGAGGCGCTTGAGGCCGAGCATGTCGCGCGCCTCGCTGGGGCTGGCCACATCGAAGCCCAGGTAGCGGATCTGCCTGGCGACCTGCTCGACCTGTTGCGCGTTGCTCTTGGCCAGGACGCCCGGTTCGATGTAGATGCTGTCCTCCAGGCCCACACGCGCGCTGCCACCCAGCAGCAAGCCTTGTGTGATGGTGCGGTGGGGCTGGCCCGAACCCATGTCCGAGATCGACCAGTGGAAGCCCGCCAGGGCATCCCTCATGGCGATCATCGCGGAGCAGGTGGCGGGGGCACCCCAGTGGACTCCCATGACGACCTGGAACAGCGCGGGAGTCTCGATGAGTCCTTCCTGCACCAATTGCTTGCCGAACTCGATATGCCCGAGATCGAACACTTCCAGGTCCGGTTTCGTTCCCGCTGCTCGAATCCGCCGCGCCATCTCGCGCAGTTCGCTTGGCGCATTCATGTACACCAATTTTTCGAAGTTCAGCGAGCCGACATCCAGGCTGCACAGCTCGGGCCGCAGGGCCTCGACATGGGCCACCCGATTGGCCGCGGTCAGGATGGTCGATCCTTCGCCGGCTTGCCCAGGGGTTGCCGCGTCGAACGCATAGGTGCCGCCGCGCCCGCAAGACAGCTCCAGGATCAGCTTCGAGCCGGCGGCCCTGATTCGCTCCACCACGTCCTGGAACAGGTCGAGCCGGCCGGACGACTTGCCCGTTTCCGGATCGCGGACATGCAGGTGCGCGATCGAGGCGCCGGCGCTCTCGGCCTCGAGTGCCGCCGTCGCGATCTGTTCGGGCGTGATAGGAACGGCCGGGTTGATCCGGAAAGTCTCCGCGCTGCCGGTGACGGCGCAAGTGATGATGATCTTGTTCGACACTGTTGCCTCCGGTCAGCCTGCTGAATCGATTTCCGCCTTCACGGCGGCGACCAGGTCGCGGCGCGCCTGGATGCCGGCGGAAAAGCGATTGCCGGTGATCACGCCGCCGTCCACGACGAGATCGACGCCATTGACGAAACTGCCGGCGTCGGAAGCCAGGTACAACGCCGCCCTCGCGATGTCCTCCGGCATGCCGGCCCGCGGAATCGGCTGGGCATTGGCGAAGTGCTTCGTCACGGTCTCGAGATGGCGGTCGGCGGTGTTGGGGTCGACGCCCACGCCCTTGGCGAACACGCCTGTGACGATCGCGCCCGGTGAGATGCTGTTGACGCGGATGTTGCTCTCGCCGAGTTCGGCGGCGACGCAGCGGGTGGCGTGGACGACCGCCGCCTTGGCAAGGGAGTAGGTCTGCGAACTCAAACCCGAGCGATGCGCGGCGATGCTCCCGGTGTTGAGGATGCAGCCGGAGCGCTGGCGCAGCATGACCGGCGCGACGAATTTCATGCCGAGCATCACGGCGCGCACGATCACCGCCATCTGGGCGTCGAATTCGGCGATATCGAGGTCCGCGATGCTGCGCTGGGGAATTCCGTAACCGGCATTGTTGAACAGGCAATCGATCCGGCCGAAGCGCGCGGCCGCGCCGTCGATCAGGTTCTTCAGGTCATCCGCGCGGGCGACATCGGTCTTCACGAAACTCGCTGCCGCGCCGAGCTTTTTCGCCAGTGCTTCGCCTGCGTCGCTTCGGCGGCCGGCAATGACCACCGTGGCGCCTTCTTCGACAAAGAGTTCGACCGTCCGTGCGCCGATGCCGCTGGTGCCGCCCACGATGACTGCTACCTTGCCGTCGAGTACTTTCACGTTTGTTTCTCCTATGACTTGTTCGGTGACGGGGCGCCTCCGGTAGCCGAACGGCCGCCGTCGAGCATCAGGTGCGTGCCGGTGATATTTCCGGACAGCGGCGAACAGAAATACAGGACGGCGTTCGCCACTTCCTCGGGCGTGCTGTACGAGCCGGTGGGAATGCCGGCGCGGATCGCCGCGCCCATGGCGGCTGGATCGGCCGGGTTCCGCTGCGCCTCGAGCGAACGCATCATGCGCGTCTCGACCGGGCCGGGACAGATGGCATTGACCCGCACACCCAGGCGTGCCACGTCGGCGGCCGCGGCCTTGGTCAGTCCCAGCACGCCATGCTTGGATGCGACATAGGCCGGCATTCCCGGCCCGCCGAAGATCGCAGTGATCGACGCACTGTTCACGACGGTGCCCGCTCCCTGGCGCAGCATCACCGGAAGCACATGGCGCAACCCGAGGAAAACACCCTTGAGATTGACGCCGATGACCCGGTCGAACGCCGCCTCGTCGTAATCCTGGGTGGGAGCGATCACGCCCTCGATCCCCGCATTGTTGAAGAAGCAATCGATGGCGCCAAAGGCTTCGAGCGTGGTTTGCACATAGCGGCGCACGTCGTCGGCGCGCGAGACATCGGCGCGGACGAAACGGGCGTCACCGCCACGCTCCTGAACCCGGTTCGCACTGGCGAGGCCGGCGGCTTCGTCGATGTCGACGATCACGACCTTGGCGCCGCCGGCGGCGAAGCCCAGCGCGGCCGCACGGCCGATATCGCCGCCGCCGCCGGTGATCAGTGCGACCTTGCCCGTGAAGTCCATTACCTGCTGCCTTCCACTTTGTTCATTTGGGTGGATGCGCGCGCACCGCCGCCTCATTGACTTCGACACCCCAGCCCGGTCCCGTGGGCAGCAACAGGTCGCCGTTTTCGATGACGGGGGCATTGAGGAAAAGCTCGTCGCGCCAGCTGACGCTGTCGACATCGACCTCCATCACCCGGAAGTTCGGTGTCACGGCGCAGAAGTGGGCGCTGATCGCGGTGGCGAGATGTCCGTAGTAGTTGTGCGGCGCGACGTTGACTTCGTACGCTTCGGCCATCGAGGCGACCTTCAGCGATTCGAGGAAGCCGTTCCAGAGCACGTCGATGATCACGACATCGGAGGCATAGGCGTCCAGGAACGGCCGGTACGCGCGCCGTCCCGTCACCGATTCGGAGGAGGCGACAGGGCAGGGCGCGCGGCTGCGGATGAGCGCGAGTGCCGTCGGGTCCCACGTATCGAATTCAAGCCACGTGAGGTCGTAGGGCTCGACAGCTTTCGCGACCTTGAGCAATCCTTCGGTCTTGAAGTGATAGTTCACGTCCAGGTACAGGTCCATGTCGGGGCCCGCTCCGGCGCGGAAGGCGGCAAGCGTATCGCCGACGGACTTCAGTGTCTTGCGGTCGACGTTCAATTCGGGCCAGCCTGGCGTGCGGCCGGCACCGGGTCCGAAGCCCACCAGCTTCTTGCCGTCGAAATCCAGGATGTTGGTCTTCAGTCCCTTGAAGCCCCGCGCCTTCACCTGTTCACCCAGGACGGCGATGTCGTCGTAGGTGAGGGCTTGCGGCGTCCCCACGTCGCGGTGATTGCGCACCCGGTAAGTACCGCAATGCGACCAATAGACGGGGAAGCGTGTGCGTATGGGCCCGCCGAACAATTCGTACACCGGCACGCCCAGCGCCTTGGCTTTGATGTCGAGCAAGGCGTTCTCGATCGCCGCCATCGCACGGTAGTTGACGCCATTGGCCGCCTGCTGGTGCCTGATGTAGAGCAGGGACGCAATCGCCTGCACGGGCCTCGGGTCCATGCCGATCAACGCTTCGGCCATGCCGTGGATGATGGACGTGAGCCCGCGGCTGCCGTCACCCTCGGTGTATTCCGACCAGCCGATCAAGCCCTCGTCGATGGTCACCTTCAAGAATGAAAATGTCCGCCAGCCGGCATCGCAATGGAGGTCCTCGATTTTGTCGATCTTCAAGACGTTGTTCCTGTACTTTGAATCCAATGCGGCCGTTGCAACTTCGGTTGGCTGCGGCCCTACCATACTACTGTATTCCACAAGCGGGAGCAACAATCGACGTCCTGATTTCATTTCCCGGTCATGACTCCCAACCTTGCCACCATCCTTTTCGCCGTCGTCAGTTTCGTCGTCACCTTCACGGTGGCGCGGACCTTGGCCAAGTGGTGGAAGAAGCGGAATTCCCACAAGCACGAAGAAGCCATCGCGCAAGCCCAGAGCCGGCAGGTGCGCCGTGCCAAGCGGCGCAAGAAACCCGGCGGCTGACAGGACAAAACAAAAGCCGCCCGAAGGCGGCTTTGCATTTCTGGCGCGAGCCGGTTCAGTCTTGCAGCGCAATAGCCTCCATCGGGCCGCGCTCGCGGATCGCAGCGGCCTTGCCGTTAGACGCCGCCTGGCGCGCACCGCTCGCGTTGTCCGCGCCGTTCGCGCGCGGCCGCAACCCATACGAGGCCGCGGTCACGGCCAGGATCACCGGCACGCGTTGCAGGATGGATGGGGTCCGGTGTTCGTTCATTGCCAACTCCAATACGTGGTTCTGCAAGGAGTATGGGCAGCGCAAATGTCATTGCCATGACGGCGCAGCTCCGCAATACGAGTCAGCCGTTTCCGACAATCGCGTCAGGCCGGCGCCGGTGTGGCGTTCGCGAGCTTCCACGCCGCCAGCTGGCGCACCAGCATCGGGACCGTCATGACGGCCCCGACGATCGTGACCACGAGGCCCGGCGCGATCAGCAATAGCGCGGCTGCCAGGCACAGTGCCTGTTCCCAACGCTTCATCTCGACCAGCAAGAACTTGCTCAAGGCCGCGGCAAGCACGACGATGCCCAGGACGCAGCCGACGAAGGTGACGCTGAAGTCGTACCAGGTGAAGCCCTTGGCCACCAGCAGCAGTGAAGGCGAAAACACGAACACAAAGGGGACCAGCGCCTTGGCCAGCCCGAGGCGAAAGGCCATGTTGCCGGTCTTGAACGGGTCGCTGCCCGCCATGCCGGCCGCCGCGTAGGCGGCAAGCGCGACTGGCGGCGTGATGTCGGCAAGCACGCCGTAGTAAAAGACGAAGAAGTGCGCCACCAGCGGCTCGACGCCCAACTGCACCAGCGTGGGGGCGGCGACTGTCACCATGATGATGTAAGTGGCGGTGGTCGGCACGCCGCAACCCATGAGGATGCAGACGACGCCGGTCATCACGAGCGCCGCGAACAGCGTGAGCGCGCGCATGTCCGCCATGAAGGCCGGGATCACGACGGAAATGGCCCCGGCCATGGCTTGCGCCCAGCTTGTGATGATGTAGCTGATCTTGAAGCCGACGCCGGTCAGCGTCACCACGCCGATGACGATCCCGACGGTCGCGGCCGCCGCGCCGACGGCCAGCGCATATTTCGCACCTGTCTCGAAAGCCTCGACCAGCGCGCGGTGCGAGACACGCCCGGTAATCCCGGCGAGCTTCCAGCCGGCCAGCGCGATCGCGACGGCCGCGCCAAACAATACGAGCTTGATCGTCTCGGTCTGCGCGCCGAGCTCCGCGAAAGCGATGACCGCCAGCAGCGCGTGCAGCACGATGAACAGCGCCCAATTGGCCGGCCGGTTGCCGGTCGTGCGGGTTGTGAGCCCCACGATGATGCAGGACGAGATGCCCGTGAACGCCGCCAGGTAAGGCGTGCGGCCCGAGACGAGCAGGCCGATCAGCAGCACGAGCGGCACCAGGGTGGGCCAGCGCTGGCGCAGCGACTCCTTCAGGCGAGGCATTTCTTCGGGCGTCAGGCCGCGCAGCCCGTAGCGCTTGGCCTCGAAATGGACCTGCATGAACACGCCGAAGAAGTGCATGAAGGCCGGGATGATGGCCGCGATGATGATGGTCTGGTAGGGGACGTTGAGGAACTCCACCATCAGGAACGCGGCGGCGCCGAGCACGGGCGGCGTGATCTGGCCGCCGGTGGAGGAGGCCGCTTCCACGGCGGCGGCGAACTCGCGTCGATAGCCCACGCGGATCATTGCGGGAATCGTGAGCGAGCCCACGGTGACGGCGTTGGCCACCGACGAGCCCGACAGCATGCCGAACATCGCGGAGCCGAACACGCTCACCTTGGCGGGCCCACCCGCGTAGCGGCCGGCGATGCTGGAGGCGATGTCGAGAAACAATTGCCCGAGCCCGACGCGCGTCGCCATCACCCCGAACAGCACGAAATGGAAAACGTAGGTTGCCACCACGCCCACCGCCACGCCGTAGATGCCCTGGCTGGTGAGGTACTGGTGGTTGATCATCTGGCTCCAGCTCGCACCAGCATGCTTCAGCAGGCCGGGGAAGTAGGGCCCCGCCAGCGCGTAAATAGTGAAGCCGATGGCGATCATCGGCAGCGGCCAACCCATGGAGCGGCGCGTCGCTTCGAGCAGCGTGACGAACAGGATGCTGCCGAACACCACGTCGATCAGGTCGGGGTTGCCGATGCGGAAGGCCAGGTCGTTGAAGACCCAGGGGATATACAGCACGCTCACTGCGCAGGCAATCGCCAGGACCCAGTCCGCCAGCGGCACGCCGCCGATGAAATTGAGGCCGCGCCGCGGCGGCTGGTCGTTGTCGGCCTTGCTCGCGGCGAACACGAGGAAGATCAACCCGAGCACGAAGGCCAGGTGCACGCCACGGTGGGTGGTCTCCGGCAGCAGGCCGAAGCCCGCCGTGTAGTAGTGGAAGCAGGACAGGGCGATCAGCAGCCACTTGACGATCTGCCGGGCGGGAGTCGCCGTGGGCCGGAAGCGCATCTCCGGGTCGAACTTCTGCTCGAGCTCCTGGAGCCTGCGCGGATCCAGTGCCGTGGCCGTGGTGTCGGTCATGAAACCCCTCACTCCAAAACAAAACAGGGAGGCGCCGGCCTCCCTGCGTCGCGGCAGCCGCGTTCGTTACTTGATCAGACCGACTTCCTTGTAGAACCTCTCTGCGCCCGGGTGGAACGGGATGCCCACGGCCTGCACGGCGTTTTCCCTCGTGATGAACTTGCCCTTGGCGTGGCCGGCTTGCAGTGTCTTTTGCGTCGCTTCGCTGTACATGGCCTTGGTGACCTGGTAGATCGTCTCCGCGTCAACCTTGGCGCTGGTGACCAGCTGCGCGCCCACGGCCAACGTCTGCACCGCGGCCACGTCCTTGTACGTGTTGGCCGGAATGTTGTCGACGGCGAAGAACGGGCTCGACTTGCGCAGCGCTTCGGCTTGCGGGCCGCCCAGCGGCAGCAGTTCGATGCCTGCGCCGCTGGACGCGAGCTCGGTGATGGCGCCGGCGGGCGCGCCGCCGACAAAGAAGAAGGCGTCGAGCGCGCCATCGCGCATCTTGTCGCCGGCCTGGTTGGGCTTGATGTATTCGGGCTTGATGTCGCTTTCCTTCACGCCATAAGCGGCGAGCACCATGCGCGCGTCGATCAGCGTGCCGGAGCCGGGCTCATCGAGCGCGACGCGCTTGCCCTTGAGGTCGGCGACCGACTTGATGCCGGAGCCCTTCTTCACCACCAGGTGGATGCTTTCGGGGTACAGGTTGGCGATCATGCGCAGGTCGGTGA
>JAQGMS010000161.1 GCA_028292245.1 Ramlibacter sp.
TTCTCAAACACGACAAGTTCAGGATTTAGGCATACCGCGGCGTGCGCGACGGCCAGAATCACTTCGTTTCTAGGGTCAAAAAGCTTCCGTCTACCTGCGCGACTGAACCCCTGGCATGGTGGTCCGGCAATTATTGCGCGGATCACATGGGGGCCAATCGCCTTTTTCACGGCTTCAGCCGCCCCTTTGACGAGTAGGTCGATGGGGAGCGAGGTAGTGCGGAGGTTTCGCTCTGGTTATGGTCGCGTAAAAGGGACCCACTTGGGCGCGTAAAATGGACCCACCGGGGTTCAGGGGTTCACTGGTTACGGCTGCCGACTTTGGACAGCACGCGACCTTGATCTTGTTCCTCGACTGCCCTCGGGTTACCTTGCCGCTGCCGGGTGAAACGGAGTCGGGCTCTGCGGGGACGCAACCCGACAAGGGATAACCCGGCCGACGGTGCGCCGATGGCGCTTCTCAAGGCGGCCCCTGCCCACGTTGGTGGTCGGGGGCCCGTTTCATTGCTATCGGACACCAGAGCTATGCCTTAGAAAATCCAACCGTCACCCTGGCAGTGCCTTCACCTTTCATCACTCGCTCTTCTTGCTCTTCTTGTTCTTCATCGACTCGCGGAAGCGGAAGCTTTCACTGTTCATCTCGAAGATTTGGCAGCGGTGCGTCAGCCGGTCCAGCAGCGCTGCCGTCATGCGCTCGCCCTGGAAGACCTGGCTCCACTCGCTGAACGCCAGGTTGCTTGTCACCAGCAGGCTGCGGCGTTCGTAGCGGTCGGCAAACACCTGGAACAGCAGTTCGGCCCCGGCTCGGCTGAACGACAGGTAGCCCAGCTCGTCGCAGATCAACAGGTCGATGCGGTCGAGCTGCGCCAGCACGCGGTCGAGCTGGTACTGCTTCTGCGCTTCCTCCAACCGCGTCACCAGCGTTGCCGCCGTCGCGAAGCGTACGCGCTTGCCATGCCGGCAAGCGGCGAGGCCAAGGGCAATGGCCAAATGCGTTTTTCCGGTCCCGGGGCTGCCGATGAAGCAAGCGTTGGTCCGCTGCTCGATCCACTCGCCGCGTGCCAGCTCCAGCACCTTGGGCTTGCTTAAGGACGGCACGGCCGTGAAGTCGAAGGTGTCGAAATCCTTGGCGACGGGGAAGCCCGCCGCGCGGGTGCGTGCCTGCACAGCGTTGCTGGCGCGGGCAGCGACTTCCAGCTCGGTCAGCCGCAGCAGGTACTGCTCGTAGCCCTCGTTGGCCGCGGCGGCCTCGCGGGCCAGCTTCTCGAATTCGCCGCCCATCGCGGGCAGCTTGAGCTGCTTGAGATTGGCCCGTACGAGCATGTTCTTATTATCGGCCATCGTGCGATCCTCCTTGGGACAAAAGTTGGTCGAAGCAACCCAAATCGGGCTGCGGGACCTGGAATTGACATAACGGTGTCACTGGTGTTTCGCCGGCTACGTCCGTCAGGCGCCGAGCCTCGGCGCCAATGCGTTCAGCGTGCAATTCGCCCTTGCGCAGACAGGTCTCGACGGCTTGCTGGACACGCTCCTGCGAATGTTCGCGCAGCAGTTGCAAGACACGCACGTAGTGCCGCCCCCCAGATGGTCGCCCGTGCCGCGTTTCCAGAGCCTGACGCAACCGCGTAAACGATTCGGGCAATTGCCAGTTCCGCAGCACCGGCGCATGGTCCAGCGCCGCCGGCCGTCGTTCCAGCGTCGCCAGGTAATGCAGCGGGTCGAGCACCTGCTGGTCGCGGCCGTAGCTGCGTGCGTGCCGCGCCACCACCTGGCCACGCTCCACCACCTCGATGCGGTCGATGTAGCCTTTCACGGTCACGCTCCGGAAGGCGCACGTCCTTGGCACGCTGTAGCGATTGCGATCGAAACGCGCCATCTGGTACTTGTCGACCTGCGCCGCCTGCGTCACGCAGGCATCGAACCGATGCGCCGGCAGCGGCAACGCCTTGGCCTGGTCGTGTGCGAAGCGCTGGCCGATCGACTCTGTGTAGCCGGCCACCGTGCGCTTGGGCTCCTCGACACAGCGCTGCCGCAGGTAGGCATTCAGCGCGTTCAGGTCGGCACAGCGCGGCACCGGCGTGGCCCACTGCTGTTGCAGCACCCGCACACGCGTCTCGGCGTACGGCTTCTCATTGCCGCGCGCCGGCATGCAGTAGCGCGCCTCAAAAACGTAATGGCTGGCCAGGGCCGCATAGTACTCGTTGGGCCGACGCTCGCGGCCCTTGAAGATTTGGCTGACCACCGTCTTGGGATTGTCCCACCAGACCTCGCGTGGCACGCAACCGAAGAACTCGAACGCCGCCACCATGCCGGCGAGAATGGCCTCGGTCCGCTCCGTCGGCATGGCCTGGGCAAAGGCGTAATTGGAGTACGCCCAGGCCGCGACCATCACGGGCACCAAGCGGCGGCCGTCAGGGAAATCGACGTGGATATGGCCGAAGTCGCACTCCAGCCGTTGGCCGGGTTCGTGGTGCAGCGGAATGAACGTCTCACGGTGATTCAGTCGGTGCGCACGCACGTAGCGCCGGACCTGAGCGTAGCCGCCCTTGTAGGCGTACTCGTCGCACAGACGCCGGAACAGTTGCATGGCCGTATGACGCTGCTTGGGCGGCGCGCCTTCGTCCTCGCTCAGGATCCGGTCGATGACGGCGTGCAACCAGCCGAGCACTGGCGCGGCTTTCGGCTGGTTGCGCGTGTAGGATTTGCGTTGAGGGTCGGCGAGGATCTCGCGAACCTTGCGCCGTGAATGCCCGAAGGTGCGGGCAATCTCCCGAATGGACATCTTGTCGCGACGCGCGACGCGAATTTTGGCGTAGTCGTCCACCGTCAGCATCCTTGCCTCCGTTCCTTAGGTTCCCGGGGTGACCGGGCCTATTGGAACGGATGCGGCTGGGGTGGGTCCAGATTAGACGACCATTTCAGGCCGGGGGTGGGTCCCTTTTACGCGCCCATTACCA
>JAQGMS010000398.1 GCA_028292245.1 Ramlibacter sp.
AGACGCCGGGAGTCTGGTCCACCGCAGTCGGGTACGCCGGCGGGTACACCCCGAACCCGACGTACGAAGAGACGTGCACCGGTCGCACCGGGCACACCGAAGCCGTGCTCGTGGTGTTCGATCCGGCGCAGGTCACCTATGAGCAGCTGCTCAAGGTGTTCTGGGAGAACCACGATCCGACCCAGGGCATGCGCCAGGGCAATGACGTCGGCACGCAGTATCGCTCCGGCATCTATCTGACCGATTCGTCCCAGCGCGCCGCAGCCGAAGCGAGCAAGGCCGCCTATGGCAAGGCGGTTGCCGCGAAAGGCTATGGTCCGATCACGACGGAAATCGTCGATACGGGTTCGTTCTATTATGCCGAGGCCTATCACCAGCAATATCTGGCCAAGAACCCGCAGGGCTATTGCGGGCTCGGCGGCACCGGCGTCGCCTGCCAGATCGGCGTCGGCGTCGCGGCGGCGTAAACCTCAGCCCTTGCGGCCGTAGGCGGCGAACTGGTCTTTGACGCGTCCCATCTCGGCCTCGTCAAGGATCACCGGCTGGAGACCCGCCGCCAGGACGTCGAGATACTGGCCGGCGAGATTTTCCACCTCACGCGCCAGCGCCCACGCGGCGTCGATCGTGACGCCCGTCGCGATGACGCCGTGATTGGCGAGAAGCACGGCCTTGCGTCCTTCGAGAGCCGTGACCGCCGCGCGGGCCAGTTCTTCCGTGCCGAAGGTCGCGTAGTCGGCGCAGCGGATGTCGGGGCCACCGGCGAGCGCGATCATGTAGTGAAACGCCGGAATGCCGCGCCGCGCCGTCGACAGGGCCGTGGCGCGCGGCGAATGCGTATGCACGATCGCCGCCACCTCCGGTCGCGCCCGGTAGATCGCGGCGTGGAAACGCCATTCGGACGAAGGCTGGCGGTCGCCCGACAACACGGCTCCATCGAGAGAGACGCGGACAAGATCGCGCGGCGCGGTCTCCGCATAGGGCAGCCCGGTTGGCGTCACCAGAAACCCGTCTTCGAAGCGGTGCGACACGTTGCCGGATTTCGACGGCACGAATCCCGCCTCGTCCATGGCGCGCGCGATGCGGATGATCGCCTCGCGCAGGGTCATGTCGTCCGGCGCGCTCACGCGGGCGCGCGCTGACGCAGTCGCGACAGGCCCTCGGCGGTCGCCGGCGTCAGGCCACACTCGGTGATCAGTCCGGAAACGAGGCCGGCGGGCGTCACGTCGAAGCCGGGATTGGCCGCGCCGCTGCCGGGCGCAGCCACCTGGACGGTCGTCAGCGCGCCATCGGGGCCGAGACCTGTCACATGGGTGACTTCGCGGCCCGAGCGCTCCTCGATCGGAATGTCCCGCAGGCCGTCCTGCGCGCTCCAGTCGATGGTCGAAAGCGGCGCCGCGACGTGGAAAGGCACGCCCGCCTCGCGCGCCGCCAGCGCCTTGAGGTACGTGCCAATCTTGTTGGCGACATCGCCGCGCGCCGTGATTCGATCAGCGCCGACGATGCAGAGGTCGACCTCGCCGCGCTGCATCAGATGGCCGCCCGCATTGTCGGCGATTACCGTATGCGGCACGCCGTGCGCGCCGAGTTCGAAGGCGGTCAGGGCCGCGCCCTGATTGCGCGGCCGCGTCTCGTCGACCCAGACGTGCAGGTGCACGCCCGCGTCATGTGCGTGATAGATCGGCGCCAGCGCCGTGCCGTGATCGACGCAGGCGAGCCAGCCGGCATTGCAATGGGTGAGAATGTTGACGCGGCCGTCACCCTTGACCTGTGCGGCCTGTGCGATCAACCCGGCGCCGTGGACGCCGATCGCCTGGCAGGCCGCCACATCCTCCTCGCAGATCGCCGCCGCCTCGCCATACGCGATGGCGGCGCGCTGGTCGGGGGACGCGGCGCGCAGCGCCTCCCCCATCCGGGAGAGCGCCCAGGCGAGATTGACTGCTGTCGGCCGGGTCGCGCCGAGCGTCTCGAGCGCCGACGCCAACGCCGGATCGCCGGGGTCTTTGCGCATGGCGAGCGCGACCCCGTAGGCGGCCGTGGCGCCGATCAGCGGCGCGCCGCGCACGACCATCTGGCTGATCGCCGCCGCGACAGCCTCGCAGGTCGCAAGCCGCGCGATGACGAGCCGGAACGGCAGGCGCGTCTGGTCGATGACCTCGACCGACCAGCCGTCCGGCGCGAGGGTGATGGAACGATAGGGGCGGCCGTCGATCTTCAGGTGAGCCTCGTGTTCACAGAGCGCGCAATACCCCAAGATTAGCCGCACATTGCGACAACACCAAAGCCGACGCATTGGTCAATCGACGCTCGAGGCGGTAAGGACTGGCGCTTGCAGCAGCCGGCGTTTGGGATGGCCGAAGGCGCCCTCGAAAATGCTCTTCGCCGCCGCGATCAGACGGAATGAGAATGGCTATGAATGATCAACCGCCCGAAGAGCCCGCCGAGGCGCTGGTCACCCTTCGCGACTTCCTGCGCTACGCCATCACGCGTTTCGAGACCGCCGGCCTCGTCTATGGCCACGGGGCGACGAATGCGCTCGACGAAGCCGCCTATCTCATCCTCGAATCCCTGCGCCTGCCGATCGACAAGCTCGAGCCGTTCCTGGATGCGCGACTGCTCGACGAAGAGCGGCGCAAGCTCGCCGGGCTGATCGAGGCGCGCATTTCCACCCGCAAGCCGGCCGCCTAT
>JAQGMS010000406.1 GCA_028292245.1 Ramlibacter sp.
TCGTCAAGCTGGAATTGCTGCGCCGCCGCACCATCGATGGCGCGCACAATCCGGTGCTGGCCGACATGCTCGACAATATTCAGGACCGCACCCGCGCCATCATCCGCCGCATCATCGTGCTGCCCGGCCGCGCCCTGGTCGGGCTGTCGGAACATCGTGCCGTGCTCAAGGCGATGCGGCAGGGCGATCCCGATGCCGCCGAAGCCGCTAAGCGCGCCAATATCCGAAGCGGTGCCGCCTATCTCAAACGCTACGAGTCATTTGTATTGTGAGCAACACAGAGCAAGCCGAACTGAAGGATGGACCGCTGACCGGCCTGCGGGTGCTGGAACTCGGCTCCACGGTTGCCGGGCCGTTCTGCGGGCGGCTGTTGGCGGATTTCGGCGCCGAGGTCATCAAGGTCGAAGCGGCCGAAGGCGATACGGTGCGCTCGATGGGCAAGCGCCTCGACGGGCGCTCGCTCTACGCCGCCAGCATCTTCCGCAACAAGGAACTGATTTCCGTCGATCTGCGCCTGCCGGAAGGCCAGGAAGTCGTGCGTAAGCTGGTGCGGTCCTGCGACGTGGTGGTCGAGAATTTCCGTCCCGGTGCGCTGGAGCGATGGAATCTCGGTTTCGACGACCTTTCGAAGATCAACCCGAAACTGATCATGGTTCGCATCAGCGGTTTCGGGCAGACCGGTCCGTATTCCCAGCGCCCGGGCTTCGGCGTGATTGGCGAAGCGTTGAGCGGATTGCGCCATATCACCGGCGATCCCGATCGTCCGCCGGCGCGCGTCGCGACGTCGCTGACCGATTACATTACCGGGCTTTACGGCGCGTTCGGCGCTGTCATGGCGATCCTTGCCCGGCACCAGACCGGCCGTGGCCAGGTGATCGACACGGCATTGTATGAGTCCGCGTTCTCGTTCATGGAGCCGCATATTCCGGCTTATGACAAGATGGGGCTGATCGCCGGCCGTGCCGGCTCTCGGCTTCCGGACAGCGTGCCGAACAACCTCTATCCCACCCGCGATAATGCTTTCATCCATATCGCCGCGGTCGGCGATCCCGTGTTTCGCCGTTTGGCAACGACGATGGGCCGCGCCGATCTCGCCGACGATGCGCGGTTCCGCGGCAATCTCGAACGCGGCGACCATGCCGACGAGCTTGACGCGATCATCGCCGAGTGGACCGGGGCGCATGATTTGGAGAAGCTGGAAACGTTGCTGCACGGATCGGCGGTGCCGGCCTCGCGCATCTACAACATGGCGGAGATTTTCCGGGATCCGCACTACACCGCCCGCGGCGCCATCGTCGAGGCGCCCGACGGAGAGTTCGGCTCTATCAAGATGGCCAATGTGGTGCCGCGCCTGTCGGCAACGCCGGGACGCGTTCGCCATGCTGGCGGCGGCGTGGTCGGCGCCGACACCAGGGATGTCCTGCATCGCGTCGCCGGATTGAGCGTCGCAGAAATCAATCAATTGGTGAGCGCGGGCGTCGTGGCCTGCGCCTCAAACGAGGTTTTGGAATGACCGTTCAATCGCCTTCGGATGATCTCGAACGCCGTCGCGTCGCGGCTTTGGCGATGGGCGGCGAAGCCAAGCTGAAGAAGCGGCGCGAAAAGGGCATTCTCGACGCGCGGCAGCGGATCGATCATCTGCTCGATCCCGGCAGCTTCCACGAGGTCGGGCTGCACGGCACCTCCGTGATGCCGGCGGATCGCGAGCGTACGCCAGCCGACGGCAAGATCGCCGGTTACGGGCGCATCGACGGCCGCGACGTCGGCATCGTCTCCAACGATTTTACCGTGAAGGGCGCATCGAGCAGCGCCACCAATGGCAGGAAGATCGGCCACATCAAGCGCGTCGCGACCCAGCGCGGCATGCCGATCGTTTTCCTCGGCGAATCTTCCGGCGCGCGGATGCCCGACACCATGGGCGCGCGCGGCATGGGCACCATGCTCGGGTCCGATGGAACGCAATATCTTCGGATGCGGGAGACGCCATGGGCCGCCGCCGTGCTTGGCGATTGCTACGGCTCGTCGACCTGGTACACCTGCTGCTCGGACTTCGCCGTGATGCGCAAGGGCGCGGTCATGGCCGTATCTAGCCCAGGACTGGTCGAGCAGGCGCTCAGCGAGACCGTCGATCCGCAGACGCTGGGCGGGTGGAAGCTGCATGCCGAGACCACCGGCCTGATCGACCGGGCCGTCGACACCGACGAGGAAGCGCTGGCCGCGATCCGCCAGTTTCTATCCTATATGCCGAGCCATCACGGCGAAGCCCCGCCGCGCACGGCGGTGCCGGCGGGCTCGGGCGCCAATGCCGACCAATTGGCAAAACTGATTCCGGCGCGGCGCACGCAAGTCTATGACGTCCGAAAAATCATCGCTGCGATCGTCGATCAGGACAGTGCCTTCGAGCTGAAGCCGCAATTCGGCAAGGTGGCGGTCACCACGCTGGCGCGGCTCGACGGCCATGTGGTCGGCATCGTCGCCAACAATCCGATGTTCAAGGGCGGCGCGCTCGATACCGATGCCTGCGACAAGATCACCAGCTTCCTGGTGCTGTGCGACAGTTTCAACATTCCGTTGATCATCCTGGTCGACACGCCCGGTTTCAGCATCGGGCCGGAAGCCGAGCGGCGGCGGGCGCCGGGCAAGATCATGAACTTCATGAACGCGCTGTCGCTGTGCACGGTACCGAAACTCTCGGTCATCCTGCGCAAGAGCTACGGCCAGGCCTATCTCAACATGGGCGGCGGCCGGAATTCGGACGAGGTGGCGGCTTGGCCGGGCGCCGAGATCAGTTTCATGGATCCGAATTTTGCCGTGCGCATCGTTCACGGCCATGAACCGGGTTCGCCCGAATTCGCCGAGGCTTTGCGAGAAATGGAGCGCGACAATTCGGTCTATGGCATTGCCGAGATCTTTGGCGTTCAAGCGGTGATCCGCCCGGAGGAGACCCGCGACCATCTGATCCGCCTGCTGGAAGTTCATCAGCTCCGTCGCACCAACGGCGTCGGCGAACATCTGATGCGCGCCTGGCCGACCAGTTACTGAGATAATCTGAACAAATACACCATCAGACGACGAGGACAACACGATATGGGTAAGCTCGAAGCGAAGTCGGAAGTGAGCGGATCGGTCTGGAAGATCGAGGTCGAGCTTGGGCAAAAGGTCGCCGAGGGCGACATTCTCGTTCTCATCGAGTCGATGAAGATGGAAATTCCCGTCGTGGTCGAGACCGCGGGAACGGTTGCCTCGATCCTGGTGGCCGAAGGCGAGGCGATCACCGAAGGTCAATCCGTCGTGATCCTGGAAACCTGAATCATGAGCTGGCAGCCCGAAGCTGGAGAGATCGAGCGCCGCCGCGCTTTTGCCGATCAGCTCGGTGGCCCCGCCATGGTGGCGCGCCAGCACGACGCCGGCCGGCTGACGGTTCGCGAGCGGGTCGCGGGCCTGATCGATCCCGGCTCGTTTCAGGAAGTCGGACGGCTGACCGGAAGCGCCACCTATGACGCCGGCGGGGCGCTGCAGTCGGTCACCCCGGCGCCTTACATCATGGGGCTGGCGAAGATCGACGGCCGGGACGTCGCGATCGGCGGCGAGGATTTTACCGTGCGCGGCGGCACCAGCTGGGGCAGCTCGCGGCGCAAGGGCGGCCAGGGCGGCTTCGTCGAGGACATCGCGCACAATTATCGCATTCCACTGGTCAATCTGATCGACGGATCCGGCGGCAGCGTCACCTCGGCCGGCCGCCGCGGCTATTCGGTGCTTCCAGGCATTCACGGCTTCGAGCAATCCGTCAGATTGCTAGGCGAAGTGCCTGTTGTCAGCGGCGTGATGGGAACGGCGGCGGGCGGGCCCGCGGGCCGCGCTATCCTGTCGCACTTCACGGTGATGGTGAAAGACACCAGCCAGGTGTTTGCTGCTGGACCGCCGGTCGTCAAACGTTCGCTCGGTCAGGAGATATCAAAGGAAGAACTCGGCGGATCGAAGGTCGCGGTCGATCACGCCGGCACCATCGACAATACAGCCGAGAACGAGGAGGCTGCTTTCATCCAGATCCGCCGCTTCCTCAGCTACATGCCGCAGAACGTCTGGGAGCTGCCGCCCCCAGCAGAGCGAATAGGCGTTGCGTCCCGTCGTCGGCCATTCCGGTGGCACCACGGTCTGGAATGCCATCCACATCATGAACGAGCGGCAGTGATCGTCCTCGAAATTATCGCGGATGATGTCCCAGCCCGACATCGCGATGCGGCGCAGCCAGCGCTTGCCGTCGGGATGCTCGGCGAGACGCTCGTTGACCGGCTTGCCCCATCC
>JAQGMS010000188.1 GCA_028292245.1 Ramlibacter sp.
GAGCCGCCGGTGATCGTCACGTTGGCCGGGTCGCCGCCGAATGCGGAAATGTTCTGCTTGACCCAGGCCAGCGCGGCGGTCTGGTCCATCAGGCCGTAGTTGCCGGAGGCGTGCGTGGCAGTGTCCTCGGCGGTCAGCGCGGGATGGGCCAGGAAACCGAGGGCACTCAACCGGTAGTTGATCGATACCAGGATGACGTTGTTGTTCTTCGCCAGCGACGTGCCGTCCTGGAAGGCGCTGGAGCCCAGCACGAACCCGCCGCCGTGGATCGCGACGATGACGGGCAAGGGCGCGGCGGATGCGGCTTGCGGGCGGTAGATGTTCAGGAACAGGCAGTCCTCGCTGCCCGACGGCGTGAATGTCGGAGGCGGCCCGGCTTGCAGGCACTGCGCTCCGGGGGTGCCGGCTTGCAGCGTCCCAGTGCGGGCCAGTGCCGGTGCGGGCGGCTTCCAGCGCAGCGCGCCAGTCGGCGGCGCCGCATAAGGCACACCCAGGAACTGCACGACGCCATTGGCGGCCGTGCCCTTCACCTCGCCTTGCTGGGTTTGCGCCACGGTGGGGTCCACCGGCGCGCTGTTGCCGCCGCCACCGCAACCTGCCAAGGCAAGTGCCGCCGCCACGACGGCGAGAGATTCCCAAACGAATGATCGCTTCATGATTTGTCTCCTTCTGCTATTTGCTGCGCCACGAAATCGGTTCCAGTGGCAGGGGATGCTAGGGACCACGAAACAGGAACGCCAATATCAGATTCAGGCCAAACGTGATACCTCCACCGTATGACGCCGCCTGCTCGAGCAGCTCTGAACAATGGGCCTTCCAGCACCGCGGCAGGCGCAGTCTATGTGCGCTGCTTTTTAAAAAAAACGCTCTTTTTTTTGATCGTTTGAATCAAAGATTCTTATCATCCTGGGATCGAGGAGTTCTTCTTCATGGCCCTGCACTCCATCACGCTCGACCAGTTCCATGTGTTCGTCACGGTCGTCGAGTGCGGCGGTTTCTCCGCCGCGGCGCGCAAGCTCAACCGCACCCAGCCGGCAGTCACGTACGCCATCAAGAAGCTCGAGGAGGAAGTCGGCGGCCCCTTGTTCGACCGCACCGGCTACCGCTCGCAGCCGAATGCGCGGGGCAAGTCGCTGCTGCGGCGCGCCAAGGGCATCCTGGCGGAGGTGACGCACTTCCAGCAGCAAGCCGGCCAGCTTTCCGAAGGACTGGAGCCGGTTGTGTCCCTGGTCATCGACCCGATCACGCCGATGCCTCCGTTGCTGGCGATCTTGAAGTCATTCCAGCTGCGGTTTCCCAGTGTGGAGTTGCGCCTGTCGGTGGAGGCGCTGGGCTCGGCGATCGCCGCCCTGCACGATGGCCAAGCCGACCTCGGACTGGTGGTCGACTACGAAGGCCCGCCGCGCGACCTCGACCGGGCCCCCGCCTTCGACGTACCGCTGGTTCCCGTGGTGGCACCGGACCATCCGCTCGCGCTGCTGGAACGCAAGCCCGACCGCCGCGCGCTCGCCCAATACACGCAACTGGTGATGATCGACCGCTCGAGCTATTCGCATGGGCGGGACCTGGCCATGACAGGCGGCACTTCATCGTGGCGGCTCACCGACATGGGAATCAAGCACCAGATGCTGCTGGCCGGCCTCGGCTGGGGCAGCTTGCCGGTGCACATGGTCGAGGCCGACATCGCGGCCGGCCGCCTGGTGCTGCTTCCGGTCAAGGCCTGGAGCGGTTCGTCCGAGCGCCCGGTGATCCCGCTGTTCTCCGCCTGGAGTCCCGCGAAGGAACCGGGTCCGGCCACACGGTGGCTGCACGAGTCGTTCAGCGCGAAGCGGACGGGACACTAGCGCGCTGCATCCCGGCTCCCCTTCACGGCTGCCATACGCTGAAGGTATGGATTGCCGCCTCAATCCGGTATTGGCATTCTTGCCGCGCGCCCCCTAGCATTCGCACCTGGAGCGCTGCATTGCCAAGACACATGAACCTACTTCACATTGACTCCAGCCCCATGTACGGGAGCTCGAATTCCAGGCAACTGTCGGCCATGCTCGTCGAGCTGCTGCAGGACCAGTGCCCGGACTGCAGCGTCACCTACAAGGACCTCGCCCGCGACCCGATCGCGCACCTGACGCAGGACGTGTACCTGGCCTACCGCCGGCCGGAGGATGAACTCACGCCGCAACAGCGCAGCGAGAAGGCCGTCACCGACGCCCACATCGAGCAACTGCTGGCTTCGGATCTCGTGGTGATCGGCGCGCCGCTCTACAACCTGTCCATCCCGACGCAATTGAAAGCCTGGATCGACCGCATCTCCCAGCCGCGGCGCACCTTCCGGTACGTGGAACGGGGCATCGTCGGCCTGGTCTCCAACGTGCGCGTCATCATCGCGTCCAGCCGCGGCGGCCTGTACTCGCTCTCGGAAGAGGGGCGCGCGAAGGACTTCCAGGAGCGGTACCTGGTGACGGCGCTGAAGCTGCTGGGCATCTCGGACATCGACATCGTCCGCGTCGAGGGCGTCAACATGAACGCGGAGCGCCGCGCCGAAGCCCATGCGAAGGCGCAGGCCGCCGCGCAGGAGATCGTCGCGGCTATCCTCGCCACCCGCTCGCAGTGGCAGCGGGACGCCCTGGTGTGACGCCATGGTGAGCTGCCTGTCGCTGATCAACCATGCCCATGCGCTTGCGCAGCGGCAGGGCGATTTCAACCAGACGCTGTGCGGCCTGGTCGTCGCCGTGGCGGACACGCAGCCGGGACTGATCGTGCAGGACCCCGGCGCCGTCACCTGCGCGCGCTGCCAGACCATGCTGCGCGCCGACGCCGCATCGGCATCCGCAGGCGCTGCGCACGCCGACAGCGGCCCGGTCCTTTAGGCGACCGGCTCGGGCAGCGGCAATGCGGCGACCCGCTGCGCCTCCCTTGCCGGCATTCCCAGGCCCTGCAGCACCATCGCGGCGATCAGCTCCGGGAAATTCTCCGGCGTCGGCTCCGAGATGGCCGCGCGAATCGCCATGGTGATGGTCCCCATGCTCAGCGCCAGCGCCGCCTGCAGCGAGCGCCACTTGAAGCGGCCGAGCTTTTGCCCGCTTTCCAGGTCGTACAACACGCCGCGCCGCATCTCGTCGCTGACGGCGCCACCCGACAAGGGAATCATCCGCACCAGCAAGCCGCCCTGGTCCGGATGCCGGATGCTCATCTCGATGAATTTGCGGATGGCGATCGCGACCCGCTGCGCCGGGTCGTGCGTCAGGGCGAACAGCGGCAGGATCTCCGCGTCCACGGTGTCGGCCACATGACCCGCCGCCGCGATCAGCAGCTCGTCCCGGCTCTTGAAGTAGTTGTAGAAGGTGCCGCGGGCGACGTCGGCCGCCGCGATGAAGTCGTCGATCGTCGGCGCGTCGAAGCCGCGCTCGGAAATCACCTGGAGGGCGACCTGGATCAGGGCGGCACGCGTGCGGGTCCGCTTGTTCTCGCCGATCTTCGCTCTTGCCTCATGGGTCCTGGAAACGGTTCTGGGTGCCATGCGCCGGTATTTTGCTGGGCAAGAGGAATTGTACTATTGCGTCAAACTGACGTTTTAGTACAATTCGAGATTTTCCCAACTCCGGACGGTGCGTGATGGACTGGCAAGCGGAATCAGCAAAGCTTCGAGACGAGCGCGGCGGCCTGGAAAACTACCAGCCGCTGCAGCCGTTCGTTTCCGGCCGCACGGCCGAGCGGGCGCTCTGGTACGAGGGCCAGCTCATCGTCATGTACGCGCAGGGCAAGGAGGTCGACAACACCTGCTGCATCTGGGAAGGCAACATCCCCGAGCACATCGGGCCGCCGCCGCACATCCACCTGTACGAGCACGAGATCTTTTTCATCATCGAAGGCCGCCTGCGCGCCTGGGTCGAGGGCGTCGAATACGAGGTGCCCAAGAACTCGATGATCTTCCTGCCTTGCGGGCGGATGCACTGGTTCGTCTCGGCGGCGCCCGTCACGCGGATGTTCTCGCTGACGGTGACCGCGAGCCAGGAATTCCCGGCCATCAACAACAACACCAGCCTGTTCAAGTTCATGGGCCGGCCGGCGCAGGCGCTTTCGATGCCGCCGCTCGAGGCCGTGGAGAAGCTGCCCGACCCGCGAGAGATCAGGCGGGTGAGCCAGGAATCCGGCTCGGACATTCCCGACCTGGAACGGATCGGCTGGCGCCGCGGCTACGGCGACGGCACGCAACGCGAAAAAGAGTGAAGGAGACATTCATGCACACACGCAGGCAACTGCTGGCCATCGGCGGCGGGCTGATCGCCATTCCGTCTTTCGGCCTGGCCCAGGAATCGGTCGAGGCCTGGCCGAGCCGCCCGATCCGGCTGGTCGCACCGTTCCCGGCCGGCTCGGTGTTCGATGCGGTGGGGCGCAAGCTCGCCGACGCGATGTCCGCGCGGATGAAGAGCGGCGTGGTCATCGACAACAAGGCCGGCGCGGGCGGCGCGATCGGCGCCGGCGAAGTGCTGCGGTCGCCGCCCAACGGCTACACCCTGCTGCTCACCGTCGCCGACCCGCTGGTCACCACGCCGGCCACGATGAAGGTGAACTACGACCCGCGGACCGACTTCACGCCCATCATCAAGCTGGTGCGCAGCTACCCGGTCCTGTTGATCCACAGCAGCTACAAGAGCACCAACCTGAAAGAGTTCGTCGAGGAAGCCCGGGCCGCGAAAGCGCCGCTCACCTATGGCTCGTTCGGCACCGGCTCCTTTCCGCAACTGGTCATGGAAAGCGTGGCGGGCAAGGGCAACATGAAGCTGACCAACGTGCCCTATCGCGGCACGCCGCCGGCCATGAACGACATGCTGGCGAACCAGATCACGTTGGCGTTCACGTCGCCGGGCCAGGCCGCGCCGCTCATCGCGCAAGGCAAGGCTCGCGCGCTCGCCATCATGGGGCCCGCGCGCTCCCCGGTGCTGCCGCAGGTCGCCACGTTCGCGGAATCCGGCTTCGACAACTTCTTTACCCGCAGGGACAGCTGGCTGGGCCTGCTCGGCCCCGCGAAAATGCCGGCCGAGCTGGTGGAGAAGATCCGGGGCCACGCGCGAGCGGTCCTGCAGGATCCCGAAATGGCCAGGTGGCTGGCGACGCTGGACATGTCAGTCGACTCCGGCACCTCCACCGCCCAGTTCCGCGCCGACATGGACGCCGAGGTGCTTGCCGTCACCAGGTTCATCCGCGACGAGCTCAAGGTCCAGCCGCAGGAACTGGGCGACACGCAACGCTGAATCCCACATCCCCGGAGAAACCCACGATGGACAGCAACACCTCTTCGCCGGATCCGGCGGTCCGCGTGCGCATCACGGAATTGATCGACGACTTCTTCGGCCGGGTGGACCGCGGCGAATCGGTAGCCGACCTGCTGGAGGAACAGGCTGTCTTCCACACGCCGCAGCGCCACGCCGAAGGGCGGCAGGGCGTGGCCGACCTGCTGGTTTCGCTGTTTCACATGCGGCACGAAAAGAAGCGCGAGGCCCGGCACTTCGGCAGCAACGTCAACATCGAGAGCCTGGGCGGCGGCCAATACCGCGTGAGGTCGCTGGCGATCGTCATCGCCCTCGACAAGGGCGATGCGCCCAAGGGCGTGCTCAACATGGGCGACCACGACGACATCGTCGCCTTCGACGGCAGCGGCAGCTGCCGCTTCGTCAAGCGCACGATGATGCCGGTGCTGCAGCTCGAACTCAACGCGCCTGCGGCCACGCCTGCCTAGAAGCGCTCCCGCAGCCACTCGACCACGATCTTCAGCGCGGCCTCGCGCCCGCCCTGGTCCGGCGCCGACGGCAAGGGCAGGCCGAAGTGGTCGCCATCGACGTGCACGATCTTCTTGTCGGCGGCGGGGGACTGCGTGTAGATCATCCGCGCGTTGTGCGGATGGATCGCGCTGTCGCCGGTGTAGTCCAGCACCAGCGTCGGCACGACGACCTTGGGCAGGTTGTCCAGCACGGACGCGCGCGATGCGTGGCCTGACCACAGGCTCAGCCAGGCGCGCGGGGTCAGGTACTTGGCAAAACCGGCCTCGGTGTAGTTCGACAAGTCCGGCCGCACCGACATGATGGAACCGTAGCCGCGCTTGGACGGATCGATCGACAGGTCGGTGACCGCCGGGTTGGCGTCGGTCCGGTACACGCGCATGAAGCGTCCCAGCACGGCACGCCGCCGTACGAAGGCCTGCTGTTCCATCGGCAGTTTCTCGAAGCCATCCTCACGCGCGACCTGCTGGAAGTGGCGCTGCTCGTCGATGAACCCGCGGGCGATCGCGTCGATGCGGGCGACTCGCGCGCTTTGCG
>JAQGMS010000200.1 GCA_028292245.1 Ramlibacter sp.
TGATGGGCACCACCCGCACCAGCTGCATGATCATGTTCATCCTGGCCGGCGCGTCGTTCCTCACCAAGACCATGGCCTTCACCGGCATCCCGCGCGAGCTGGCCAGCTGGGTCGACGCGATGCACCTGTCGCCCTACATGCTGATCTTCGTACTCACCATCGTCTACCTGATCCTGGGCACCGCGCTGGACGGCATCAGCATGATCGTGCTGACCAGCGCCGTCGTGCTGCCGATGATCCAGAAGGCCGGTTTCGACCTGATCTGGTTCGGCATCTTCATCGTGCTGCTGGTGGAGATCGCCGAGGTCACACCGCCCGTGGGCTTCAACCTGTTCGTGCTGCAGAACATGACGGGCAAGGACAGCAACACCATCGCGCGCGCCGCCTTGCCCTTCTTCGGCTGTCTGGTCGTCTGCATCGTGCTGATCACGGCGTTCCCGCAGATCGTCACCATCCTGCCCGACGTCGTCATGGGCAAGGACAAGTAGGCGGCCCTAGGAAGGCGCTGCGCTGCCGGCCCAGCCGCCACCGAGCGCCCGATACAGCAGCACCTGGTTCTGCAATTGCGCCAGGCGCGTCTGGATCAGGGCCTGCTGCGCGGCGAACAGCGAGCGCTGCGCATCCAGCAGGTCGAGGTAGCTGGCCACGCCGTTGTCGTAGCGCAATTGCGACAGCCGCATGCGCACCGTCTCAGCTTCCACCACATTGCGCTGGGCTTCCAATTGGTCGCCCAGTGTCGCGCGGCCCGCCAGTGCATCGGCCACCTCGCGGAACGCGGACTGGATCGCCTTCTCGTACTGCGCCACCGCGATGTCGCGCGACACGTTGGCCGACCGCAGGCCGGCGCTGTTGCGGCCGGCGTCGAAGATGGGCAGCAGCAATTGCGGCGCGGCGGTCCAGCCCCAGGAGCCGCCCTTGAACAGTCCGGACAGCTCGTTGCTCGCGCTGCCGATGCCGGCGGTGAGCGAAATGCGCGGGAAGAAGGCGGCACGCGCGGCGCCGATGTTGGCGTTGGCGGCGATCAACTGCTGCTCGGCCTGCCGCACGTCGGGCCGGCGCACCAGCACTTCGGAGGGTGTGGCGGCCGGCAGGTCCGGCAGCACCAGCGAGGCCATCGTGGCGGCCACCGGAACATCCTGCGGCACCGCTTGGCCCAGCAGCAAGGCCAGCGCATTCAGGTCGAGGGCGCGTTGCCGCTGCTGCTGCGCGAAGGCGACGCGCGCGCTTTCGAACAGCGACTGCGCCTGCCGGGAATCCAGCTCCGACGCGGCGCCGTTCTCGAAACGCAGGCGCGTCAGGCGCAGCGACTCTTCGCGGGTTGCCAGCGTCTGCCGCGTAAGCTCGAGCTGCTCGTCGTCGGCCACCAGCGAAAGCCAGGTCGTGGCCACCGCCGCCACCAGGCTGATCTGCGCCGCCTTGCGTCCTTCCTCGGTGCCGAGGTACAGCGCCAGCGCGCCTTCGCTCAGGCTGGCCACGCGGCCGAAGAGATCGATCTCCCACGCGGTGATCGCCAGCCCGGCGGTGTAGATCGAGGTGATGCCGCCACCCGGGGCCGGCGTGCGCGAGCCGGTCACCGCCGCACCGACGGTGGGAAAGCGGTCGGCCCGGCGGATGTCGTACTGCGCGCGGGCCTGCTCGATGTTGAGAACGGCGACTCGCAGGTCGCGGTTGTTGCACAGCGCGATGTCGACCAGACGGCGCAGCCTGGCGTCGGCAAAGAAGTTCTGCCAATCGAGGTCCGCCGCAGCGGTGCCCGTGATGACAGTGGGATAGGGCCAGTTGCCGGGCACCGGTGCCGCGGGGCGCTCGTAGGCCGGCATCATCGAGCAGCCGGCCAGCAGGGACGCCACGGCCAGCAGCGTCATGCGCGTCGTCATGCGGTGCTTCATACCTGGTCTCCCGCGTGCGCGCCGGGTGGCAGTTCATGATCGGCCTCGTGCGCGTGCATGCGCCGCTGCCGCTCGCTGTCCTTGAAGAGGCTGCGCACGACCACGAAGAACACCGGGACGAACAACACCGCGAGACTGGTCGCCGTGATCATGCCGCCCATCACGCCGGTGCCGATCGCGCGCTGGCTGGCCGAACCGGCGCCGGTGGCCACCGCCAACGGCAGCACCCCCAGGATGAAGGCCAGCGAAGTCATGATGATCGGGCGGAAACGCAAGTGGCAGGCCGCCAGCGCCGCTTCGATCAGGCTCTTGCCCTGAGCGTGCAGGCTGTTGGCGTATTCGATGATCAGCACCGCGTTCTTGGCCGACAGGCCGATGATGGTGATCAGGCCCACCTTGAAGTACACGTCGTTCGGGAAATCGCGCAAGGTCGCGCCCAGCAGCGCGCCGACGATGCCCAGCGGCACCACCAGGATCACCGACATCGGGATCGACCAGCTCTCGTACAGCGCGGCCAGGCACAGGAACACCGCCAGCAGCGAGAAGCCCAAGAGGATCGCCGCCTGCGCGCCGGACAGTTTTTCCTCGCGCGACACGCCGGTCCACTCATAGCCGAAGCCCGCCGGCAATTGGGCCGCCAGCCGTTCCATCTCGTCCATCGCCTCGCCCGTGCTGCGGCCCGGGGCCGCGTCGCCGGAGATGCGCATCGCGGGGTAGCCGTTGTAGCGGACGGTCTGCATCGGCCCGCTGATCCAGCGCGTCGTCGCGAAAGCCGATAACGGAACGGCCACGCCCTTGCTGTTCGGCGCCGAGAGGCGCAGCAGGTCATCCGGCTGCATCCGGCTGGGCGCGTCGGCCTGTACCACCACGCGCTGCAGCCGGCCGCGATTCGGGAAGTCGTTGACATAGCTGGAACCCAGCGCCGAAGACAGCGTCGAGTTGATCGCATCGAAACTCACCCCGAGCGCGTTCGCCTTGTCGCGGTCGATGTCCACCTGCAATTGCGGCGCGTCCTCCAGCCCGTCGGGCCGCACCCCCGCCACCACCTTGCTCTGCCCCGCGAGCCCCAGCAACTGGTTGCGCGCCGCCACTAGCGCGGCGTGGCCGGCGCCGCCGCGGTCCTGCAGGCGGAAGTTGAAGCCCGTCGCCGTGCCGAGTTCGGGAATGGCCGGTGGGCTGAGCGCGAAGATGAAGGCGTCGCGGATGCCGGACAGCGCGCCGAAAGCACGGCCCGAGATCGCTTGCGCCGTGTGCGCGGCTCCCTTGCGCTCGCTCCAGTCCTTCAGCGTGACGAAGGCCAGGCCCGCGTTCTGCCCCTGGCCGGAGAACGAAAAGCCCAGCACGCCGACCATGCTCTGCACTTCCGGCTGCTTGAGGATGAAGTTCTCCACCTGTTCCATGACGCGGGTCGTGCGCTCGATCGTCGCCCCCGGCGGCAACTGCACGTTCACCAGCATGTAGCCCTGGTCTTCGCTGGGCAGGAATGAAGTGGGCAAATGGAAGAACAGCACGGCGACAGCCGCGATGACCGCCGCGTAGACCACCAGCGCGCGGCCGGTGCGGCGCAGGATGCGCGCGACGAAGCCTTCGTAGCCCTTGGCGGTGCGCTTGAAGCCGCGGTTGAAGCGGCCGAAGAAGCCGCCCTTTTCCAGGTGGTGGCCCGCTTCCATCGGCTTGAGCAGGGTAGCGCACAGGGCCGGCGTCAGCGACAGCGCCATGAATGCCGAGATCATGATCGAGGACAGCATCACGGCCGAGAACTGCTTGTAGATGTTGCCGACGGCGCCGCCGAAGAAAGCCAGCGGCACGAACACCGACACCAGCACCACCGTCACGCCGACGATCGCGCCCTGGATCTGGCTCATCGCCTTCACCGTGGCATCGCGCGGCGGCAGCCCCTCCTCGCTCATGATGCGCTCGACGTTTTCCACCACCACGATGGCGTCGTCGACCACGATGCCGATCACCAGCACCATGCCGAACATCGTCAGCACGTTGATCGAGAAGCCGAGCGCCAGCAGCACGGCGAACGTGCCCAGCAGCGCCACCGGCACCACGATCGCCGGGATCGCCGTGTAGCGCAGGTTCTGCAGGAACAGGTACATCACCAGGAACACCAGCACCATCGCCTCGGCCAGTGTTTCCACCACTTGCCTGATCGAGATGCTGACGAAGCGCGAACTGTCGAACGGGATGTCCCATTTCACGCCCGGCGGGAAGAACTTGGACAGCTCCTCCATGCGCGCGCGGATCGCCTGGGCCGTCGCCAGCGCATTGCCCGAAGGGGAAAGCTGCACGCCGATGCCGGTGGACGGACGGCCGTTCAGCCGTGCCGAGATCGCGTAGTTCTGGGCGCCCAGTTCCAGCCGGGCGACGTCGCGCATCCGCACAGTGGAGCCGTCGGTGTTGGCGCGCAGCACGATGTTGCCGAACTGCTCGACCGACGACAGCTGGCCGTTGACCACCACCGTGGCGGCCACGCCCTGGCCGGTGATGTTGGGCAGGTCGCCGATGGCGCCGGCGGAGACTTGCGCGTTCTGCGCACGGATCGCGTTGTTCAGGTCGGCCGCCGACAGGTTGAAGCTCACGAGCTTGGCCGGGTCGACCCAGATCCGCATCGCGCGCTCGGTGCCGAACAACTGGGCCTGGCCGACGCCGGGAATGCGCTGGAGCTCCGGCAGGACGGCGCGCGAAGCGTAGTCGCCCAGCGCGACCGGATCGAACGCCGGGTTGTCGGAAGACAGGATCGTGAACAGCAGGAAGTTGGAGCGTGACTTGTCGACCCGCACGCCCTGCTGCGTCACCGCGGCCGGCAACCGCGGCGCCGCGCGCCCCAGGCGGTTCTGTACGTCCACCTGCGCCAGGTCGGGATTGGTGCCGGTTTCGAAAGTCAGGTTGATCGAGCCGCCGCCGTTGGCCTGCGCCACCGACTCCATGTAGATCAGGCCCGGCGAGCCGTTCATTTCCTGTTCGATGATGGACAGCACGCTGTCCTCCAGCGTCTGCGCCGAGGCGCCGGGGTAGACCGCCGAGACGACGATCGAGGGCGGCGCGACCGAGGGGTATTGCGCGACCGGCAGCTTGACGATCGCCACGGCGCCCAGCACCAGGACGAACAGGGCGATCACCCAGGCAAAGACCGGCCGGTCGATGAAGAACTTGGCCATGTTGTGCCTTAGGACTTGGCTGCGGGTGCCGACGCGGGAGCCGCGGCGGGCGCGCCGCCGGGCGACCAGGGCACGGGTTTCACCGGGGCGTTCGGCCGCAGCTTCTGGAACCCGTCGACCATCACCTGCTCACCGGCCTTCAGGCCATCCAGGATCACCCACTGGCCGCCCTGTTCGCTGCCGACCTTGACGTTGCGCGGAGCCACCTTGCCATCCTTGTCCACCACCATCACCGTGTCGCCCTGCCCCGAACGCGTGACCGCCTGCTGCGGCAGCAGGACCGCGTTGCCGGCCTTGGCCTGCTCGAGCCGCACGCGCACGTACAGGCCCGGCAGCAGCGCGCCGTTCGCATTGGGCACTTCCGCGCGCAGCGTGATCTGGCCGCTGCTCGCATCGACCGTCAAGTCGGAGAACAGCAAGCGTCCGGGCTGGGGATATTCGGTGCCGTCCTCCAGCAGGATGCGCACCATGGCGCCGTCCAGGCCCGCGGCGCGCTTGAGCTTGCCTTGCGCCAGCGCGCGGCGCAGGCTCATCACCTCGCCCGCCGATTGCGTGAAGTTCACGTACATCGGGTTGATCTGCTGGACCACCGCCAGCGGCGTGGCCTCGCCCTGGCCCACCAACGCGCCCTCGGTCACCAGCGCGCGGCCGATGCGCCCGGAGATCGGTGCGGTGACCGAGGCATAGCCGAGGTTGATCTGCGCCGTCTGCACGGTGGCACGGCCCGCGGCGACTTCGGCTTCGGCCTGCTTTTGCGCGGCCACGGCGTTGGCGTAATCCTGCTTGCTGATGGCGTTGGCCTCGACCAGCGGCTTGTAGCGCTCCGCGAGCGCGGTGGCCTGGCCGAGGTTGGCTTGCGCCCGCGCCAGGGTGGCTTGCGCACTGGCGAAGGCCGCCTGGTACGGTGCGGCGTCGATGCTGAACAGCGGCTGGCCGGCACGCACATCGGAGCCTTCATTGAAGAGACGGCGCTGCACGATGCCGGCGGCGCGCGCCCGCACCTGGGCCACCCGCGACGCTTCGAGCCGGCCCGGCAGTTCGGTAAGCAGCCCGACGTCGCCGGGCGCCACCGTCACCACGCCGACTTCGGGCGGCGGCATACCTCCGCCGCCTGCGCCCGGCTGCGCGCTGCTGCCCTGGCCGCAGGCCACCAGCAGGGCGGCCGCCAGGAGGCCGCTTGATTTCAGGAAGAGTCTTGCCAGGTCGGGCAGGCGCAAATCGGGCATTGGAATCCTTGTGGGAGACGGGCTGGAACGCGCGCGGCGGATTTCGCGCGACGCATTCGGAAATTCCAGGAAAAGCGCTGAGTATGCCCCGAGTGGGTCAAGCCCGCTGCCACCTTGGGCACGGCCGGCGCAGTCTCCTGACACGGGAGCACTTGCAAAATTTGGACCACAATCATCCTATGCCCAGTTCCGTAACGCCTGCTGCCCGCGATCGGCTCGCGCTGATCGAAAGCGCGCGGCGCGCCGTGCTGGACGGTGGCGCGGCCGAGCAGGCACAAGCGGTAGAAGGCTGGGTGGAACGGTCGTGGCGCCGCTGCCTGGCCAACGGCCGGCGACCGGAGCAACGGGTGGCCTTCGACATGATCGCGGCGCCGGCCCGGCAGCGCGTGCTCGACGCCAACCAACCGCTGGTGCGTGCCGCCCGCCCGGTGCTCGACCGGCTGTCGCGCGCGCTGGCCAGCACCCGCTATTTCGCCATCCTGACCGACCACCAGGGCGTCGTCATCGACGCCCACGGGCCGATCGACCGCGGCGACCGCAGCGCCGACCTGATCACCCGCGTGGGGGTGGATTTGTCCGAGCTCAGCGTCGGCACGTCGGCCATCGGTGCTGCGTTGACCGAACTGCAGCCGGTGTGGCTGCATCGCGGCGAGCATTTCTTCAACGACACATCGATCTACAGCTGCGCCGGCGCGCCGCTGTTCGGGCCCGATGGGCGCTGTGCCGGCATGCTGGACCTGACGGGCATCAACGCGGCCGAGCGTCCCGAGCTCAAGCACCTGGTGGCGCAATCGGCGCGCAGCATCGAAAACTCGCTCACGCTGGGGCTGCCGCACGCGTTGCTGCTGCGGCTGAACTGGCCGGGCCGCTCGCTGGGCAGCGACGACGACGGGCTGGTCTGCCTGGACGCCGATGGCTGGGTCAAGGGAAGCAACGACGCGGCCCGCCAGATGGTGCCGCAACTCGCCCTGGCCGGCGGACCGTCGCATTGCAGCGAGCTGTTCGCGCAGCCCTGGGAGCCGCTGTTCGACCAGGCGCGCCACAGTGCGCCACAAGCGCCGGCTGAAGTGCCGCTGTGGTCCGGCCTGCGGCTGCAAGCCCTGCCGCAGTTGCCGGGGCAACCGGCCGCGGCGGTCCCCGCGCGCGTGCCGTTGCGCGACGCGGAAATCGCGCTGATCCGCAAGGCGGTGGCCGACGCCCGCGGTAACGTGCAAAGGGCCGCGCAGGCGCTGGGGATCAGCCGCGCTACGGTGTATCGCAAGCTCGGCCGCAAGTAGCAAAGCTGGGCTGAGCGATCACTAACCTGCGTAGTTAGTGCGTGGCGTCACATCCGATGCGCGCCAGCGGGCCCAGACTGTGGTCATGAAAACGATTGACCCGCTGCTGGCGGAATGGGTGAAGCTCTACGACCTGCTGCAAGAAGCCCGCGCACGCGCAAAGAGCGCGCGATCCGAAGGCGCCGCACTGGATCTGGAAGAACTGGACGACGAGGTCGCGCGCCTCAAGCGCTTGTCGGGTGCGGTCCTTGCCCAGATCGACGCGCAATACAAGGGGCGAAAGGCCGAACCGCGCTCCGGCGGTGCCCTGCTTCGATAGACGCACCCCGTATCAGGCCAACTCTCCCCTCAGGAAGAGCTCCGCTTCCACGGACGTCTCGCGCAACCGCAGCCCGTTGAAGAACTCGTGGACCGGCAAATCGGCCAGCACATGCCCGTGCTCCAGGTAGACCACACGAGTGGCAAGGCGCTTGACCTGGCCCAGGTTGTGGCTGGCGAAGATCAGGGTCATGCCGGCCTGCGCGAACTCGGCCAGCAGCGCTTCCACTTCACGCTTGGCATGCGGGTCCAGGCTGGAGGTGGGCTCGTCGAGAAACAGCACGTCGGGCTCCAGGCTCCAGGCCCGCGCGAGGGCCAGGCGCTGCTGCTGGCCGCCGGAGAGTGCGCGGGCGTTTCGCAGCGCGACCTCGCCAAGGCCCACCCGGCCGAGCGCCTGCGACGCGCGCTCCCGTGCCAGCCTCCATCGCGTGCCGCGGATCCACAAGCCCAGCGCGACGTTGTTCAGCGCAGACGTCCTCAGCATGTGCGGCCGCTGGAACACCATCGCCTGGCGCGCCACGCCGTCGCGCAACACCAGTCCGCGCGCCGGCTTCACCAACCCGTGCAACACGCGCAGCAACGTGCTCTTGCCACTGCCGTTGGAGCCGATCACGGCCAGCCGCTCGCCCTGCGTGACGCGCAAGTCGACACCCGCCAGCGCGCGCACCGCGCCGAACTGCGCGTCAACCGCCTGCAGTTGGATCAGGCCGCTCATACGGGGGCGCCTTCCAGCGCCTGCGGCCGGTCATCGCGGCCGATACGCCAGCGCCGGACCAGCGCGATCACCGCGTTCAGCGCCAGCACCACGCCCAGCAGCACGATGCCGAGCGCGAGCGCCAGCGGCAGGTCGCCCTTCGTGGTTTCCAGTGCGATGGCGGTGGTCATGACCCGCGTGAAGCCGTCGATGTTGCCGCCCACGATCATCACGGCGCCAACCTCGGAAATCGCCCGCCCGAACGAGGCGATCACCACCGTGAGCAGGGCGTAGCGCTCGTCCCAGGCCAGCAGCAGGCTGCGCAGCCAGGGGCCTGCGCCCAGCGAGCGCAGTTGTTCCCCGGCCACCGCGTCCACGTCTTCGACAGCCTGCCGCGTCAGCGCCGTGGCCACCGGCAGCACCAGCATCGCCTGCGCCAGCACCATGGCCTTGAAGGAGAACAGCCAGCCGAGGAAGCCCAGCGGGCCCGAGCGCGAGAGCAGCAGGTAAACCACCAGTCCCACCACCACCGACGGCAGCGCCAGCGTGGTGTTGAGCACCGTGAGCACGGCGCCGCGCCCGGCGAAGCGCGCCACGCCCAGCCAGGCCCCCAACGGCAGGCCGATGCCGCAGGCCAGCAGGCAGGCGCAGGCGCTGACGGCCAGCGATCGCCCGACGATGGACCACAGCAAGGGATCGGCGCCTGCGATCAGCGCGAGCGCCGTGACGGCGCTGTCGGAAAAGGTGTTCATGGGCGGCCACATTGTGCACAAGCGGCGGCGCGGACGGCCTCGAAGAAGGTGTTCTCTACACCGAACAAGTCCGGAAACCGACGAAGGCGTCGTCACGATCGGGCAACGCGAACGAGCGGACCTTCGGGTGCTTCATGCGCGAGCGCGCCGCGAACGATGCGCCGCGCTGAACGCGGGCCCGCCCGAAAAACGGCTGCGCCTCGAAGTCGGAATGCAGGGTCCACACGTCGGGCGCAAACCCCGCCCACGGGCGCAGCGTGCTGGCCGTCCACTCGCGCACGTCGCCCCAGCGAAAGCCCCGGCGCGCCGCGGTGTGCGCGGCCATCTCCCATTCCAGTTCGGCGGGAAGCCGGCGGCCGGCCCAGCGCGCCCAGGCATCGGCTTCCCACCAGCTCACGTGCATCGCGCTTTGGCTGCCGGCCATGCGCGCGCCTTTGCCGAAGTGCGTCTGCATCACCGCGCCGCTGGCCGAGCCGATCTGCTCCACGTAGCGCGGCCCGCGCCGGCCTTCCCGGCCGGCTTCGCGCTCCAGCCAGGCCCAGCCCTGCGGCAGCCAGAATTCGGGGCGGTCATAGCCGCCGTCGTCCACGAACTCCGCGTACTGGGCCCAGTTGACGGGCTGCGCGTCGATCTCGAATTCAGGCACCTCGACCTCGTGCGCGCCTTTCTCCACGTCGAAGGCGAACCCATCGGGCCGCGAGCCGAGCAGCCAGCGCCCGGCGGGCACGAGGATCGGGTCGCGCGCCTGCAGGCCCACGGGCAACGCGAGTTTCAGCGGCACCCCCATGGCCTGCGCGAGCGTCACGTATTGCTCGCAACGCAGGTCTTCGTGGAACAGCGCGACGCGAAAGAAATAAAGCGCGTCCTCCTCTTCCGGCGTCTTGTCCAGCAGTTCGAGGGTGCTCTCCAGCGTCTCCAGCATGTAGGCGCGGGTGGACTCGAAGTCCGGCAGCTCCAGCGTCCAGTGCTCCGCTCGCGTCACCAGCGCGGGATTGAACCAGCGGTCGGCCATGGGTTCGATCGAAGCCAGGCGCACGGTGTCGGCGGGACAGGCCGGCCCCCGCGAGCGCTGCGGATTGCGGCCGATCCAGTATTCGGCCAGCCAGCCGATATGGCCGGCCAGCCACAGCGGCAGCTCCAGCTCCTCGCGTTGCGCGGCGTCGGGCGCATGGGCGGGCACCGTGGCAGCCGCCTGTTCAAAGTGCGCCAGCAAGTGCAAACTGTGGTTGCGCGCATCCATCAGCGCAAGGGAGAGCAGTTCCCGGCCGGCATGGCGCATGTCGGTGGCATCGATGGACGCCGGTACGCGCTCGGGGATGAGGGATGGCATTGCTTATTATTCACCCCGCCGCGCATGCGAACTCGGCGGTGGCGCATTAACCAGGATGACTACGGGAAAACCCGAAATGCACACGTCAGGCTTTATTCAGTGGTACCGGGCTAGTATTTAGGGCTTAAGACGCGCCGAGCGCCACCGCGTTTCCACACCAGAAAAACACTACCGGAGACACATCGTGTCGTCACTTCTCAAACTTTCATTGGGCGTCGACTGGATCAGCGGCCACCTGGGCAAGCTCGCGTCGGTCGCGGTGCTGCTGACAGCACTGATTTCCGCCGGCAATGCGTTCGTGCGCTACCTGCTGGACATCGGCTCCAACGGTTGGCTGGAGATCCAGTGGTACCTGTTCGCGGGCATCGTGATGCTGGGCGCGCCCATCGTGCTCAGGCTCAACGAGCACGTTCGGGTCGACCTGATCTACGGCAAGCTCAAGGGCAACGGGCCGGTCTACGTCGACCTGTTCGGTTTGATTTTTTTCCTGCTGCCCGTGATGTCGCTGCTGGCTTACCTGTCGTGGCCGCTGCTGGTGAAGATGTACGTGATGCACGAGATGTCCAGCAATGCCGGCGGCCTGATCCGCTGGCCGGCGATGGCGCTGCTGCCGATCGGCTTCGGGCTGATGGTGCTGCAGGGCCTGTCCGAGATCGTCAAGCGCATCTGCTATCTGCAAGGCACCTACGAGATGGACACGCACTACGAGAAACCCGTCCAGTGAACAAGGCCCGGATACCCTGACCGCGCGCGCTTCATAACAACAGAATCACCGGGACTCACCATGCAAATGGAAAATTTTGCGCCGTTCATGTTCGGCGCCCTCGTGTTCATCATGCTGATCGGCTTTCCGGTCGCGTTTTCGCTGTCGGCGCTGGGCCTGGCGAGCGGCTTTTTCGCCATCGAGATGGGCTGGTTCCCGGCAAGCTTCATGGCCAACCTGCCGCTGAACGTGTTCGGCATCCTGTCCAACGAACTGCTGCTGGCCATCCCGTTCTTCACGTTCATGGGCGCCATCCTCGAGAAGTGCGGCCTGGCCGAGGACATGCTCGATTCGATGGGCCAGCTCTTCGGCACCGTGCGCGGCGGCCTGGGGTACTCGGTGATCATCGTGGGCTTCATCCTGGGCGCCATCACCGGCACCGTGGCGGGCCAGGTGATCGCCATGGCGCTGATCTCGATGCCGATCATGATCAAGTACGGCTACAACATGCGCTACACCACAGGCGTGCTGGCGGCCTCGGGCACGATCACGCAATTGGTGCCGCCGTCGCTGGTGCTGATCGTGATGGCCGACCAGCTGGGCCGCTCGGTGGGCGACATGTACAAGGGCGCCTGGGGCCCGTCGATCCTGCAGGTGCTGATCTTCGCGCTGTACACCTTCGCGCTGAGCGTCATCAAGCCGGACCACGTGCCGGGCATCCCGAAGGAAGCGCGCACCATGAGCGGCTTCAGGCTGTGGATGAAATGCCTGCGCGGCATCATCCCCTCGGCCGTGCTGATCTTCGCGGTGCTCGGCTCCATGGGCGGCCTGCCGTGGATGGATACCGCCATCGCCACGCCGACCGAGGCCGGCGCCATGGGATGCGTCGGCGCGCTGGTGCTCGCCGCCATCCACCGGCGCCTGACCTGGAACCTGTGCTGGCAGGCGATGGTCGGGACGATGCGCCTCACGGCCATGGTGGTGTTCATCCTGATCGGCTCGCGCGTGTTCTCGATGGTGTTCCAGGGCGTGGACGGCGCCAAGTGGGTCGAGCACATGCTCACCGGGCTGCCGGGCGGGCAGGTCGGCTTCCTGATCGTCGTCAACATCTTCATCTTCTTCCTGGCTTTCTTCCTGGACTTCTTCGAGATCGCCTTCATCATCCTGCCGATGCTGGGGCCGGTGGCCGACAAGATGGGGATCGACCTGGTGTGGTTCGGTGTGCTGCTGTGCGTGAACATGCAGACCAGCTTCATGCACCCGCCGTTCGGCTTCGCCCTCTTCTACCTGCGCGGCATCGCCGACACGCTCTACAAGGAAAGACGCATCGAGAAACCGGTGCTGTCCAACGACATCTACCTGGGCGCCATTCCCTGGGTGCTGATGCAGGTGCTCCTCGTCGGGATCGTGATCTTCGTGCCGCAGTCGGTGACGGTGTTCCTGGACAAGGTAGAGAAGGTCGACATCGACAAGGTGAAGATCGAAACGCCGGCCGAGCCCTCCGACGTGAAGGCGCCCGAGCTCAAGGCCGGCGAGACGCAGGGCCAGCGCGACACGCAAAACGCCGACGACGAGCAGAAGAAGATCGACGACCTGTTCAAGAAGTAAGTGACCCGCTCGCCTGCCGAAGCACCGGGCCCGCCGCCCTTTCGCTTCACGCCGTCGCAGGGCCCCTCGATGCAGGGCCCCGCTTTCTCTCCTTTCTTCAAGCTGCTGGCCGGCGCGCTGGTGCTGGGCATCAGCTATTGGTTCGTCCGCCTCGGGCTGGATGGCAAGGTGGTGGGCGGCGCCGTCTCGATCATGAGCTGGTTCCTGGCGGCGCTGGCCATGCTGCTGTACACCTGCTGGCACATCCTGCGCAGCGTGACGACGCTGGATGGCGAACGGCTCCAGCAGACCTGGGTCTGGCAAAAGAAGATGGACCTGCGCGAACTGGCGTACGGCAAGCTGATCCGCGTGCGCGGCCTGGAATGGCTGGTCGCGCCGCGCCTTTATGTCCGCACGCTGATGGGAAAGTTTGCAGTCTTCTATGCGGCCGACCCCCGGATGATTTCGGAGTTCGAGCGCCTCGTGGCGGAGCTCAAGGCGTTTCGCGGCTTCAAGTAGGCGCGGGCCCGGCGCGCGCGCCGCCCTAGTGGTTTGACCCGATGGAAATTGGCCTGACCAATCGCGACACTGCAGCGGCACTGACGGCACCCTCGCCGTGCGCGCTCATCGGGGAACAACCAGCTCAATGGCCAGCGTCACGATCCGTTCCGTCCGCAAGAATTTCGGCGAAGTCCCCATTCTTCATGGTGTCGACATCGACATCCAGGACGGCTCGTTCACGGTCCTGGTGGGTCCCTCCGGCTGCGGCAAATCCACCCTGCTTCGCATGATCGCCGGGCTCGAGCACGTCACGGGCGGCGAGATCCTGATCGGCGACAAGGTCGTCAACGACATTCCGCCGAAGGCGCGCGACATCGCGATGGTGTTCCAGAATTACGCGCTCTATCCGCACATGACGGTGCGCGAGAACATGGCCTTCGCGCTGCAGATGGCCAAGCAGGACAAGGCCACGATCGAAACCAAGGTGGCGCGCGCGGCCGAAATCCTGGCGCTCGGCGCGCTGCTCGATCGCTATCCGCGCCAGCTCTCGGGCGGGCAGCGCCAGCGGGTGGCGATGGGCCGCGCCATCGTGCGCGATCCGCAGGTGTTCCTGTTCGACGAGCCGCTTTCCAACCTCGATGCCAAGTTGCGCGTGGCGATGCGCGCCGAGATCAAGGAGCTGCACATGCGGCTGAAGACCACGTCGATCTACGTCACGCACGACCAGATCGAGGCCATGACGATGGGCGACCAGATCGTGGTCATGCGTGACGGCCGGATCGAGCAGACCGGCAGCCCGCTGGAACTCTACGACCACCCGGCCAACCAGTTCGTGGCGGGTTTCATCGGTTCGCCGGCCATGAATTTCCTGCCGGGCACATTGCGCCGCGCCGGTCCCGACGCGTTTGTCGAGCTCAAGGATGGAACGCGGCTGCAGGCGCCGCAGCGCGCGGCCGGCGCTGACGGCCAGACTATCGTCTATGGCACGCGGCCTGAGCACCTTGCGCTGGCGGACAGCGGCGGCATCCCGGCCCATGTGGTCGTGATGGAACCCACCGGCATGGACACTTTCGTCGCCTGCCGCCATGAGGGCATCGACCTGTCGGCGGTGTTCCGCGAACGCCACGACTTCGCGCCCGGCAGCACCATCCACCTGGTGCCCGACCTGCAACGCGCCCACCTGTTCGATGCCGGCACCGGACAGCGGCTCGCCGCATGAATCTTTTTCGTTCCTAGCTCGAACAACCACAGGAGACAAGCATGAGCGATTTCAACCGCCGTAAATTTCTGGAGGGCTCCGCCACGGTCGCGGCTGCCGCCACCTTGGGCACCGCGACTGTCTTTGCGCCTGATGCGCAGGCACAGGCAGCAAAGGCGCAACCCGCCGCGAGCAAGCCAGGCGCAAAGCCGGCCGCAAAGCCAGCCGCGAAGCCGCCGGCCGCCGGTGCTCCCGCGGTGCAGGCCGTGCCGACCATCGCATTCAGGCCCGAGAAAGGCGCCAAGCTGCGCGTGCTGCGATGGAGCCGCTTCGTGCAGGGCGACATCGACCAGTACATGAAGAACGTCGCCGCGTTCACCGCCAAGACCGGCATCGAAGTGCGTGTCGACAACGAAGGCTGGGAAGACGTGCGTCCGAAGGCCGCGGTGGCCGCCAACACCGGCGCCGGCCCGGACATCATCCTGTCCACCAACGACGACGCCAACCTCTATCCGGAAAAGCTGCTCGACGTGACCGACCTGGCCGAATACCTCGGCAAGAAATACGGCGGCTGGTACCCGGCCGTGCAGGCCTACCTCAAGCCCGACGGCAAGAAGTGGATCGGCCTGGGCCTGGGCGCCGCCGGTTCGATGATGGTCTATCGCACCAGCATGCTGAAGGCGGCCGGTTTCGACACCTTCCCCAAGAACACCGACGACTTCCTGAAGATGCTGCAGGCGCTGAACGCCAAAGGCACGCCCGCCGGCTTCGCGCTAGGCAACGCGACGGGTGACGGCCTGTGGTGCAACTGGCTGATATGGTCGCACGGCGGCAAGCTGGTCGATGCGAACAACAAGGTCGTGATCGACAGCCCGGAAACCCAACGGGCCCTCGAGTACGGCAAGCAGATGTACGCGACGTTCATTCCCGGCACGCTGTCGTGGCTGGACCCCAACAACAACAAGGCGTTCCTGGACAGCCAGATCAGCGTCACCAACAACGGCATCTCGATCTACTACGCCGCCAAGAACTCGACCGACCCGAAAGTGAAGGAGCTGCAGGCGGATATCAACCACGCCTCGTTCCCGGTCGGGCCGGTCGGCCAGCCCACCGAGTCGCACCTGTTCTTCAACCAGATGATCATGAAGTACACCAAGTACCCGCAGGCGGCCAAGGAGTTCCTGCGCTACATGACCGAGTGGGACCAGTTCGATCCGTGGCTGTCCGCGGCCGGCGGCTACATCGCCGCACCGCTTGCCGCCTACGAGAAGAGCGCGGTGTGGACCGCCGACCCGAAGAACACGCCGTACCGTGACGCCGTCAAGAACCTGCGGCCCGCTGGCTACGCCGGCAAGCTCGGCTATGCGTCGGCAGGCGCCGGCGCGGACTTCATCGTGGTCAATATGGTGGCCGAGGCGATCAGCGGCTCCAAGCCGGTCAAGGAGGCGATGGAGCGCGCCCAGAAGCGCGCCGAGCGTTACTACAAAGTTTAAGCGGACACCGTCGGTGCCGCTTAACTTGCCGCCTGATTCGACGCGTCATGCGACCTTGCGGCGCATGACGGTCAATCCTGCGGGTTGACCGGCCGCGTTGCGGGCGTCCATCCTCATGCTTGAGAAACTCCAGAACAGCCGCAACGCGCTCGGGCTCATTTTCCTGATGCCCGCGGCGGTGTTGCTGCTGCTGTTCCTCACCTACCCGCTCGGCCTGGGCGTCTGGCTCGGCTTTACCGACGCCAAGATCGGGCGGCCCGGCGAGTGGATCGGTTTCGAGAACTACGCGTTCATCGCGCAGGACGCGGTGACGCAATTGGCCCTCTTCAACACGCTGTTCTACACCACGGTGGCCAGCGTCGCGAAGTTCTTCCTCGGCCTGTGGCTGGCGCTGCTGCTGAACAAGAACATCCGCTTCAAGACCTTCTTTCGGGCCGTCATCCTGCTGCCCTACATCGTTCCCACCGCCCTCTCGGCCATCGCGTTCTGGTGGATCTACGACGCGCAGTTTTCCATCATCAGCTGGGTGTTGCTGAAGATGGGCCTGATCGACAGGTACATCGACTTCCTGGGCGTGCCGTGGAACGCGCGCTTCTCGGTCATCGCCGCCAACATCTGGCGCGGCGTGCCGTTCGTCGCGATCACGCTGCTGGCCGGGCTGCAGACCATCTCGCCTTCGTACTACGAGGCCTCGGCCATCGACGGCGCCAGCCCGTGGCAGCAGTTCCGGCACGTCACGCTGCCGCTGCTGACACCGATCATCGCGGTGGTCATGACCTTCTCGGTGCTGTTCACGTTCACCGACTTCCAATTGATCTACGTGATCACGCGCGGCGGCCCGCTGAACGCCACCCACCTGATGGCCACGCTGTCGTTCCAGCGCGCGATCTCCGGCGGCGCGCTCGGCGAAGGCGCCGCCATTTCGATCGCGATGGTGCCGTTCCTGCTGGCGGCCATCATGTTCAGCTACTTCGGATTGCAGCGCCGCGCATGGCAGCAAGGCGGGACCGACAAATGAGCACCGACAACACGGCGGACATGGGCGGCATGGGCTTTCTCGATTCGCCGATGCGCAAAGCGCTCACTGTGTACTTGCCGCTGGCGATCTTCGTTGTCGTCCTCTTGTTCCCGTTCTACTGGATGGCGATCACGGCGTTCAAGCCCAACAACGAACTGCTGTCGCGCGAAGGCAACCCGTTCTGGGTTGTCGCGCCCACATTGGCCCACGTGAAGAAACTGCTGTTCGACACCTCGTATCCGCAGTGGATGTGGAACACCGTGCTGGTCTCGGTGGTCTCGACCTTTTTCTCGCTCACCGCCTCGGTGTTCGCGGCGTACGCGATCGAGCGGCTGCGCTTCACCGGCGCCAAGCAGGTCGGGCTGGCGATTTTCCTGGCGTACCTGGTGCCGCCCTCGATCCTGTTCATCCCGCTGGCCTCGGTCGTTTTCCAGTTGGGCCTGTTCGACACCCGCCTCGCACTGATCCTCACCTACCCGACTTTCCTCATCCCGTTCTGCACCTGGCTGCTGATGGGTTACTTCCGCTCGATCCCCTACGAGTTGGAAGAGTGCGCGCTGATCGACGGCGCCACGCGCTGGCAGATCCTGGTCAAGATCGTGCTGCCGCTGGCGGTGCCGGGGCTGATCTCGGCCGGCATCTTCGCCTTCACGCTCTCGTGGAACGAATTCATCTACGCGCTCACTTTCGTTTCGTCCAGCGAGATCAAGACGCTGCCGGTGGGCGTGGTGACCGAGCTGGTCGAAGGCGACGTGTACCACTGGGGTTCACTGATGGCCGGTGCGCTGTTCGGCTCGCTGCCGGTCGCCTTCATCTATTCGTTCTTCGTCGAGTACTACGTTTCGGGAATGACCGGCTCCGTCAAGGAGTAGGTTTGCGGCCGCCGGCTTTCTGAAGGCGAAAAAAAGCCGCGCGGTCGCGCGGCTTGAGAAGCATGGATTGCGGGTCAAGCCCGCAATGACATCAGAGCTTCTGCGCTTGCATGAAGCTGTCGAACTTGCCCTCGGCGAAGCGGAACCACAGGTTCTGTTCCGCGCGGAACTTCGAGAAGTCGGCGTAGATCTTCTTCCAGCTCTCGTTCTTCGCGCTGATCTCCTCGTACAGGGCCATCGCCTCCTTGTACGCGGCCGTCATCACGTCGGCCGGGAACGGGCGCAGCTTGGTGCCCGCGCCCACCAGCTGCTTGAGCGCCGCCGGGTTCCATGCGTCGTACTTGGCTTGCATGTCGACGTGGGCATAGGCCGCGGCGCTCGCCACGATCGCCTTGTTTTCGGCCGACAGCGCGTCGTAGGCTTTCTGGTTGATGAAGACGTCAAGCTGGGGACCGCCTTCCCAGTAGCCGGGGTAGTAGTAGTACGGCGCGATCTTGTTGAAGCCGAGCTTCAGGTCGTCATACGGCCCCACCCACTCGGCCGCATCGATCGTGCCCTTCTCGAGCGCGGGATAGATGTCGCCGCCGGGAATGTTCTGCGGCACCACGCCCAGGCGCTCGATCGCCTTGCCGGGGAAGCCGCCGGTGCGGAACTTCAGGCCCTTCAGGTCCTTGACCGACTTGATCTCCTTGCGGAACCAGCCGCCCATCTGGGCGCCCGTGTTGCCGCAGGGAAAATTGATGATGTTGTATTTCGCGTAGAACTCGCGCATCAGCTTCAGGCCGTTGCCGTGCCACATCCACGCGCTCATCTGGCGGCTGTTCAGGCCGAACGGAATGGCGCAGCCGAGCGCGAAGCATTCGTCCTTGCCGAAGAAATAGTAGGGCGCGGTATGGCAGCATTCGATCGAACCCTGCTGCACGCCGTCCACGACGCCGAATGCCGGCATCAACTCACCGGCGGCATGCGTCGAGATCTCGAACTTGCCGCCCGACATCGCCTTGACCTGCTCGGCGAACGAGACGGCCCCGCCGAAGATCGTGTCCAGCGACTTCGGGAAGCTCGAGGCCAGGCGCCAGCGCACTGTTGCCTGCGCGTGCACGGCCGGCGCGATGCCGGCGGCCAGCACGCCCGCGATGCCTGCGTTCTTGATGATTGATCGACGATCCATGGATGCGCTCCTCTGCGTAAATGAGAACTGAGAGACAAAGATTTGGGACAACTTAAGTGCTGTCGAATCTGCCCGCAATTCTAGGAACGCAAGCACTTTGGTACTCAGGGGTTTTCCCTTGCGAAATACCCCGAAACCTTTGGTTCACAGCGCGCCGTCAGCAAAGCTACAGGAACAAATGAAGGTCTTAACCGACCACCTTCAAGGCGGGCGGCATGCGTTGCGCGAGGTCTGAAAAACGCTGCCGGACCGAAGCTTCGATGCCCGCCGCGTCCAACCCCTGCAGGGCCAGCAGCTTGGCCGGGTCGCCATGCTCGATGAACTCGTCGCGCAGGCCCAATTGCAGCAGCGGCCTTTGCACGCCGGCCGCCTGCAGCGCCTCGCCGACGGCACTGCCCGCACCACCCATCACGGCGCCCTCTTCCACCGTCACCAGAGCCTCGTGGCGCGCCGCAATTTCCAGCAGCAGCGTCGTGTCCAGCGGCTTGGCCCAGCGCATGTTGACCACGGTGGCGTCGAGGCGCTCGGCCGCCGCCAGCGCCGGATAAAGCAGCGTGCCGAAGGCCAGGATCGCGACGCCGCCCGACGCGTTGTCGGCGGCACCGGTGCGTGTGCGCCGCACTTCGCCCTTGCCGAAGGGCAAGGCCTCCAACCCGGGCTCGACGGCCGCGCCGACGCCGGCGCCCCGCGGATAGCGCACAGCGACCGGATGGTCCTGCTCGAACGCGCTGGTCAGGAGCATGCGGCACTCGTTTTCGTCGGCCGGGCAGGCGACGCTCATGTTCGGGATGCAGCGCAGGTAAGGGATGTCGTACGCACCGGCGTGCGTCGGCCCGTCGGCGCCGACGATGCCCGCGCGGTCCAGCGCGAATACCACCGGCAGCCTCTGAAGCGCGACGTCGTGAATCAACTGGTCGTAGCCGCGCTGCAGGAATGTGGAATAGATCGCCAGCACGGGCTTGAGTCCTTCGCAGGCCAGTCCGGCCGCAAAGGTGACCGAATGCTGCTCGGCGATGCCGACGTCGTAGCAGCGATCCGGGAACCGCTTCTCGAACTCGACCATCCCCGAACCTATGAGCATCGCGGGCGTGATGCCGACCAGGCGGGAATCGCGTTCGGCCATGTCACAGAGCCACTGGCCGAACACCTGGGTGAACGTCTGCCTGGGCGGTGTCGCCGGATTCAGGATGCCCACCGCCGGGTCGAACTTGCCGGGGCCGTGATAGGCGACCGGGTCGGCTTCGGCCAGCTTGTAGCCCTGGCCCTTCTTGGTGACGACATGCAGGAACTGCGGGCCTTTGAGGTGCTTGATGTTTTCCAGCGTCGGGATCAGCGAGTCGAGGTCGTGGCCGTCGATCGGGCCGATGTAGTTGAAGCCGAACTTCTCGAACAGCGTGGCCGGCACGATCATGCCCTTGGCGTGTTCCTCGAAGCGCTTGGCCAGCTCGAACAGCGGCGGCGCCACCTTGAGCACGTTCTTGCCGACGTTCTTGGCGGCCGCGTAGAACTGCCCGCTCATGAGCTGGGCCAGGTAGCGATTGAGCGCGCCCACCGGCGGGCTGATCGACATGTCGTTGTCGTTCAGGACGACCAGCAGGTCGCACTCGGCCACGCCCGCGTTGTTCAACGCCTCGAAGGCCATGCCAGCGCTCATCGCGCCGTCGCCGATGATGGCCACGGCCTTGCGGTTCTCGCCCTTTTGCTTGGCGGCCAGCGCCATGCCCAGCGCCGCGGAAATGCTGGTGGAGGAGTGGGCGGTGCCGAAGGCGTCGTACTCGCTCTCGCTGCGCTGCGGGAAGCCCGACAGGCCGCCCAGTTGGCGCAGCGAGCCCATGCGATCGCGCCGGCCGGTCAGTATCTTGTGCGGGTAGGTCTGGTGGCCCACGTCCCACACCAGGCGGTCGTAAGGCGTGTTGAACACGTAGTGCAGCGCGATGGTCAGTTCCACCGTGCCCAGGTTGGAGCTCAGGTGGCCGCCGGTGCGCGACACGCTGTCGAGCACGAAGGCACGCAGCTCGTCGGCCAGCGGCTTGAGCTCCGGCCTGGACAGCTTGCGCAGGTCCGCCGGGTCGTTGATCGTTTCGAGCAGGGAGGCCATCGCCGTCGTTGTTCCGTGAGTTGCTTGGGGTCAGTTGTCGCGGTTGACCACCATCATGGCCAGCGCCTGCAGGGCCAGTGTATCGGCCAAGCCGCTTTCGGCCAGGGCTTGCCGCGCCTGCGCCAGCAGTTCCCGGGAAAACGCGCGCGACCGCTCCAGCCCGAGCAACGAGACATAGGTCGGCTTGTCCTGGGCCGCATCCTTGCCCGCCGTCTTGCCCAGGGTCGCCGAATCGGCGGTCACGTCCAGGATGTCATCGACCACCTGGAACGCCAGGCCCACCGCCGCGCCATAGCGGCCGAGGGCGGCTTGCGCGGCTTCATCCGTGCTGCCGCAGGCGGCGCCCATCATCACGCTGCCCTGCAGCAGCGCACCGGTCTTGCGGCGATGCATTTCCCGCAGTTCACTTTCGCCCAGCGCGCGGCCGACAGCGGCCAGGTCGATCGCCTGGCCCCCCGCCATGCCCGCATGGCCCGCGGCGCGGGCCAGCAGCCGGCACAGCGATGCCTGCACGGCTGGCGGCACGTCCGTGCCATCGGGCGTCAGAAGTTCGAACGCCAGCGCCTGCAAGGCATCGCCCGCCAACAGCGCTTGCGCCTGCCCGAACTTCACGTGCACCGTGGGCTTGCCCCGGCGCAGGATGTCGTTGTCCATGCACGGCATGTCGTCGTGGACCAGTGAGTACGCATGGATCAGCTCGACAGCGCAGCCGGCGCGCAGCGCGGCCCGCGGGTTGCCGTCGACGGCTTCGCTGGCGGCCAGCACCAGCAAAGGCCGCAGCCGCTTGCCGCCATCGAGCACGGCGTAGCGCATCGCCTCGCCCAGCCCCGCGGGCGCGTCGGCCACCACCCAGTCGGACAGCGCCTGCTCCACCCGCTCGAGCCGCTGCGCGCTCCAGCCGCCGAGATTGAAAATCACTCTTGCGTCCACGGCTTGAGCGTCCCCTCGTCCAGCACCTTGATCTGGTTTTCCACGGCCTGTAATTTTTCACGGCAGAACTGCAGCAGTTCGGCGCCGCGCTGGTAGCCCGTCAGCAACTGCTCCAGCGGCAGCTGCCCCGATTCGATCAGGGCGACCAGCTGTTCGAGCTCTTCCAGCGCAGCCTCGTAACTGGCAGGGGTCTTGTAAGGGGCCTTGGGCATGGATCTCGCGCAAATCAAAACCGGATTCTAGGCCGTGCCGCTGGTGCCTTCGGTCGCGCGGCCCCGGCACCGTTACATCCGCGGACTTGATCCCCATGCACACGGCCTCATGTGAACCCGGAGGGTACAATCCCCTTCCCTCAATCCGGTGCCATACCGGCTCTCCGTTCCCTCTCATTTCCCCTCCCGCGCCAGTCCACGGATAAAGCGCTTACCCTGCCCCTTCATAGGGGGAGTCTCTAGGTCAGGTCACCCATGTCTGATTTAAGTCTTCAACTGCAGCAGGCCGCAAGCCAACTACCAGTTTCAAGTTACTTCGACGAAGCGCTCTT
>JAQGMS010000392.1 GCA_028292245.1 Ramlibacter sp.
TCTCTTCAGTGTTGCGCGTAGATTGTACAGTCTGCCTGCATTTGAGCGCGCGCGATATTTTTCTGTCAGCGTCCTGCACGAAGGGCAACTATCACTTGCGAAACAGTTCGCGGTGGCGTCTGGAGAAAAATGGAAAGACGTTGAGTTCGAGGACGGCTCATTTGGGTGCCGTCTTATCCAAAAGGCTGCTGCTTCCATCGAATGTGAAAAGTATGCGAGCTATGATGGAGGTGATCACCTGATCCTGGTGGGCCGCGTGCTAAAAATTAAAGCAGATTGGGAGTGCGCTCCGCTTATTTTTTGGCGTGGCAAATTCGCAACCGTCGCTATAGAACAAGAAGAGAGTGGAAAAACTCGATAGGACAGGCGATCAATCATAAAGGGGAGTGAAATGCGCTTAGCTATTACGTCCGCGGCTTTCTTGCTTTGTTCACTTGTGACCTCATATGCGGCCGACCCGATCAAGATCGGTATGAGCGAACCTCTGACTGGCGATATCGCCGCAGCGGGGACTTATGTTGCGAATGGTGCGCGCATCGCGACAGAGGTTGTGAACAATTCTGGCGGTGTTCTCGGCCGTCAAATTCAATTGATCCTTGAAGACAACAAGAGCAATCCGAAGGAAGCTGTCGCGACAGCTGAGAAGCTCCTTAGCGGAGACAAGGTCCCCGTTCTGTTGGGCGCGTGGGGCTCGACCCTGACTTTGGCGATCATGCCCCGGTTGATGGAATATCAGGTGCCGATGGTTGTTGAGACCGCGTCATCCGGCAAGATCACGACATCCGGCAACCCGTGGGTTTTCCGTATCTCGCCGCCCTCTTCCGTAGAGGCGAAGGTGTTCGGCGACTCCCGACTGGAAAAATTCTCTCCGGCTCTCAAAAAAGCCGATATGTTGGTCGTCAACAATGATTGGGGACGCGGCGCTGCTGAGGAGTTCTCGAAAATGCTTCGCGCCAAGGGCATCCAGATCGGCGCATCGGAAACCATGGCGCCGGACGCCACCGACCTTTCCGCACAACTAGCGAAAATCAAGCAATCTGGCGGCGATACCCTCTTCGTGACCACGGGAATTGAGCAACTCACTCTTGTGCTCAAGCAAGCCCAGGAACAGAGAGTGCCGCATCGGATCGTCAGCACCGGCGGATCCTCGGCGCCAGACCAGCTGATCGAACAGGCTGGAACGGCGGCCAACGGCAGTTATCACATCGTCTTTTTCATGCCTTGGTTTCCGGACGATGCCACGCATCCGGACGTTGCCAAAGTCTTTATCCGAGAGTGGACAAAGAAAGGATATTCCTTTTCAGGCTTGACCGATGGCTTTCGTGGTTACGACGGAATTCTTACGGTCGTTCAAGCGATTAAGGATGCTGGCAAAGCTGAGCCCGCGGCAATTCGGGACGCGCTTTGGAATGTGCAAGTCAAAGGGGTAAACGGCGATATCAAGTTTGCTAAGGCCGGACCTGCAGGCAAGGAGAGCGGTCAAAGCACTCCGAACATCTATGTTGTACAGATTAAGGATGGAAAGATCATAAAGCCGCAGTAGCGTGACGGGCGCGGTACCTGAACATGGAACAGTTGTTTCAGCATCTGCTGAACGCCATTGTGCTCGGCGGCACCTACGCCTTGCTTGGAATTGGCCTAACCCTCATCTTCGGCGTGATGAAGGTGGCCAATTTCACTCATGGCGAGCTCTACACCTTTGGCGCGTATATGGCTTACGTGCTGATTGGTCCGCTGGGTCTTAACTTCTTCGCCGGACTTCTGCTTGCGGTCATCCTTGGGGTTCTGTTGGGGGCGCTGATCGAGTTCGTGCTTTTGCGGCCGCTTCAGAATTCCGACATGGACACGACGATGCTGGTGATGATCGGTGCCTGGATCGTCATGCAGAATCTCGAATTGTTCGGATGGGGCGGTGTTGCAAAGTCGGTCCCGCACCCATTCCAGACTGCCCCCTTCGTGATCGGATCCGTGTCGGTTGCGCCTTTACGTGTTTTCGTTATCTGCGTTGCGTTCGTTCTCCTGATCGGATTCTACGTTATGATCAATCGGACGAATTTCGGAATCGCAATGCGTGCGACGTTTCAAGACCGTGAAGCAAGTTCGCTGATGGGCGTGAAGATCAACCGGATGTTCACGCTGACATTTGCGATCGGCTCCGGCTTAGCCGCCAGTGCCGGCGCTTTGCTCGCTCCGGTTTTCGTGGTCGTTCCGATGATGGGCGATCTCGTCACGCTGAAGGCGTTTGCGGTCGTCATTCTCGGCGGGTTAGGAAATATCGTTGGCGCGACGATCGGGGGCTTTGTTCTGGCGCTCGTGGAAGAACTTGGAGCGGGCTACATCGACTCCGGATATCGCGATGCGATGGGATTCGTTCTGATCATCGCGGTGTTGCTGTTGCGTCCGCAGGGAATCTTTGCACCAAGGGAGCGTACGGGATGACCGAAAGTCGGATGGCAGTCGTACTTTTGGCGCTGCTGGCGCTGCTGCCTCTAGCGGTCAGCAATCAATACATATTGTTTACGCTGACGTCAGCCGGAATTTTTATCATCGCGGCGATGAGTCTCAATTTGCTGTTGGGATATGCCGGCCAGTTAAGTCTCGGCCATGTCGCATTCTTCGGGATAGGCGCGTATGTGAGCGCGCTTTTTTCTCTCGGCTTTGAATTTTATTATGGTGCCGACAACCCGCTCATCGTTCCGGCGCAACCGGTCTGGCTGGCATTTACTCTGGCGGTCATCATCGCCGGTGTTTTTGGGTGGATCATAGGCAAGCTGGCGTTTCGTGTCCGCGGCGCCTATTTCGTGATCCTGACGATCGGATTTGCTCAGGTTTCTCGCATGGTGGCTTTGAACTGGGTCAGTCTTACCAACGGCCCGATGGCACTCAATAATATTCCACCGCTGTCCATCTGGCTGCCAGGCTATGGCGTGACTCCGTTGTATGGGCGGGTCCCAAACTATTACCTTGTTCTTATAGTGGGCGTTCTCGCATATTGGATTATCGCTCGAGTGGTTCACTCGAGGGTAGGTCGGGCACTTGTTGCTCTGCGCGAAAACGAATCCCTTGCTCGGTCTGTTGGCATCAAGGTTACCCGTTATCTCGTGGCTGCGACGGTTGTTTCGGCAGCAATGGCAGGCGGATCAGGCGCGATCTATGCGCACTATGTGCGCGTGATCGATCCCGACGTATTTTTGTTTATCTATACAGTCACGATGGTGATCATGGTCATGACCGGCGGAAAAGGGACGTTGCTTGGGCCCATCGTTGGAGGACTTATCTTCGGGATCATTCCAGAACTAGTTCGGCAAATAGTGCGTCCGGAACTGCAGTGGATATTATATGGCGTGGCCATGATCTTAATTGTGATGTACTTGCCAAAAGGTATCGTGCCAGCCTTGCTGAACCTTTGGAAGAGCGCTCCTAAAACATTTCCGCAGAAGCCTGTTTTGAAGGACAGTCCCTCGACATGAGTGCGGCAGTAGCTCTCGACACACTTGCGGTCAGCCAGGTTGCGGTACGGTTCGGCGGTCTCTTGGCTATTTCAGAGATGACGTTCGATGTTCCGCAAGGCCAGATTGTCAGTTTGATCGGCCCCAATGGTGCGGGCAAGACCACCGCTTTTAACGTCATCACTGGATTTCTTAGGCCAAGTTCCGGACGTGTGTCGTACAAAGGGCGCGATCTCACGAAGCTGTCGACTTCGGAAATCGCGTTGCTTGGAGTCGTCAGGACTTTCCAGAGAACGAGCATCTTCAATGCGTGTACGGTGTTCGACAGCGTCGTGACGGCGTTGCATTTGCGCGGGCGAGCTGAAGTCTTTGGCGCGATTATTAGGTCTGCATCCGTCGTCGCCGAGGAGCATCGGCTACGCGCGGAGGCCGAAGACATCCTACACTTGGTCGGCCTTGCACATCGTTTGGACGAAGTAGCCGGAACGCTTTCGTATGGCGAGCAGCGGCTGCTAGCGCTCGCCATGGCGCTCGCTGCCGATCCGAAAATTCTCCTGCTCGACGAACCGGCCGCCGGCCTTAATCCGTCCGAGACTCAGAAATTTATGGAGTTGATCAGAGCGATTCGTGATCGGGGTATTACAGTTCTTCTGGTCGAGCACGATATGCATATGGTCATGTCGATCTCGGATCGAATTGTTGTCCTCAACAATGGACAGATGATCGCCGGCGGCACGCCGCTAGAGATCCAAAATCACCCCGATGTCATTCGCGCCTATCTTGGAGAGGGGTTGACGAATGTTAAGGGTTGAAGCTCTATCGGTAAGGTACGGGCCCGTCCACGTAATTCATGGCGTCTCTTTGTCAGTGGAAGAAGGCGAACTCGTTACGTTGATCGGCGCGAACGGGGCTGGAAAGTCCACAATGCTCAAGGCGATTTCCGGACTCGTAAAATATGAAGGAAAAATCACCTTCAACGGCGAGGCCTTTGACAACTGCGGACCGCGAAACGTTTTGGCTGCGGGAATTTCTCATTGCCCGGAAGGCAGGCGGGTTTTTCCGCATCTGACCGTGACTGAGAATCTGATCATGGGGGCCTACCTCCGCAAAGATCGGGACGAAGTTGCCCGGGATATAAATGGATTTTTCGATCGCTTTCCGAGATTGGGCGAACGGAGGTCTCAGGCAGCTGGCACACTCTCGGGCGGGGAGCAGCAAATGCTCGCAATTGCGCGCACGATGATGAGCAGACCAAAACTTGTCTTGTTTGATGAGCCGTCACTCGGACTTGCACCAAACCTCGTCGAACAGACGTTCCGATTCATTCTCGATATACGTGCGAAAGGAACGACGGTTCTGATGGTCGAACAAAACGCTTTGGCGGCGCTACAATTATGCGACCGGTCTTATCTTTTATCATCAGGAAAGGTTGTCCAAAAGGGAACAAGCGTAGAGATGCTTGCAAACCCGCATATCCGTCAAGCATACTTAGGAGGGTAGGCTACCGATATGGCATGCTGAGCATCACGGCTCCCCCTCCATTCGCGCCCGAGTATTGCAACCTTTTTAGATCTAGGTGGGCGACGTCTCATCGATCGTCGACGACCAGTCCGATCGGCAGCTTAACTGTTCGGGCTGTCGCAAGCCGAGTGTGACGCCGCCTACGACAACAGCAAGGCCATGGCTGACAGCCCTTCATTAATTGCGGAGCGCAATAAGGCGGCGGCTACGCTGCGTGCCGCCCGGGCCTCTGCACTCGATGTGCCCCTATGCAGACCGTGAGCGTACGAAGTTCGACCTAAATGCCTGGCAGGACGCGACCGTCTTCGCGGATTTGCACGTTCTTACCCGTAAAGTCGTTTACCGGGGTTTCCTTCATCTCCTGGACGATGGCCTTGCGACCTGCGTCAGCCTGCGGCTGCGATCCGTTTGTCGAGTCGCTTGGCATCCTGATATCGCCTTCAAGCGTCGCCACGCTTTTACGTTATGCGTGCACAATGATTTCACGAGAGGCCATTCTTATTCGCTGTTTTAGCCGCTTTATCTCGCCCAGTGTCGATGCGATCCTCGCCGATCGGGGCGGTTGCCGGTCAGGCGGCGTTTTGCTGCCAGGCCTTTCTGGCCGAAAGGACATTGAGGTCGAACGAGCCGGTGCGGCAGTTTCCTGACGGCGCTGGAGATGACGGGATGCTCTCTCCCTAATGCGGGTCGATGACCTGCGGTTGATTCAAGCTCTCCTTCCTATTGGAATCGTCCGGACAAGACAGCAGAAACGATGCGCGAAGGCGGATGGATCTATACCGGAGACCGTTTCGTCAGGG
>JAQGMS010000414.1 GCA_028292245.1 Ramlibacter sp.
GACCTGAAGCTGCTGCGGCACCACCAGTCCGAGGGCTTTTGCGGTCTTCAGGTTGATGACGAATTCGAATTTCGTCGACTGCAGGACCGGAAGATCCTCGGGCTTCTCACCCCTGAGAACCCGCGCGGCATATTTGCCGGCTTCCCGATAGGCATTGGTGATGCTGGTACCGTAGCTCATCAAGCCGCCGGACCGGACATACTCGCTCAGCGAGTAGCTCGTCGGCAGCGAATGGCGTGTCGCCAATGCGACGATCTTTTCCTTGTGGGAGCGGAAGAACGGACCGGAACCCACCAGCACCGCGCCGACGCCCTTCTCGGCAAAACCCGCAAACGCCTTGTCGATGTCGGCTTCCTGGGCCACGTCAGCGATGAGGAGTTGCTGACCCGCGCCCGCCGCCGCCGCTTCAATCTGGTCCCGCTCGGTCTTGTCTTCGGGACTAACCGCAAACGCCAGCACGCCGATCGTGGTCGCCGTCGGCACCAGCTGCCGCAGCAGTTCGATGCGCTTCGCCCCGAGTTGTGAGGAAAAGAATACGACGCCGGTCACGTTGGCCCCGGGGCGGTTCAGGCTCGCCACCAGACCGGCGGCAACGGGATCGGCGCCGAGCACAAACAGAATCGGGATGGTCGAACTGGCCGCTTTGACCTCGCGCACGGCCTGGTCGGTCGCAATCACGGCGACCTGTCGCCCGATCAAATCGGCGGCCAGCGCTGGCGCTCGCTCGCGCTGATTTTCAGCATAGCGATATTCGATGGCGACGTTTTGTCCGTCGATAAATCCAGATTCCTTGAGACCCTGACGAAAGGCGGCGGCGAGGTGTGCGGAGTCCGCGGCCGACGTCACGCGCAAAAAGCCGACCACCGGCATCGTGCTTTGCTGGGCGGGCGCGGAAAGCGGCCATGCGCCCAGCGTTGCAGATCCCAGCAGCGCCGCAGTGAAGTCACGCCGTCTCATGGTCGTCCCCGATCATTTCGCTGTCGCGCCTCAGGCGGTCGTAAACCATGCGATAGCTATCCTACAAGCGCGCCGCTGCTCGCGATGACGGCTTCGCGCCTTTCGCAGCATGAGGCCATGGGACATTCGGCCCCGGTTCCCCGTTTTCGCTTGCTTTCGCATTTGGTTGTGATTTATTCAAAACCGAAAGCAAAATCGCCAAAGCGAACAGGCGAACGCCGGGGAAGCGCCGTTGGACCGAACTTTCGACCTCGCTATTATCGGTGGCGGTGTTAACGGCTGCGGTATCGCGCGCGATGCGGCCGGCCGGGGCAACTCAGTTTTCCTCTGTGAAATGAACGACTTGGCTAGCGGGACGTCGTCCTGGTCGACCAAGCTCGTGCATGGCGGGCTGCGCTATCTCGAATATTACGAGTTTCGTTTGGTGCGCGAGGCGCTGATCGAGCGGGAAGTTCTCTGGCAGATCGCGCCGCACATCATTCGTCCGCTTCGTTTCGTTTTGCCGCACCATGCCGGCCTCCGTCCGGCCTGGCTGCTGCGGCTCGGACTGTTCCTCTACGATCATATCGGCGGGCGAAACCTGTTGCCGCCGACCCGCTCGCTCGATCTCAGCAAGGACGAGGTCGGCAAGCCGCTGGTACCTAATCGCTTCTCGAAGGGTTTTGAATATTCCGACTGTTTCGTCGATGACGCCCGCCTTGTGGTGCTCACCGCGCGCGACGCCGCCGATCGCGGCGCTGAAATCCGCACCCGTTCGCGCGCGGTCGAGATCAGGCAGGCCGATGGCATCTGGCAGGTCACGGTCGAGGACACTGCGACCGGCATCCGCAGCAGCATCAAGGCCCGCGCGCTGGTCAATGCCGGCGGTCCCTGGGTCGAGGATGTCCTGCGATCGGGCTCCGGCGTCAACGCGCGCGCCAAGGTGCGGCTGGTGCAGGGCTCCCACATCGTGGTGCGCAAACTCTACGCCCATGACCGCGCCTACATGTTTCAGAACGGCGACGGCCGCATCGTCTTCGTGATTCCCTACCAGGACGATTTTACCCTGATCGGCACCACCGACCGCGATTTCGATGGCGACCCGGCAAAGGTGAAGGCCTCGGCCGAGGAGATCAAATATCTCTGCGATTCCGTCAGCGAATATCTGGCGCACGCCGTTGCGCCCGAAGATGTGGTCTGGACCTATTCCGGCGTCCGCCCGCTTTATGACGACGGCGCCAGCGAGGCCAAGGCCGCCACGCGCGATTATGTTTTCGAACTCGACACGCCCGGCGGCGCGCCGCTGCTGTCGATCTATGGCGGCAAGATCACCACCTACCGCCGCCTCGCCGAGGAAGCGCTGGAGCGGCTCTCGCCTTATTTGCGCAGCGCCAAGGCCAGGGAGGGCTGGACCGCCAAATCGCCGCTGCCCGGCGGCGACATGGATGTCTCGGCGATCCCGGCGCTATCAGCCGAACTGATCCGCGGCTATCCTTTCCTGAGCTCAGTGCACGCTAACCGCTTGGCGCATGCCTACGGCACCCGCGCTGCCAAACTGCTCGGTCCTGCGAAATCGCTGGCCGATCTCGGAAAATCGTTCGGCGCCACTTTGACCGAGAGCGAGGTCAGGTATCTGATCGCCCACGAGTGGGCCCGTACCGCCGAAGACATCGTCTGGCGGCGGTCCAAGCTCGGCCTGCGGTTGTCGGCGGGCGAAATTGCCGCGCTTGAAGAATGGATCGCCGCCAACCACGTCGCATCAGAACGTGTTTTGCGCGAAGCAGGGGGGCGGACATGACCGTTACCCTCGAAAACATCACGCGTTTGGTCGACGGCATTCCGACCATTCGCAACGTTTCGCTGACGCTGGAGGGCGGCACGCTGAGCGTGCTGCTGGGCCCGACGCTGTCGGGCAAGACCTCGATCATGCGGCTG
>JAQGMS010000468.1 GCA_028292245.1 Ramlibacter sp.
CCGGAATCGCGATGCGATCGAAGTCCCGTGCGAGAATCTCGAGCGCGTGGAGCATGACAGGTCCGTGCATCGCGTGCCCGTGACCGGGGACGACGAGATAGGGCTCGAGCGCCGCGAGCTGGCGCACCGATTCACGCGCGGAGCTCCAGTCGGGGGTGAAGTACCTCGGTGGCCCGTGCAGCTCCGGGATCTGCGTCGCAGTGCCGTACACCGATTCCGGGTTCGTCGTAATGAACGCATCGCCGACGACGAGTGCGTGGTCGCGCTCGCGCCAGAGCGAGATGTGACCCGGCGCGTGCCCCGGCGTGTCGATCCAGCGCCACTCCGGGAGGAAGGGGACGCTGCCGTCTGCAGGTAGCGGCTGCAGATACTTGCTCACGTCGACTGGCCCGCGCGGAAAGAGTGGCGAGAGCGCGGACACCAACCCTCCGCCCACGTGCGGATCCGGAGGCGGATAGCGCTCGCGGCCATCCAGATACGGTAGCTCGCGCGTGTGCGCGAAGATCGGCACCTGCCAGCGCTCGGCCAGCGTCTCGAGGGCGCCGACGTGATCGAAGTGGCCGTGTGTCATGATGATGGCGGCGGGTGGCCCCTTGCTGCCGAAGCGGTGTTCCGCACCGCGCTCGATGGCTCCGGCGGAGCCCGGAATGCCGGCGTCGACCAGCACCCACTCTCTGTCGCCGCCCAGGGGCGAGCCCAGATACACGACGTTCACCATCACGAGACGTTTGTATGCGATATCCAGCGCGACCTCTTTTACCGCGTGATGATCGTCGAGATCGGCTTCGACGCTGCGATCGAGAGGAATCTGCTTGTCCATCGTGCGCTCCTTGAATCGAAAACAGTCCGGAGCACTGGCCCGCAAGGCGTACGCCGTAAGTGTCAACGCGTGCGAAAAGAGCGCGCTCCGCGTGGCGGCGACCGTTCGATGTGCGATATCGGGACTGAGCTTGCGAACGGGTGGTCCGCCCCCCATCTAGCTGGGCGCAAAGGTATACATACGCTCGCCCCACGGTCCGTCCGCTGCTTCCGACGCGCTCTCTCAGAGCATCGGGCGGATATCCGTCTGCAACTCCCCGATGGAGAACTGCCAATGAATTTTTCCCGTTCGATCTGGAAGATCACCCTGGCTGTGTGTGTCGCAGCCCCGTTCGCGCAGGTGAAGGCGCAGGCAACGACGGCTCCGAATGTCGCCATCGTGCGCGGCACCGTTACCGACTCATCGAGTCACGCTCCCGGTCCCGGCGCACAAATAATCGCGGTGGGAACGACACGCGGAGCGCTTACGGATACCGCAGGCGCGTACACCCTGCGCATTCCGGCGGGCACTTACACCATTCGCGTCCAGCGCATTGGCTATGCGCCAACACAGCGGGTCGTGACGGCGGCGCTCGACGCCACGGTCACGGCGGACTTCATGCTTCGTCCCGTGTCGACGGTGCTCTCGGAAGTCGTCGTCACCGGATATGGCACGCAGAATCGAGCGGAGGTCACCGGCGCCGTGACTCAGGTGCGCGGTGAGGACATCCAGGATCAGCCGGTCGCCGGCATCGACGCCGCATTGCAGGGCAAGGCCGCCGGCGTTCAGGTCTCGCAGAATTCCGGCGAGCCAGGAACCGGCATCAGCGTGCGTGTTCGCGGTGCGGCCTCTCTCTCGGCGTCGAACCAGCCGCTCTACGTGGTGGATGGCGTACCGATCGCGAACGATCCCCTCGCGCAGCAGCTCTTTCCTGCAGGCAGCGAGGCGCCAACGGCGATCACCGGCCTCGATCCGAACGAGATCGAGTCGATCACCGTGCTCAAGGACGCAGCCTCGGCGGCGATCTACGGCTCGCGCGCATCGAACGGCGTCGTGATGATCACGACGAAGCGCGGCCAGGCGGGCAAGGCGAAGTTCACGATCGATCTGTCGACCGGCATTCAGAGCGCTGCGACGAAGCTCAAGCTGATGAACGCGACGCAGTACGTCACCTACATGAACGAAGGCGCCGTCAACGATGGCGACGGACTCCAGTTCTTCGCCGGCGTTGATGACGCGACGAGCACCGACTGGCAGGACGCGATCTTCCGCAATGGACCGATCCAGAACCTTCACATGGGCGTGAGCGGCGGCTCGGAGACGCTCCGCTACAACGTGGACGGATCGTTCTTCAAGCAGACCGGCATCGTGCTCGGCTCCGCCTACAATCGCGCGAACATGCGCGTGAACGTGGACTACGATGCGACGCCGAAGTTCAGCCTCAAGACGTCCATCGGGCTCGCGCGTGAGCACAACGACCGGATCGAAGGCAACAACAGCAACGACGGCATCGTCACCAACGCGATCGGACAGCCCGCGATCTATCACGTGCGCAACCCCGACGGGTCGTTCACGAGCACTGCCGACACGACTCCGAGCAACAATTCCGAGGTGTACTCGAATCCCGTTGCGATCGGAACCTACGATCGCCTTCCGACGATCACCGACCACGTCCTCGGCAACCTTCAGGGCGACTACATCTTCAACTCGCACCTGACGCTCACCGGCAGCGCGGGCGTGGACATCCTCCACGACAACGAGAACCAGTGGCGCTCGCCTCTCGTGGTTGGCAACTACGCGTTCGGCGCGCACGGCGTGGCGATGACGACGTTCGACAATACGAACCATTATCTGCTGCAGAGCTACCTGACGTATCAGGGAGGCTCGGACGCCGGAAGCAGCTTGACGGTCGTCGGCGGCGGAAGCATCGAGTACAACACCGAAGAGTCGAGCTTTCTTCGAGGCGAAGGGTTCAGCAGCCCGGAATTCCAGTATGTCGGAAGTGCGACGAACCTCGTGGACTTCGGCGGAATTCCGACGGCGAACAATCTCGAGTCGTTCTTCGCGCGCGCGAACTACAGCTACAAGAATCGCTATCTCTTGCAGGGCAGCGTGCGAGCAGACGGCTCCTCACGCTTCGGCGTCAACAATCGTTGGGGATACTTTCCGGCCATCTCCGCGGGCTGGGTACTCTCCGACGAGCCGTTCATGGGAGATTTCAGCAATCGATTCGGCCAGCTGAAGCTGCGCGGCAGCTTCGGCAAGACCGGTAATCAGTCGATTCCGAACTTTGCAGCGCTGGCCACCTACGGGTCCGCCAACTACGGTGGCACGCCGGGTATCGCACCGTTGGCGTTCGCGAATCCGAACTTGAAGTGGGAGTCAACGAAGGAGTGGGACACCGGTATCGACTGGTACCCGTTCGGCGGCCGCGTCAGCATCATCGCGGATTACTACCACAAGCTCACGTCGGATCTGCTCACGCGCCGCCAGCTGCCCTGCACCATCGGCTACTGCTCGTTCTTCGACAACATCGGCAACGTTGTGAATCGAGGATTCGAGTTCGGCCTGAACACGGTGAACTTCAAGCCGTCGACGCGGGGCGGGTTCTCGTGGAATACCGACTTCAACATCTCGTTCAATCACAACGAGGTCACGAAGCTGAACGCGGACCAGCCGGTTGCCGGCGACAACTATCGTGACATCAGTCGCGCAGCGGTCGGCCAGCCGATCGGCGAGTTCTACGTCCTGCATTTCAAGGGTGTCGATCCGGCCACCGGCGATGCGATGTACTCGGACGATCGGATCAACGCTGGCAACCCGCAGCCGAAGTTCTTCGGTGGACTCGGCAACACGATCGGCTACAGGAACTTCGAGCTGCGAGGCTTTCTCGAGTTCTCGCACGGTGCGAAGGTCTTCAATCTCATGCGCATCTTTGCGGATGACGGCGGCTACAACTACGACAACAAGTTCGCCTACGCGATGAACAGGTGGCAGAATCCGGGCGACATCACGGACGAGCCGCGCGCCAGCTTCGATGGAACGTCGGGCGGCAGAGTAATCTCCGACCGCTTCATCGAGGATGGCTCGTATCTCCGCATTCAGGAGATCACGGTCAGCTGGCGCCTCCCGGCGGGATTGTTCGCCGCGCGCGGACTGACGAACGCGAAGCTGTACGTGTCCGGGCACAATCTGCACAACTTCACCAAGTACACGGGCTACGATCCCGATGTGAACAGCAACGGCACATCGAACATCGACCTCGGTACCGACTACTATGCCTATCCCCGCGCGCGCACCTTCACGCTCGGCGTCAGTGGCGATTTCTAAAATGACCAATCGCCTCTATGACTTCTCATCCAGGATGA
>JAQGMS010000248.1 GCA_028292245.1 Ramlibacter sp.
TCGCGGCGGTCAAGGAAATCCACTCCCGCATCCTCAACGTGCGCGAGCGCGGCGGCGCCGTGCTGCTGATCAGCGAAGACCTGGACGAATTGCTGGAGCTGGCCGACCGCATCGTGGTGATGAGCGAAGGCCGGATCGTCTACGAGACTCCGGCCGCCGGCGCGCAGCGCCAGGTGCTGGGCGCGCACATGGGTGGCGGACATCATGATGAATCTCACCCTCTCCCCACTGGGGAGCGCGCTGGGGTGAGGGGCTCGCACGAGGAAACCATCTCATGATCGAACTGCCGGCCAATCCCTTCCCCTACGCCTTCGACCCCGCGCACACCGCGCTGGTCATCATCGACATGCAGCGCGACTTCATCGAGCCCGGCGGCTTCGGTGAATCGCTGGGCAACGACGTGGCCCTGCTCGCCGCCATCGTCCCGGCCTGCCGTGCCGTGCTCGAGGCCTGGCGCAAGATCGGTGGCCTGGTCGTGCACACCCGCGAGTCGCACAAGCCCGACCTCTCGGACTGCCCGCCGGCCAAGCGCAACCGCGGCAACCCGAGCCTGCGCATCGGTGACGCCGGCCCGATGGGGCGCGTGCTGGTGGCGGGCGAGCCGGGCAACGAGATCATTCCGGAACTCGGGCCGCGTCCCGGTGAATTCGTGATCGACAAACCGGGCAAGGGCGCGTTCTACGCGACGCCGCTGCACGACTTGCTGAAACAAGATGGCATTACGCACCTGCTGTTCATGGGCGTCACGACCGAGGTTTGCGTGCAGACGTCGATGCGCGAGGCCAACGACCGCGGCTACGACTGCCTGCTGCTGGAAGACTGTACCGAGAGCTATTTTCCGCAGTTCAAGGCCAGCGCGGTGGAGATGATGCGGGCGCAGGGGGCCATCGTCGGCTGGACCGCAACCAGCACGCAACTTCTGGCCGCGCTCGCTGCCGCAACAGCTGCGCAACGCTGATAGAGTCTGCGCCGTGCACACCACCACCCGCCGTCCCCCGCCCGTGGCCGACGCCCCCGCGCACCGCTCGCGCGCCGACGAGGTCTACGAACAGCTCAAGCGTGACGTGGCCGAGTTCAGCCTGGTGCCGGGCGACCGCTTCACCGAAAACGAAATCTCGGAGCGCCTGGGCGTCTCGCGCACGCCGGTGCGCCAGGCGCTGTTCCGGCTGCAGCAGGAAGGCTATGTCGAGGTGCTGTTTCGCAGCGGCTGGCGCGTGCTTCCGTTCGACTTCGAGCAGTTCGAGCAGCTGTACGACCTGCGCATGGTGATGGAAACGACGGCCGCGCACCGCCTGTGCGCCGACGGCCAGCGCGTGAACACCGAGCTGCTCGACAAGTTGAACGCGATCTGGCTGGTGCCGGCCGCCGAGCGCAGCAGCGACATGGTGCAGGTGTCGAAGTGGGACGAGGAATTCCATTGCGCGCTGGTCGCCGCCGCCGGCAACGCCGAGATGGCCCGGGTGCACCGCGACGTCACCGATCGCATCCGCATCATCCGCAGGCTCGATTTCACCAAGCAGGCGCGCATCGACGCCACCTACGACGAGCACGCCAAGATCCTGAAAGCCATCCAGCGCAAGCGCGGCGACCAGGCAGCGATGCTGCTGCGCGCGCATATCGAGACCAGCCAGGCCGAGGTGCGCAAGATCACCCTGCATCAGGTGCACCTGGCGCGACAGGGGGGATTGGGGAAGTAGGCGCGCATCCAGTGGTGAGGCGCGAGGCGTGTCTTACACTGCGGAAAATAACAGCGTGACCTCATGCCCCGCCTTTCCCCCCCTTCCGATCGGCGGCCGCGCCGCCCCGCCGACGTTTCCCAGGACCCGGTCGCCGTCGGCGGGAGCATTCGCGGCACGCGCAAGCTCAAGGGGTTGAAGCTGCGCGAGATGGCGGATCAGATCGGCTGCTCCGAAAGCCTGCTGTCGAAGATCGAGAACGGCCGGATCAGTCCGTCTCTCGCCGTTCTTGGCAAGATTGCCAAGTGCCTGCAGATCAGCGTTGCCGAGCTTTTTTCTCCGGACGAGTCCCAGAAGATCGTGTTTCAGGCGGGCTCTCGCCAGGTGTTGTCCCTGCACGGCGCCGGCTCGTCCGTCGAGCGCCTGGTGCCGCCCGATGGCGACCATCTGCTCGAGGGAAACCTGCACACGCTCCAACCCGGGGCGGGCAGCCGCGCCATGCTTTCCCACGAAGGCGAGGAAGTCGGCTATGTGATCGAAGGCGAGTTCGAGCTCACCGTCGGGCAACAGGTGTTCACGCTTGGCGCGGGCGATTCCTTTACGTTCCGGTCGGAAGCCCGGCACGCCTACCGCAATCCCGGCAAGGTCGCGGCCCGCATCATCTGGGTGAGCACACCCAGCCGCAGCTCGGCCACTTCGCCAGGCAGTAAGCCAAAAATCCGCAAGCGCGGCTAGCGCCCGGCCGCTCCGCATTTCCTGTTGACTTGGCCGGAAAACCGCCCTAGCATTCAAGTCACTTGACTAATAATCACATCTCTTGAATTATTGGATCAGGACCCGGCCCCTTTCATTTCAGGAGTTCCAATGAACAAGCTCGTCAGAGCCGCGGTCGTGTCGGCCGCATTGAGCGCGTTGACAGTCTTCGGCGCCGCGGCGCAGACCTTCACCAAGCCCATCCGGGTCATCGTGCCCTACCCCGCGGGTGATCTGGCCGATACCATCGGCCGGCTGCTTTCGCCGAAGCTGAAGGAGGCGCTGGGCCAGCCGATCGTGATCGACAACCGGCCGGGGGCCTCCGGCCTCCTCGGGCTGCAAGTCGCGCTGACCGGCGCCAACGACGGCCACACCTTCGTGCTGGGCCAGATGGGCAGCATGGCGGTGGCGCCGATCATCAACAAGCAGCCCTTCGACGTGCGCGACGAGTTCGTGCCCGTCGCCATGACGTACACCAACTACATGCTGCTGGTCGCCAATCCGACCTTGCCTGCCAAGACTTTCCCGGAACTGCTGGCCTATTCCAAGGCGAATCCCGGCAAGGTCAGGCTGGCAACCAACGGCGAAGGCGGCTTTCCGCACCTGGCGATGGAGCTGCTGCGTGAACGCAGCGGCCTCGATTTCGTGCACGTTCCCTACAAGGGCAGCGGCCAGCCGGTGAACGACGTCATTGCCGGGCACGTGGACATCACGATCGCCGGGTTCTCCAGCATGTACCCGCAGGTGCAAAGCGGCCGCCTGGTGCCCATTGCATTGACCGGCAAGGCCCGCACCAACAACGCGCCGGCAGTTCCCACGCTGGGCGAAACCGTGCGCGGCTATGAAGCGCTGGGCTGGTTCGGCTTCTTCGCGCCGAAGAACACGCCGGCCGCCTCGGTGAACGCCTTCAACGCGGCGGTCAACGCCGCCCTGAAGATGCCCGACATCCAGCAGCGCGCCGACGCGCTCGGCCTGGACACATCCGCCGGCACGCCCGCCCAGTTCGGCACGGTCTGGCGTGAGGACTACGACAAGTGGGCCAAATTGATCCGCACTCTCAAACTCGACGCGAAGTAACACACCCCATGGAAACCACCCCCAAGAAAGCCCCCAGCTACGAGCCCTTCGGCTGGCACCAGTGGCACGACGATTTCTGGATGTCGTACCAGTTCCGGCGCGGCCTGGGCGAGACGCAAGAGGGCGGCGGCGCCGTCAGCGAAGTGTTCCAGGCGGCCAGCAGGATCATTCCCAACGACTTCGAAAGCTGGTATCGCGAATGGACCCACATCGCCGAGCGCAACGACCGCCGCGGCGATGAGGAGATCGCACACCATCACGTGCGCAGCGCGATGAACTGCTGGCTGCGCGCCGCCAACTATTTTCGCGAAGCGGAGTTCTGGCTCAAGGCCGACGACCCGCGCCGCCTGCCCACGTTCGACCGCTGCGAAAAGGCGTCGCACAAGTTCCTGGCCCAGCTGACGCCGAAAGCGGAAGTGGTGGAGATCCCCTATGAGCCGGGCAAGCCCTTGCCGGCCTATTTCATCCGCTCGCCCAACGGCGGCGACCGCCAGCCGGTGTTGATCTCCGTCGGCGGCCTCGACTCGTTCAAGGACGAACTGTGGTTCATGACCGGGCGCGGCGCGCTGCAGCGCGGCATGTCGGTGCTGCTGGTCGACGGACCTGGACAGGGCGGCGCGCTGCGCCGGCACGGCCTCGTCACGCGGCACGACTACGAAGTGCCGATCGGCAAGTGCATCGACTGGCTCGAGCGGCGCGGCGACATCGACGCATCACGCATCGCCGTCAGCGGCTCCAGCCTGGGTGGCTACTATGCCGCCCGCGCCGGCGCGATGGAGCCACGGCTGGCTGCCTGCATCTCGCACGGCGCCATCTGGGACATCCACGAGCGCTGGAAGACGCGGGGCGAGGACCACGGCCTGGCGGGCCACATCAAATGGGTCTTCGGCGCCAAGACCATGGCCGAGGCCACGGAGATCGCGAAGCCTTTCAAGCTGGAAGGCGTGCTGGAGAACATGAAGTGCCCCTACCTGATCATCCACGGCGGGCACGACGTGCTCGGCGTCGAATCGGTCAAGCAGGTGCATGACTATGCGACGCGCCACGGCATCAACGCCACGCTGCGCCTCACCAACGAAGAAGAGACCGGCGCCGAACATTGCCAGCACGACAACCCCACGCTGGGGCAGGAGCTGATGATCGACTGGCTGGCCGACGTGTTCAAGATCGACCAGACCAAGCTGGCCTTTTATCCCGGGTGAAAAAATAATGAGTCATTGGTTCGAGTATTTCCCGGCCAACCACATGTGGTCGCAAGGCATGATGTTCGGCATCGAGATGGCCGGCTGGGGCGCGGCGTCGATCAGCGAGATCGACCAGATCGGGCAGAAGCTGCGCGGCCACGAGGGCGACAACGAACTCTGGTGGGCCGAATGGACGGCGATGGCCAAGCGCATCGAGGGCTTCGGCGACGCGGAGGAGGCCAAGGGCCACAAGCTGACCTCGGGCGCCTACTATCTGCGCGCCGCGATCTACTACTTCTGCGGCGAGCGCTTCGTTGCGCCGTCGGAACGCAAGTGGGAAACCTACCGCGCCTGCCTGCGCTGCTTCGGCAAGGGCGTCGAGCGCCGCTTCCCGCAGATCGAGCGCGTCGAGGTGCCTTACGAAGGCACGACGCTGCCGGCTTGGCTGCTCAAGGCCGACACGAAAGAGCCCGCGCCCTCGGTCGTCATGTTCGACGGCCTGGACAACGCCAAGGAGATGAGCGTGCTGTTCGGCGGCGTCGAGATCGCCAAGCGCGGCATCCACGTGCTGGCCATCGACGGCCCAGGCCAGGGCGAGGCGCTGCGCCTGCAGGGCATTCCCAGCCGCTACGACTACGAGGTGCCCGCCGGCGCGGCCTACGACTGGCTGGCCACGCGGCCGGAGTTCGACATGAAGCGCGTCGCCGTGATGGGCTTCTCGATGGGCGGGTACTACGCGCCGCGCGCCGCGGCGATGGACCAGCGCTTCGCGGCCTGCGTGGCCTGGGGCGGCCACTTCGACTACCACGAGTCCTGGGTTCGCCGCCGCAAGATCATGGAGTCCGGCGGCACCAAGCTGTCCGCGCCCGGCTTCCAGTTGCCGTGGGTGCTGGGCATGCCGGACATCGAGGCTTGCATGAAGAAGCTGGAGAACTACCGCCTGACCGGCATCGCCGAGAAGATGACCTGCCCGTTCTTCTGCCTGCACGGCGAGAACGACACCATCGTGCAAGTCGATTTCGCGCAGCGCCTGTACGACGCCGTGGGTTCGAGCAACAAGACCTTGCGCGTGCTCACCGCGTTCGAAGGCGGCAGCGAGCACTGCCAGGAAGACAACCGCCAGGTCGGCGCGAACATCATCGCCGACTGGCTGGCCGACAACCTCTGACCGGAGCCAAGCCCATGAGCAACCCTGTCGGCGCCGGCGTGCGGGCGCGCGCGCCTTACCGCTCGATCGTCAACCGCCCGCCGCTGGCGCTGCCGGGCGGCGCGCGCGTGGTCGTGTGGAATATCGTCAACGTCGAGGTGTGGGAGCCCACGGGCGCCATGCCGCGCGCCGTGCTCTCGCCGCCCATGGGCAGCCCGCTGTTGCCTGACATTCCGAATTGGTCGTGGCACGAGTACGGCATGCGCGTGGGTTTCTGGCGCATCCTCGAAGCGCTCGGCGATCGCAAGATGAAGGCCAGCTTCGCGCTCAACGGCGCGACCTGCCGCATCTACGAGGAGGTCTGCACGGCGGCCCTGAACGCCGGCTGGGAGTTCATGGGGCACGGACTGGTGCAGCGCCCGATGCACAAAGTCGAGGACCAGCTCGGCGCGATCCGCGAGACCATGGAAGAAATCCGCCGGTTCACCGGCAAGGCGCCGCGCGGCTGGGAAAGCCCCGGCCTCACCGAAACCGACGACACGATCGACCACCTGGCCGAATGCGGCATCGAATACGTCGCCGACTGGGTGCTGGACGACCAGCCGGTCAGCCTGCATTCGCCCAAGGGCCCGATGACGTCGATTCCCTACACGGTGGAGTTGAACGACGTGGTGATCTCCGCGGTGCAGCAGCATCCGTCCGACGAGATGCTCAAGCGCGGCAAGGCGCAGTTCGATCGCCTGTACAAGGACGGCGCCAAGGCACCGCGCGTGATGGCCATCTCGGTCCATCCCTACCTGAGCGGCGTGCCGCACCGCATCGGCTACTTGGAGCAGCTGTACGACTATGTCCTGGGCCACGAGGGGGTGCTGGTCTGGACCGGCGAGCAGATCCTCGACTGGTTCCTGGCACAGCAGACGGCCACGGCGCGGTGAGCCTGCCCCGCATCCTGGTGGTCTCGCTGGGCGGGACCATCACCATGACGGGCGGCGCCTGCGGCGGCATTGTTCCGACGCTCACCGCCGGCCACCTCGTCGCGGGCGTTCCGCGGTTGGCGTCGGTGGCTGAACTGGAGACGATCACCCTGTTCGGCCTGCCCGGCGCGTCATTGCGCCTGCCGAACCTGGTCGAGCTGGCGCGGCTGTTGCGCGACAAGTTGTCGAACGGCATCGACGGCGCCGTCGTCGTGCAGGGCACGGACACGATCGAAGACACGGCCTTCGTGCTGGACCGGCTGGTAGGGGCCACCGGGCCGGTCGTCGTCACGGGCGCCATGCGCGGCCCGCAGTCCGAGGGCGCCGACGGCCCGGCGAACCTGCTGGCCGCCGTGACCGTGGCGGCCGACAAGCGCCTGCGCGGCATGGGCGTCGTTGTCGTCCTGAACGATGAAATTCATGCGGCACGCTGGGTTCAAAAGTGCCACACGTCGCTCACCAGTGCGTTCGAATCGCCCGGCACCGGGCGCGTCGGCATCGTCGCGGAAGGGCTGGTCGAACTGCTGATGGCTCCTCATCGCGAAGTTCCGCTGATCAAGGCAGGCTCGGGGTCCTGCGACGTGGCGCTGGTGTCGCTGGGCCTCGGCGAGGATGGCCGCATGCTTTCCACCTTGGCCGCCCTGGGCTACGCGGGCGCAGTCATCGAAGGCATGGGCGCCGGCCATGTGCCCGCTGCGGCCGTCGAGCCGATTTCGGCGCTGATCCGCTGCATGCCAGTCGTCCTGAGCACTCGCGTGCCGGCCGGCCGTGTGTTCGCCCGAACCTACGGCTTCGCGGGTTCCGAGATGGACCTGATTGCTCGCGGGGCGATCCCCTGCGGCCACCTCGGTGCATCGAAGGCCCGGCTGCTGTTGACGCTGCTGCTATCGGCAGGAGCGGGCGATGATGAAGTCCGTGCGGCTTTTGCGCGGCCTTGAGAAGGCTACTTTCCCTTCGGTTTTCCGTACTTCGCCGTGAAGGTCGCCTTGCCGATCTGGTTGGCGTTGATCATGAATCCGGCCAGCGCGGCGGTTGCGTCTGCCGGGATGTCGAGCTTGTCGATCTTGAGCGCGTACACGGTGAAGATGTAGCGGTGCGGCTTGTCGCCTTCGGGCGGGCAGACGCCGCCCCACGCGGCGGTGCCGTAGTCGGTGCGCACGTGCTTCGCGCCGGCCGGCAGCAGCGCGCCGCCGGCGGCGCCGGCGTTGGCGCGCAGTTCGGTCACGCTGGCGGGAATGTTGATCACCGACCAGTGCCACCAGCCGGAACCCGTCGGCGCATCGGGGTCGTACACGGTGACGGCGTAGCTCTTGGTGTCCTTGGGTGCGTCGCTCCACTTCAGCGCGGGCGACTTGTTCTCGCCCGTGCAGCCGAACACGTTGGCCTCGAACTTCTTGTCCATCAAGGCGTTCGCCTTGATGTCGGGGCTGGTCAACGTGAAACCGGCGGCGCCGGCCAAGGAGGCGGCGCCGACGAGGGCGGCGGCGAGAAGTGTGTTCTTCATTCGGTTCTCCTTCGGATGGGATCGGAAGCGGATGGTGTACCTGCATGGATTGCGGGTCAAGCCCGCAATGACAATTCGGGGCGAAACATCGGCGTCCGGAAACGGCCAGCGCGCAATCCAGAACCCGGGCACGATCAGGTCTTCAACTTTCGTATTCCATGTCTTCCATCTTCCCCCGCCCTTTCATCGCCCTGGCCTGGGCCAATCTTGCGGCCCAATCGGCCGAGCAACTGAGCCTGGCCGCCGTGCCGCTGGTGGCCGTGCTGGTGCTGGGCGCCGGGCCGGGCGAGATCGGCATGCTGGCGGCGGTGCAGACGCTGCCGTTCCTGCTGCTGTCGATCCCGTTGGGGCTGCTGGCCGACCGCATGTCGCGCCGCCGGCTGATGCTGTTCGCCGAAGGACTGCGCGCGCTGTCGCTGTTCGCGTTGCTGGCGATGGTGGTGTCGGGCCAACTGTCTGTAGTCGGGTTGGCGGTCCTCGGGTTCATCGGCGCCGTGGGCACGGTGGGCTTCATGGTCGCCGCGCCCGCGATCGTGCCGGCACTGGTGCCGCGCGAACTGCTGGCGCTCGCCAACGGCCGGCTCGAACTGGCGCGCAGTGCCGCCTATGCGGGAGGCCCGGCGCTGGCGGGTGCGCTGGTGGCGTGGACCGGTGCGCCGGCGGCGTTCGTGCTGGCTGCCGTGCTGTCGGTGGCGGCCGTCATGCTGCTGTGGCGGCTGGTCGAGCCTGCGCGCGCGGCAGCCGCGCCGCGCCATCCGCTGCTGGAGGTCAAGGATGGCGCGCAGTTCGTCTGGCGCCAGCCGTTCCTGCGGCCGATGCTGCTGACCGGCATGGCCTGGAACATCTCCTGGTTCGTGCTGCAGGCCGCTTATGTTCCCTACGCGGTGCGCGCGCTCGGCCTGAACGCGCAGGCCGTGGGTGTGACGCTGGGGGCTTACGGCGCCGGCATGGTGGTCGGCGCCTTGCTGGCCACGCGGATCGTCGGCGCGATGCCGTTCGGCCGCGCCATCCAATTGGGGCCGGCGGTGTCGGTGCTGGCCGCGGGCACCATGGTTGCGACACTGTTCGCGCCCTGGGGCGTGCTGGCTGCGTTGTCGTTCTTCCTGTTCGGCGTCGGCCCGATCATCTGGTCCATCACGTCCGCCACACTGCGCCAGAGCGTCACGCCCGGCACCATGCTGGGCCGCGTGTCGTCGGTGTTCCTCACCGTGAACGCGGGCTCGCGCCCGGTCGGCGCGGCGCTGGGTGGTCTGGTCGGCGCGGCCTGGGGCGAGCCGGCGTGCCTGTGGCTGGCGCTGGCCGGCTTTGGCCTGCAAGCCTGGGTGATCGTCGCGTCCAGCCTCAGCGGGCTGCGGCAGCTGCCGGTCCCGGCTTCGGGATGAACTGCTTCGGGTCGTAGAAGAACTGCTCCTGCGCGATGCGCTCGCCCTCCCAGCGCTGGTAAGCCAGTTCCTCGATGCGGCGGGTGCTGCCTTCCTTGCCGGTGAATTCGAAAATCCAGCGGATCACGACGTGGTCGCCGTTGACGAATACCGGGCGCACGCAGGTCGAACGCACCGATGCCGCGCGGGCCAGCGCGGCGGCCTCATGCGCCATCAGCGTGTCGCGCCCGACGCGCGGCGGCGCATCGTTCTCCTGCATCGAGGCGCCCTCGGTGTAGAACTCGGCGATCGCCTCGACGTGCGCGTTGCTCTCCACGCGGGCGACGAAGCGTTCCAGGATTTCGGCCGCCGGCATGACTGCTACGAGAGATGCTTGCCGACGATGCCGGCGAGCTCGAACATCGTCACCTGCGGCTTGCCGAACACCGGCAGCAGTTTGGCATCGGCGTTGATCGCGCGCTTGTTGTTCGCGTCCTGCAGGCCGTTGGCCTTGATGTAGTCCCACAGCTTCTTGATCACCTGGGTGCGCGCCACCGGGTCGCCGCCGATCACCGCCGCCAGCTCCGGGCTGGGCTTGAGGCCGGCGCCGGGGGCGCGTGGTGCCTTGGGTGCCGCAGCCTTCTTGGCGGGCGCTTTCTTGGCTGCGGATTTCTTCGCGGCGGCCTTGGCGGGCGTGCCCCTCACCCCAGCCCTCTCCCCAGCGGGGAGAGGGGGCTTGCCGCCGGCGGCTGTCTTGCGCGGCGGGAACTTCGACGGCGCGAATTCGAAGGTCACCTTGTCCTCCTCCTTGTTCCAGGCCAGGAAGGCCTTGAAGGGGCGGCGCGTGCGCATCGAGACGAACTTGTCCAGCAGGTCGGTCTTGCCGGTTTCGAGCAGCTTGGCCATCTGCTCGCGCATCACGGGCTGCTGCAGGATCACCTGGCCGGTCTTGAAATCGCAGCTCGGCGTCGGCTGCTCGGCGGTGGGCACCGACCGTTCGCACACGTAGTTCTTGCCGTACTCGAAGACCCGCCCCCCGCACTTCGGGCAATTGCCCAGCGGAACCTGCGCGCTGAAGTCGACGATCTCGCCGGTCTCGCCGGCGTTCTTGTCCTCGCCGAAATCGAACTCCAGTTTCCAGTTCTTTTCCTCGTCGTTGTACTTCAGGACGATCTCCGCCGTGAACGGCCAGCCCGCCTTGGAACGGAAGCCCTCGAGCGGCCCGATCTTCTTGTCCCGCAGCAGCTGCTCGACTTCCGCGGCGTCGAAGGTGCGCCCGGCCGGCGTCTTGCCGAACGAAAAGCCGCAGGCGTCCGAGCCGTCGCCACTCTTGCCGGTGCAGGTGAAGCGGCGGTAGTTTTCCCTGACGATGCCGCCGCAGTTGGGGCACGGCGTCTGCAGCGTCGCATAGTCGCCCGGCACGGTGTCGCGGTCGTATTCCTTGGCCTTCTTGACGATGTGCTTGGTCATCTCGGCGATCTCGAGCATGAAGGCACTGCGCGACAGCTTGCCGTGCTCCATCTGCGCCAGCTTGTATTCCCATTCGCCGGTGAGTTCGGGCTTGGAGAGTTCCTCCACGCCCAGGCCGCGCAGCAGCGTCATCAGCTGGAACGCCTTGGCCGTGGGGATCAGCTCGCGGCCTTCGCGGAACATGTACTTCTCGTTGATCAATCCTTCGATGATGGATGCGCGCGTGGCCGGTGTGCCCAGGCCTTTTTCCTGCATCGCTTCGCGCAGTTCGTCGTCTTCCACCATCTTGCCGGCGCCTTCCATCGCGCCCAGCAGCGTGGCTTCCGAGTAGCGCGCCGGCGGCCGCGTCTTCAGGCCCTTGGGCTCGTCCACTTCAGCGCGCACCATCTCGCCCGGATTGACCGGCACCCGCGCTTGTCCCTTGTCGCCCTCCTTGGCGTCGGTCACTTCGGCGGCGGCTTCCTTGCCCCAGATCGCCAGCCAGCCCGGCTTGACCAGCACCTTGCCTTCGGTCTTGAAGCTGTGGCCCACGGCTTGCGAGATGCGCGTGGTGACCATGAATTCGGCGCTGGGGAAGAACACCGACAGGAAACGCTTGACCACCAGGTCGTACAGCTTCTGCTCAGCATCCGACAGGCCGCTGGGCGCCTGCAGTGTCGGGATGATGGCAAAGTGGTCGCTGACCTTGGCGTTGTCGAAGATGCGCTTGCTCGGCTTGACGTAGCTCTCGTCGATCGCCTGCTGCGCGAACGGCGCCAGGTGCCGCATGCCGCTGGTGGCCAGCATGCCCATGGTGTTCTTCACCACCGGCACATAGTCCTCGGGCAACGCGCGAGAATCGGTCCGCGGATAGGTCAACGCCTTGTGCCGCTCATACAGCGACTGCGCCAGCGACAGCGTGGTCTTGGCCGAGAAGCCGAAGCGGCCGTTGGCTTCGCGCTGCAACGAAGTGAGGTCGAACAGCAGCGGCGACGCCTGCGTGGTGGGCTTGGATTCCTCGGTGACGGTGGCGGCCTTGCCACGCACCGCGTCGGCGATGGCCTGCGCCTCGCGCTGCGACCAGACGCGGTCGGCCTTGATCTCGGCGTCGTCCGGGTTCTTCTTGAACTTCGGGTCGAACCACTTGGCCGCGTACTCGCCCGCCTCGGCCAGGAAGCTGGCATGGATTTCCCAGTAGTCGCGGCTCACGAACTTGCGGATCTGCTCTTCGCGCTCCACGACCACGGCCAGCGTCGGGGTCTGCACCCGGCCGACGGTCGTGAGGAAGAAGCCGCCGTCGCGCGAATTGAAGGCGGTCATCGCCCGCGTGCCGTTGATGCCGACCAGCCAGTCGGCTTCGGAGCGCGAGCGCGCGGCGTCGGCCAGGCCGGACATCTGCTTGTCGCTGCGCAGTTCGGAAAAGCCGTCGCGGATGGCTTGCGGCGTCATCGACTGCAGCCACAGGCGCTTGACCGGCTTGCCCAGCGGCTTGGCGCCGCCGGCGAACTGCTCGATCAAGCGAAAGATGAGCTCGCCCTCGCGCCCGGCGTCGCAGGCGTTGATGAGGTCGCCGACGTCCTTGCGCTTGGCGAGTTTCACCACCGCATTCAATCGCGACTTGGTCTTGTCCACCGGCTTCAGGTCGAAGTACGGCGGGATCACGGGCAGGTGCGCAAAGCTCCACTTGCCGCGCTTGACGTCGAATTCCTCGGGCGCCTGGATTACGACCAGGTGGCCGACGGCGCTGGTCACGATGTACTTCTCGCTCTCGAAGTATTCGTCGTGCTTGTCGAACTTGCCCGCCGTGGGCGTGAGTGCCCGCACCAGGTCCTGCGCGACCGACGGCTTCTCGGCAATGATCAGAGTCTTCGACATAGGTGAGAACGTGACAGGTTAAGTTGAGAACGTGACGGCTCTTGCCGCCCCATCCTCGTTTGTTTCATACAATCTCGGCTTCTTACGCGCGTGCGCGCACGCGCGCACGTGTGCATATTCAAATTAACAGAGTTTTGGCGATGGCAGAAAAAGCAGTCAATGGCAGGGTTACCGAGGCGCCTTCACAGGGCGCCGCCGATGAGGTGAAAAAGGGGGGCGCCGCCTCCCGCCGGATCCAGGTGCGCCGCTCAGGGGTGCACGGCAAGGGGGTCTTCGCGCTGCAGGATATCGGGGAAGGCGAAACCATCATTGAATATGTGGGCGAAATCATCACTTGGAAGGCCGCCCAGCGGCGCCACCCGCACGATCCCAAGGACCCGAACCACACTTTCTACTTCCATGTGGACGAAAAACGGGTGATCGACGCCAAGGTGGGCGGCAATTCGTCGCGCTGGATCAATCATTCCTGCGACCCGAATTGCGAGGCGGACGAGGACGAAGGCCGGGTCTTCATCAAGGCCCTGCGCAACATCCGCGCGGGTGAGGAGCTCAACTATGACTACGGGCTGATCATCGACGAGCGCTACACCCCCAAGCTCAAGGCCGAGTACCCCTGCTGGTGCGGCGCGGCCAATTGCCGCGGTACGCTACTGGCGCCCAAGCGCAGGCAAAACAGGTGATCTGGCCCAGTGAAGCGGTGTGGGAAGCGGTGGCGCCGCTCCTGCCGGGCTTCACTGTGGAGGTCCTGCCCGAAATCGGCTCGACCAATACCGAACTCATGCGCCGCGCGCGCACGGGGCAGATCGAGCCGGTGCTGCTGGTGGCTGAGCAGCAGACCGCCGGGCGCGGCCGGCTCGGCCGGGGCTGGGCCAGCCGGGCGGGCGATTCATTGACCTTTTCACTGGGAATGCCGTTGGCGCCCGCCGACTGGTCGGGCTTGTCGCTGGCGGTGGGGGTCAGCCTGGCCGAGAGCCTGCACCCCCGCGTCAAACTGAAGTGGCCCAACGACCTGTGGCTGGAAGACCGCAAGCTGGCCGGCATCCTGATCGAGACCGCCAGCTTCGGCGAAGGACGCAAAGCGCGGCGCTGCGCCGTGGTCGGCGTCGGCATCAACATTGCCGAACGGGACGCCTCCGGCCTGTCGACGCCGCCGGCGTGGCTGCGCGAGGTGCTGCCCGGCATCGACGCCGGCGGCGCGCTGCTGCGCATTGCGGTGCCGCTGGTGCGGACGGTGCAGGCATTCGAGAGCTTCGGCTTCGCGCCGTTCCAGGCCCGCTTCAACGCCCGCGACGTGCTGCGCGACCGCGCCGTGGTCCTCGGCGACGGCACCACCGGGACGGCCCACGGCACCAGCGAGAGCGGCGCCCTGCTGGTGCATACTGCTCGCGGCATGAACACCGTCACCAGCTCCGAAGTGAGCGTCCGCCCGGCTGCGTAGGTCCTTTCCATGCTGCGCCTGATCGTCCTGCTGCTGCTGCTGGCCAACGCTGCCTACTTCGCCTGGTCGCAGAACCTGCTGGCCGCCTGGGGTGTCGCGCCGGCGCAGCAGTCCGAGCCGCAGCGGCTGGAGCAGCAGATCAGGCCGCAGGCCGTACGCGTGATTGCCGGCGATGAAGCCCGGCGCATCGAGGCGCAGGCCGCGGCGAAGGCGCCGGAATGCCTGCAGGCCGGCCCGATCGAAGACAGCGAAACCGCCGGCCTGAAGCAGGCGCTCGAGCCCTGGCCGGTGGGCTCGTGGTCACTGGAGGCCAGCGTCGAGCCGGCGCGCTGGATCGTCTACATGGGCAAGTACCTCACGGCCGACAACGTGAGCCGCAAGAAGGCCGAGCTGCGCCAATTGGGAGTTTCTTTCGAGACCCTGTCCAACGCCTCGCTGGAACCCGGGCTGTCGCTGGGCGGCTACACCACCGAGGCCGAGGCGACGCAGCAATTGGAGGGCCTGGGGCGGCGCGGGGTGCACACCGCCAAGGTGGTGCGCGAACGCGACGAAGTGCGCGGGCAACTGCTGAAACTGCCGGCCGTGGACGAGGCCTTGCGGCCGCGTCTGGACGACTTGAAAGCCGCGCTCAACGGAAAGAATCTGCGGCCCTGCCGCTGACGCCGCAAAGGAAAAACACGATGACCCTGAAACTCTATTTCGCGCCGGGTGCCTGCTCGTTCGTGCCCCACAGCCTGCTGGAGACCACGGGTGAGCCGTTCGAGCCAATCCTGGTCAAGCTCCACAAGGGCGAGAACCAGACCCCGGAATACAAGGCGATCAACCCGCGCGGGCAGGTGCCGGTGCTGATCGACGGCGGCGAGGTGATCACGCAGATCGTCGCCATCGTCAGCCACCTGGACGAGCGCTTTCCACAGTGCGACTTCCTGCCGCGCGAGCCGTTGGCCCGCACACGCGTGCTGGAAACGCTGGCCTGGATGAACAACACGGTGCACCCGACGTTCACGCACGTCTTCATGCCGCAGAAGTTCACGGGCGACGCGCAGGCCCAGGCCGAGATCAAGAAATTCAACGCGGCGCTGTACGGCTCGATGCTGGGCGAGATCGAGGCGATGGCCGCCAAGGCAGCCGAGGAAGGCCGCCCTTATCTGGGCGGCGAGCAGTTCGGCCCGCTCGATGCGTACGCCGTGACGCTGCTGCGCTGGGGCGGGTTTGCGGGGCACGACCCGCAAGGCTTTCCCGCGCTGTGGGCGCTGGTGCAGCGCGTCGCGCAGTTGCCGGCGGTAGCGCGGGCGATCGAGCGCGAGCGGCTGCAATTGAACGTCTACAAGGCGGCGTGAGCGGCGACACGGCCGCGTGCTTCACCCTCGTCCTCGATCAGCACGAAACGCACGCTGATGCGCGTGCCGGGCGGCAGCTGGCCCGGGCGCGCGTCTTCGAGCTTGATTTCGGCGTTGTGCTGGCGGGCGATCTCCAGCACGATCGGCAGGCCCAGCCCGGAGCCATCCACGTTGGTGCCCAGCGCCCGGTAGAACGGCTGCAGCACCAGGTCGCGTTCGGCTTCGGGAATGCCCGGCCCGGAGTCTTCCACCTGCAGCACCAGCACGCCGCCGAACGGATCGGCCAATACCCGCGCGGTGATCACGCCCGGCTGCTCGGCGGTGGAAGGCGTGTAGCTGATGGCGTTGTCCAGCAGGTTGCGGATCATCTCCTTGAGCAAGGTCGGGTTGCCCGGCAGCATCACCCCCGCCGTGCCGGGCGCCGCGCCGTCGTAGCCCAGGTCGATGTGCCGGTCCATGGTGCGGGGCAGCGAGTCCTGCACCGCTTCCATCGTCAGCAGCACCAGGTCGCAGGGCTGCAGCGCGATCGACTGCCCGCTGCTCTCGGCGCGCGCCAGCGCCAGCAACTGGTTGACGGTGTGCGTGGCGCGGATGCTGGAGCGGCCGATCAGCTTGAGCGACTGCTTCAGTTCATCGGCGTTGAAGGCCTCGCGCTGCGCGAGGTCAGCCTGCATGCGCAGCCCGGCCAGCGGCGTCTTGAGCTGGTGCGCGGCGTCCGCCAGGAAGCGCTTCTGCGTCGCGATCGAATCCTTCAGGCGCGTCAACAGGTCGTTGACCGAGGACACCAACGGCGCCACTTCCAGCGGCACCGTCTTGTCGTCCAGTGGCGAGAGGTCGTCGGGCTTGCGCGCGCGAATGCGCTCTTCCAGTTGTGACAGCGGCTTGATGCCGCGCACCAGCGCCAGCCACACCAGCAGCACCGCCAGCGGCAGGATCACGAACTGCGGCAGCATCACGCCCTTGATGATCTCGGTAGCCAGGACCGAACGCTTCTCGCGCGTTTCGGCCACCTGCACCAGCGAGGGCAACGCGTCCGGCAGGTCGAGCTTGACCCAGGTGTAGGCCACGCGCACGTCCAGCCCGCGCATCTCGTCGTCGCGCAGCCGCACTTCGCCCACGCGCGGGGTTTCGTCCTCGGGCGGGTGCGGGAAGTCGCGCTCGCCGGAGAGGAACTCGCTGCGCGGGCCCAGCACCTGGTAGTACACCTGGTCGGAGTCGTCTGCGCGCAGGATTTCGCGCGCGGGCTGCGGCAGGTTGAACACCACGCGCTGCTGCTGCACGGTCACCAGTTGCGCCAGGGCCTGCACGTTGTATTCCAGCGCGCGGTCGAACGGCTTGCCGGCGATGCTCTGCGCCACCAGCCAGGTCAGCGCCAGGCTGATCGGCCACAGCAGCAGCAGCGGCGTGAGCATCCAGTCCAGGATCTCGCCGAACAGCGAACGCTGCTCGCGCTGGAAGATTTTCAAGGGCTGGGCTCCGGCGCGAGCATGAGGCTAGCCCGGGATCTTTTCCAGGCAATAGCCCAGGCCCCGCACGGTGGCGATGCGGATCGGGCCTTTCTCGATCTTCTTGCGCAGGCGGTGGATGTAGACCTCGATCGCGTTGTTGCTGACCTCTTCGCCCCACTCGCACAGCCGCTCGACCAGCTGGTCCTTGCTCACCAGCCGGCCGGCGCGCTGCAGGAGCACTTCCAGCAGCCCCAGTTCGCGCGCGGACAGCTCGACCATCTTGCCGTCGATGGTGGCGACCCGGCCGGCCTGGTCGTACACCAGCGGGCCGTGCTTGATGGTGCTGCTGGTGCCGCCCATTCCGCGCCGCGTCAGCGCCCGCACCCGCGCCTCGAGCTCCTGCAGGCTGAACGGCTTGGCCATGTAATCGTCGGCGCCGTAGTCCAGCCCCTTGACGCGCTCCTCGACGCCGTCGGCGGCCGTGAGGATCAGCACCGGCAGCGAGGAGCCGCGACCGCGCAGCTTGCGCAGCACTTCGAGCCCGTGCATCTTGGGCAGCCCCAGGTCGAGGATCAACAGGTCGAATTCGTTGTTGGTCATGAGCGCGGCGTCGGCCTCGGTGCCACTGGCCACGTGGTCCACGGCGGCCCCCGACGCGCGCAAGGTACGCAGCAGGCCATCGGCGAGCACCTGGTCGTCTTCTGCAATCAGAATCCGCATGGCTGTCTCCTCTTGTCGGAATCATTCTAGGCCGCGCAATGGCCCGGCGCGCTCTCGTTCCGGCGCGGTTACGTCGTCGCGGCCGACGCACCCCATGCGCCTGCGTAGGCTTCGAGGCCGATCGCCACCACCGTCGCGACGTCCGCGCCGACCTCGGCGCGAAATTCGGCTTCCGCCTGCGCGACCGCTTCCTTGAAGGCTTGCAACCACGCCAGGCCGGTCGCCGTGAACTGCACGCTGCGCGCCCGCGCATCCCGGGCGTCCGGTTCGCGCGTCACCAGGCCCCAGGCTTCGCACTGATCGACCAGGTCGCCCATGGCCTGCTTGCTCATGCCGGCGCGCGCGGCGAGCTGGGTCAGGCGCGAACCTTCCAGGGCTAGGTGGCGCGTGACATGGACATGGGCGGCGCTCACCTGCGAGCGCGCCGCGAGGTTGGACAGGGCCAGCGGGACGTCGACATTGCGCGCCATCAGGCTGAGCACGCGCTCATCGAAGCGGCGCGCGGCGTGGCCGAGCAGCCGGCCCAGGTGGGTAAGGCGCCAGCTATCGCCTAGGTCGTGGGAGGGGCTTGGTGTTGCCATCTTGAAATAGTAAGGCAAACTGACGAAAAAAGTCGTTTACTTATTTCAACACCGCACGTTAAAGTACTGGTCAAGCATCCAGCCTGTGAATAAGCCCAACTGGATCAGACACTCAACCTGTTGATTTTCAAGGAGATTCAGATGGATGTTCAAGTCAAGGGAACCCGTATCGCGGCCGACGGCGAAAAGTCCAAGGCCTTGCAGGCCGCGTTGGCCCAGATCGACAAGCAGTTCGGCAAGGGCACGATCATGCGGCTGGGCGAAGGCGAGAAGCTGGAGGACATCCAAGTGGTCTCGACAGGCTCGCTCGGGCTGGATATCGCGCTGGGCGTCGGCGGCCTGCCGCGTGGCCGCGTGATCGAGATTTACGGCCCGGAATCCTCGGGCAAGACCACGCTGACGCTGCAGGTCATCGCCGAGATGCAGCGCCAGGCCGGCCAATGCGCCTTCATCGATGCCGAGCACGCGCTGGACGTGCAGTACGCGCAAAAGCTGGGCGTGAACCTGTCGGACCTGCTGATCAGCCAGCCCGACACCGGCGAGCAGGCATTGGAAATCGTGGACAGCCTGGTGCGCTCCGGCGCGGTGGACCTGATCGTCATCGACTCGGTGGCGGCGCTCACCCCCAAGGCCGAAATCGAAGGCGAGATGGGCGACTCGCTGCCCGGCCTGCAGGCCCGCCTGATGAGCCAGGCGCTGCGCAAGCTCACCGCCTCCATCAAGAAAACCAACTGCATGGTCATCTTCATCAACCAGATCCGCATGAAGATCGGGGTCATGTTCGGCAGTCCTGAAACCACCACTGGCGGCAATGCGCTCAAGTTCTACGCCTCGGTGCGGCTGGACATCCGCCGCACCGGCACCATCAAGAAGGGCGAAGAGGCGATCGGCATCGAGACCAAGGTCAAGGTCGTGAAGAACAAGGTCGCGCCGCCGTTCAAGACGGCGGAGTTCGACATTCTGTTCGGCGAGGGCATCAGCCGCCACGGC
>JAQGMS010000447.1 GCA_028292245.1 Ramlibacter sp.
CCTGCGGGCCTTCCTCGCGAAGCCCCACGATGTCCGACCCTCTGGCCGGATGCCCTCGCTGAACCTGGACGAGAACGCCGCCTGGGAGATCGCGAACTTCTTGCGACAGGACGCCCAGGGGAAGTCCACCGAGTCGCTGGCGTTCCGAGCCTACGAAGGGGAGTGGACCAAGCTGCCGGATTTCGACGGCATGAAGCCTGTCAAGATCGGCAACTCGGCGGGCTTCGACCTGGCGAACTCGCCGCGGAACAAGGGATTCGCGATGCGTTTCGAGGGCTTCGTTCGTATCGATCGGGAGGATGAATACTCGTTCATGCTGTCTTCTGACGACGGCTCGATGCTCTGGGTGGACGGCAGGCGCGTGGTCGACAACGACGGGATTCATCCGAATCAGTCGGCGGTTGGTCGCGTGAAGCTCTCGCCCGGGTTTCACAAGCTGGTCGTCGGATATTTTGACGGCGGAGGAGAGGTTGAGCTGGCGGTGGAGATCGAGTCGCGGGATATGCCCCGGCAGTCGATCGATCCTTACCTGTCACTGACCGACGCGCCGGCCGTTCGCAAGGCGAAGGATGAGCCGATCGCGTTCGTCGCCGATCCCGCCAGGTCGGAACGAGGCCGCGCGCTGTTTTCGTCACTCGGTTGCGCCTCGTGCCACCAGCTGAAGCGAGACGGTAAACCGATCGAGTCGACCCTGGCCACGAAAGACCTGGATGCGGTCAATCCGGCCGCCGGATGCCTCGCTCCGACTCCCTCCGCCGGGAGCCCGAAATATGCCCTGGATGCTGGCCAGAAGTCGGCCCTTTCCGCCGCCGTCAAGGTGCTCGCCGCCAAGCCGGCGCCGCCGTCGCCAACCGAGTCGATTGCCCGGACTTTGACCACGTTCAACTGCTATGGGTGCCATGCTCGCAACGGCGAAGGCGGAGTCGAGGAATCGCGGAAATTTTTGTTCGCGACGACCTACCAGGATCTCGGTGAGGAGGGTCGGATTCCCCCAAGCCTGAACGGGGTAGGGACCAAGATCACGCCGAAATACCTCGACGAGCTGCTCGCCAACGGGGCCAAAGATCGGCCCTATATGAACACCCGGATGCCGAAGTTCGGCGCGGGGAATGTCGGGGCTCTCGCCTCACACCTGATCGCCATCGACGCAACGACGCCGATCGCGAAGGCCGAGCTGACCGGTCCCGAGAAGAAGGAAAAGTCGATCGGTCGGCATCTCGTCGGTACGCAAGCCTTCGGCTGCGTCCAGTGCCATAATTTCCGAGGCGAGCGATCGGCGGGAATCCCGGCCCTCGACATGTCATCGATGACCCGAAGGCTCAATCACGACTGGTTCGTCCGCTACCTGGTCGATCCTCAGGCCTATCGCCCCGGCACCCGCATGCCATCATCCTGGCCCAAGCCGGAGAGCCAGCTGACCGACATCCTTGACGGAAACTCCCGCAAGCAGATGGAAGCGGTCTGGCTGTATCTCTCGGACGGCAGCAACGCGAACCCGCCTTTCGGCATTGGTCGATCCCCAATTCCTCTGGTGGCCGACAAGAACGCCGTGATCTACCGCGCGTTCATTCAGGGGGCCGGCACCCGAGGCATCGGCGTGGGGCTGCCAGAAAAGGTCAACTACGCCTTCGACGCCAACGAGGGGCGGATCGCGATGATCTGGCAGGGGGCGTTCATGGACGCCGCGAAACACTGGATCGGTCGCGGCGAGGGGTTCCAGCCGCCCCTGGGTGACGACATCCTCCACCTGCACGACGGTCCCACGATCGCCAAGCTCGCGGACGAAAGGCAACCCTGGCCCCGGTCGGATCGTGCGAGCGACCTGCACAAGTTCCAGGGCTATCGCATCAGCAGCGACAACCGACCGACGTTCCGGTACCAAGCGGGGACGATCGCGGTTGAAGACAGCCCCAACGGAGTTGCGGCCCAGGGCAAGGCCGCGGCCAGGATTCGCCGCACGCTCGCACTGACCTCGGCCGGAAACGAGCCGAACGTCTGGTATCGAGCCGCCGTGGGCGCGACGATCGAGCCTACCGGCGACGGCTGGTACAAGATCGACGGCGAGTGGTCGACCAAGGTCGAAGGCGGGGCTGAGCCGATCGTTCGACTTTCGGGCGGCAAGGCGGAGCTGATCGCCCCGGTGAAATTCTCGGGCGGCAAGGCGACGGTGACGCAGACTTACCAGTGGTGACGAGCGCTCGAACCGGAGATCGACGACGATGCGGAACGGAATGATGTTCGCGATCGCGGCGCTCGCCCTCTCGGCGAGCGTGGCGGTTGCCGCCGACCCGAAGGAAGCGGACTACTACAAAATCCTGACGTTCGAGCCGCCCAAGGGGTTGGTCCTCGAAGCAGGAGCCCTCGAATGGATGCCCGATGGCAAGCTCGCCGTCGCGACTCGCCGCGGGGATATCTACCTCGTCGAAAATCCGTATGCCAACGACCCGGCCAAGGATTCGAAGTTCGTCCCGTTCGCGACCGGTCTTCACGAAGTGCTGGGCCTCGCGTATCGCGACGGCTGGCTCTACGTCAGCCAGCGCGGCGAGCTATCGCGGATCAAGGACGGCGACGGGGACGGCAAGGCGGACGTATTCGAAACCGTGAGCGACGCCTGGGGTATCACGGGCGACTACCACGAATAGGCGTTTGGATCAAAGTTCGATCGCGATGGTAACCTGTGGGTTGCGCTGTGCCTCACAGGTTCGTTCACAAGCGAGGCGAAGTTCCGGGGCTGGGCGTTGCGGATCTCGCCGGACGGCAGAGTCACGCCGACCACGAGCGGACTGCGATCACCGGGCGGCCTCGGTATGAACGCCGAGGGAGACATGTTCTATACCGAGAACCAGGGCCCCTGGAACGGCGCGTGCAGCCTCAAGCACCTGGAACCGGGCGCGTTCGTCGGCCACCCGGCCGGTCTGCCCTGGTACAAGTATGCGACCAACCTGGGCGCGAAGCCCGAGGAACCCAAGAGCGGCGGGCGGCTCGTCGATGAGCTGAAGAAGATCCCCAAGCTGCGGGCTCCGGCCGTTTATTTCCCGTATAACCGGATGGGGCAATCGGCCAGCGGGATCGC
>JAQGMS010000269.1 GCA_028292245.1 Ramlibacter sp.
GCGCGTGGAAGGCCGCGCGGGACCCGCGCAGCCCGAAGGCGCGGCCGCACCACCGCCGCCGATGGCGGCCGCCCCGGCCACGCAAGCCCCCACGCTGGCCGAGCGCGCGCGCAATCCCGCCACGTCCAACATCGTCATCGTGTCGCGGCCCTTCGAAGACCCGGCCCCGCCCGAAGTCGCCAACGGCGCGCTCGACCTGGTGACGCTGATGTTCAACTACCACGACTTCGGCCACCTGGGCGTGGACCGGCAAAGGACCAACGCGGCGATCTTCAAGGCACTCAAGCCGGGCGGCGTCTACGTGATCGCCGACCATTCCGGCCGCAGCGGGACCGGCATCTCCGAGTCCGGCACCTTGCATCGCGTGGAGGAAGCGTTCGTCAGGCAGGAGGTCGAAGCGGCCGGTTTCCGGTTCCTGGCACAAGGCAACTTCATGCGCAACCCGGCCGATCCGCGCGACCGCAACACGCCGGAGCCGCCGATGCCCAAGGACGAGTTCGTGCTGAAGTTCGTCAAGCCCTGAGATGACTCCGGCCGAGCACAGCCCCCGTGCACACCGGCGGCCGCTGCGCACGCGGCTGCTGCTGGTCGCTGCCAGCGGGCTGGTGCCGCTGGTGATCGTGCTGGCGTGGGGGATCAACTACCTGATCGACGAGCGGCGCGTCCAGGCCGAGCGCTCGGTCATGGAGTTGTCGCGCGCACTGGCGACCGCGGTCGACTCGGAACTGCGCTCGATCGTGGCCCTGCTGGACAACATGGGCACCTCGGACGAACTGGAGCGGGGCGACCTGCGGGCCTTCCAGTTGACATCAAGGCGCACCGCCGAGCAATTGGGCTGGCGCCGCGTGGTCCTGACCGACGCGGAGGGACGCGTGCTGATGCGCAGCAACGAACCCCTGGGCACGTCGGACCCGATCGCGATCGAACCCAAAAGCGTGGAGCGCGTGATCCGGACGCTGGCGCCCGCCCTCAGCCAGGTGGTCGATACACCGCAGCAGAAGTCGGACCAGTTCGTGGTGCGGGTGCCCGTGCTGCGCGGCGGCAAGCTGATCTATGTGCTGTCGGCGGTCTTGCCGTCCGACATGGTGCTCACCGTCCTGACGCGCCAGGACATCCCCTCCGGCTCGGTCGCCTCGGTCTTCGACCAGGTCAACCATCGGGTGGCGCGGTCCCGCCAGGTGGCGTCGCCGTTCCCTTCACCTTCGCTGAAGGCGCTGCTCGACCGCGGCGATGCCCAGGGCGCCGGCCGCACCGTGACTCGCGAAGGCACCGACAACTACACCGGCTACACGCGCCTGAAGGACTGGGGCTGGGTGGTGGTGGTCGGCACTTCGGTGGCCGGCGCCAACGAAGGCTTGTTCGAGCTGCTGCGGGCCATCGCGCTCGGGCTGGCGGCCTCGCTGGGGCTGTCGGTACTGCTGGTGTGGGTGTTGTCGCGCCGCATCCTGCAGCCCATCGAAGCGTTGAAGGACGGCGCGGCCGCGCTCGGGCGCGGCGACCCGGTGCAATTGCCACCGCTGGGCGTGGTCGAACTGGACAACGTCGCCGTCGCGCTCACCGATGCCGCTGCCGATCGCGATCGCGCCGCCGCCCAGGTCAACGACGCCTTGCGCAGCGCCGAGGAAGCCAATCGCAGCAAGGACCAGTTCCTCGCGGTGCTGGGCCACGAGCTGCGCAATCCGCTGGCGCCGATCGCGACGGCCGTGCAATTGATGGCGCTCAAGGGCGACGAAAAGACCGCGCACGAGCGGCGCATCATCGAGCGCCAGCTGGTGCACGTGAACCGGCTGGTGGACGACTTGCTGGACGTCTCGCGGATCACCAGCGGGCGGCTGGCGATCCGCCGCGAGCCAGTGCGGCTGGCGGATGTGCTGACGCAGGTGGTGGAGACCATCCGCCCGTCGCTGCACCAGCGTTCGCTGTCGCTGGAGCTGGCGACCGGGATGCAGGATGTTTGGGTGGCCGGCGATGAAGTGCGCCTGGTGCAGGTCTTCAACAACCTGCTGGTGAACGCCATCAAGTTCACACGCACCGGCGGATCGATCCGGCTCAACGCGGCGGTGGCGGGGCCCGACGTGCAGGTGGAAGTGCGAGACACCGGCGTCGGCATCGCGGCCGAGGACGTGGAGCGCATCTTCGAGCTGTTCTACCAGGCGCCGCAGACCTCGGACCGCGCGCAAGGCGGCCTCGGGCTGGGGCTGCCGATCGTGCGCAGCCTGGTCCAGATGCACGGCGGCAGTGTCCACGCCACCAGCGCCGGCCCCGGCGACGGCACTTGCATCACGGTGCGGCTGCCGCAGTGCGAGCCGCCCGCGGCCCATGAAAGCCCGGCACCGAAGGCCGCCGCGCGCGGCACCGGCAACATCCTGGTGGTCGACGACAACCAGGACGCCGCCGACACCTGCGCCACCTTCCTGGAGATGTCCGGCTTCACCGTGCGCGTGGCGTACACGCCGGAAGCGGCGCTCGAAGTCCTGCGCGAGTTCAAGGCCGACATCGCCATCCTCGACATCGGCTTGCCCGGCATGAGCGGCTACCAGCTGGCCGGCCTGATGAAGGCAGCGCCGACCCGCTACGGAGGTGCCCTGGTGGCGCTGACCGGCTACGGCCAGGCCACCGACATGGCCGCGTCACAAGGCGCCGGCTTCGACGCTCACCTCACCAAGCCGGTGTCGCCGGATGAACTGCTGGCGCTGGTGGACAAGCTTTCGCTCAGCTCTTCAGCCGATACCCGGTCTTGAAGATCCAGGCCACGCCGGCCAGGCAGATCGCCATGAACAGCAGCGTCATGCCCAGGCTGACGCCGACGCCGACGTCGGACACGCCGTAGAAGCTCCAGCGGAACCCGCTGATCAGGTACACCACCGGGTTGAACAGCGTCACCTTCTGCCAGAACGGCGGCAGCATGTCGATCGAATAGAAGCTGCCGCCCAGGAAGGTGAGCGGCGTGATGATCAGGGTCGGGATGAACTGCAGTTTCTCGAAGCCGTCGGCCCAGATGCCGATGATGAAGCCCAGCAGGCTGAACGTGAGCGCCGTCAGCACCAGGAACAGCAGCATGAAGCCCGGATGCAGGATCTGCAGCGGCACGAACAAGGCCGCCGTCGCCAGGATGATCAGGCCCAGCACGATCGACTTGGTGGCCGCCGCGCCGACATAGCTGATGACGATCTCCAGCGTGGACACCGGCGCCGACAGCAGCTCGTAAATGGTGCCGGTGAACTTCGGGAAATAGATGCCGAACGACGCGTTGGAGATGCTTTGCGTCAGCAGCGACAGCATGACCAGCCCGGGCACGATGAAGGCGCCGTAGCTGACGCCGCCCACCTCGGGAATGCGCGAGCCGATCGCCGAGCCGAACACCACGAAGTAAAGCGAGGTGGAGACGACCGGCGAGACGATGCTTTGCAGGATGGTGCGGACGGTGCGCGCCATCTCGAACCGGTAGATCGCGCGGATGGCGTGGATGTTCATTGTTCTTTTTCCCGGACGAGGCTGACGAAGATGTCTTCCAGCGAACTCTGGCTGGTCCGCAGGTCCTTGAAGGCGATGCCCGCCGCGTCCAGTTCCTGCAGCAGCGCCGCGATGCCCGAGTGCTCGTGCTGCGCGTCGTAGGTGTAGGTGAGCTCGCAGCCGTTGCCGGACAGCTCCAGCGAAAGCGCCGACAGCGCGCCCGGCACGCTTTGCAGCGGCTGCGCCAACTGCAGCGTCAATTGCTTCTTGCCCAATTTGCGCATCAGCTCGGTCTTGTCTTCCACCAGGATGATCTCGCCCTTGCTGATCACGCCGATGCGGTCGGCCATCACTTCGGCTTCGTCGATGTAGTGGGTGGTGAGGATGATGGTCACGCCGGTGTCGCGCAGCGACCGCACCAGTTGCCACATCTCCTGGCGCAGCGTCACGTCCACGCCCGCTGTCGGCTCGTCCAGGAACAGCACCTGCGGCTCGTGCGACAGGGCCTTGGCGATCAGCAGCCGCCGCTTCATGCCGCCCGAGAGGGTGCGGATGGTGTTGTCCTTCTTGTCCCACAGCGACAAGTCCTTCAGCACCTTCTCGATGTGCGCGGGCTTGGCCGGCTTGCCGAACAGGCCGCGGCTGAACGACACGGTGTTCCAGACGGTCTCGAAAGCCTCGGTCGTCAGCTCCTGCGGCACCAGGCCGATCAGCGAGCGCGCGGCCCGGTAGTCGGCCGCGATGTCGTGGCCATCGACCAGCACCTTGCCCGTGCTGGCGTTGACGATGCCGCAGACGATGCTGATCAGGGTGGTCTTGCCGGCGCCGTTGGGACCCAGCAGCGCGAAGATTTCGCCGCGCTGGATCTCCAGGTCGATGTTCTTCAGGGCGTGAAAGCCCGTGGCGTAGGTCTTGGAAAGGCCGGAGATGGACAGGATGGCGTCGGGCATGAAGGCGCGACGATACCTGATTTCAAGGTATCGCCTTCGTACCGCGGCACGGAAACGCTAGCGCGCGGACTTGTCGCTGCTGTCGGGGTTGTCGGAGGGCGTGGTCGATTCCACTGCGGGCGTGCCGGAATCTACCTGCGGTTGCTTCACCTGTTTCAGCTTGCGGCCGGGTTGGATTTTCTGGCTTGCACCGGGATTGCCTTCCTGGTGGCTGTGCTTCTTTTCCTGTCGCACCCTCTTGTCGTGGGCGATGTTGCGGGGGTCGGTCATGGCTGCTTCCTTCGAATCGTGCTGATGAGCCGGGATGGCCCACGCCAACAACCACGTTGCCCTTGGCCGCGCCATGGCGATAGCCGCCAATCGGCCCGACGGCGCGTACGGCTGGTCCTACGCGGCAGGCGCCGAATCAGATCGCCCGCTGCAGCACCACCAGCGCGTAAGTGATGAAGGCGATCCAGGCGATGGTGAACAGCGCCGTCCTGGCCATGAACAGTCCGAAGCCGCTGATGTGAACCACCGCGTGAACCAAGCGGGCGTAGAAATAGACCTGCGCGCAAATGACGGTGATCGGCGTCGAGATCCCGGCGGCCTGGGCGATCAGCACGACGGCTGCGAACTGCGCGAAGTTCTCCACCGCATTCACATGCGCCCGGTTGGCGCGGTTGACCCAGTCGGGCAGCGGCACGGTGGGCGCGGTCCTGTAGTTGTCCGGGGTCAGCGGCCCGCGCGAAACGACATAGCCAATGACCACGGGTATCCACAGGACGCCGGTCAGGATGGCCGTGAGCAGCAGGTAAAAGAGTTCCGTCTTCATGTTGTCCTCCAGCCGGGGCGAAGGCCCAGGTGCCGCACGATGACACAAACGGATGAGTTGATCTACCCCGTCCGCACGGTGTAACGGGATGCGCAAGGGTGTTTGGCTGACACCAAAAGCGCTGCGGCCGCGCTGAAATGGCTGTTCCATTCCAGGAGTACTGCGATGCAACACGCCATCATCCGCGGAGAAGTCTGCTTTCGCGCAGGCGACGGTGTGACGATCCCGATCCCGCCCGGCCCGGTCGACATCGAAGTGACCGACGAGGACGCCACGCTCGGTTGGACCGATGCCAACGGAAGCGCCATGTCCACCGCCATCACCCGCGACGAATACGACCGCTACGTGAGCGAAGGCAAGATCCGCGTCGCCTGAGGCGCGGCGGAGGCTTGTTTACGAAGGAAAACACCTAGGTTTCATGGATTGCCGCCGGGCCGGTGCATCGATACAGTAAATCGATACACCGACAACAACCCGGAGACAACCCATGAGCTCGATTTCACGGCGCAAATTCGTCCAGGGCACTTCTGCCGCTTCCATCGCCTTGGCCGCCGGCCTGCCCGGTCTGGCGCGCGCGCAGGCAGCGCCATCGCTGCGTTTCTCGTCGTCGATGGTCGCCGACCAGAACGCCGCCCACTACGTGTGGCAACAACAGTTCGAGGCCAACCTGAAGGCCGCCGTCGGCGACAAGATCAAGATCGACTACTTCCCCAACAACCAGTTGGGCAAGGAAAGCGACGTGGTCCAGCAGGTCAAGGTGGGCTCGATCGACATGATGGTCACCGGCTCGTCGATCTGGGCCACGGTGGCGCCGCAGTTCGGCATGCTCGACCTGGGCTACGTGTTCGACAGCTACGCGCACGTCGCCAAGGCGATGGATGGTGGCGTCGGCGCCAAGCTCAACGACATGCTGCAGAAGGCCACCGGCTGCCAGGTGCTGACCTGGGCTTCGCACTTCGGCGCCCGCAGCGTCTACACCAAGCAGCCGGTCAAGTCGCTGGCCGACGTGAAGAACGTCAAATTGCGCGTGCTGCCGACGCCCGCCTTCATCGAGACCTTCAAGATCATGGGCGCCATCCCCACGCCGATCCCGTTCGGCGAGCTGTACATGGCCGCGCAGACCGGCGTGGTCGATGGCTTCGAGCACGACGCGGCGACGGTGCTGGCCAGCAAGCTCAATGAAGTGATCAAGTACTGCTGGCTCACCGAGCACCTGTTCAGCCCGATGGTGGTGGTGATCGGCAAGCGCGGGATGGACAAGATCCCCAATGACCTGCGCCCGGCCTTCATGAAGGCGGCCGCCGACGCGACTGCCAAGCAGCGCGCCATCGCCACCGACAAGGGCAACCAGGCGATCGCCGAACTGACCAAACTGGGCGTGAGCTTCTCGCCGATGCTCAAGTCCGAGCGCGAGCAGGTTCGCAAGGAAATGGAAGCGCGCCTGTGGTCCAGCTTTGCCAAGGAGCATCCGGACACCGCGCCGCTGTTCACCGCGATCTCGGCAGCCCGGGTGTGAGGGGATGGCTGGCAGCGCTGATGCGCTGGACCGAGTACCTCGCCGGCGCCGTACTCGCGATCGACGTGCTGGTGGTCTTCACGTCGGTCATCTTTCGCTACTTCCTGCATTCGCCGTTCGACTGGGCCGAGGAGGTGGCGCGCGCGCTGATGGTGGTGCTGGTGTTCCTGGGCGCGGCCACGGTGTTGGCGCGCAGCCAGCACGTAGGGATCGACCTGTTCCGCGGAATGTTCCCGGTTGCATGGCAGCCCGGGCTGCTGCAGTTCGGCCAGTGGCTGATCGTGGGCGTGTCGGCCGGCCTGTTCGCCTCGGCCTGCGCGCTGGTGGCCGACTCGTACGGCACCACCACCTCGATCGGCTTTCCGCAATGGATCTACACCTACCCGGTGGCGATCGGCAGCCTGTTGATGACCCTGTTCGGCATCGCCAACGCGATGGAGGGGCCGCGGCGCACGGTGTGGACCACGCTGGCGGTCGGCGTGGCTCTGGCGGTTGCCGTCACTGTCTGGAACATCCTGCTGCCGGGTTACGCCGTCAAGCCCTGGCTGTTGCTGACCATCGGCTTCATCGGCGGGCTGGTGCTGGGCGTGCCGATCGCCTTCGTGCTGGCGTTGTCGTCGCTGGTGTTCTTCATGGCCGACGCTTCGCTGCCGATGGTCGTGTACTCGCAGCAGGTGATGGCGGGCATGGATCACTTCGTGCTGCTCGCGATTCCATTCTTCGTGCTGGCCGGCCTGCTGATGGAAAGCAACGGCATGTCGTCGCGGCTGATCGAACTGCTGCTGCGTTGCTTCGGCCGGGTGCGCGGCGGGCTGGGCCTGATCACCATCATGGCGACCGCTTTCTTCTCCGGCGTATCCGGCTCGAAGCTGGCCGACATCGCGGCGGTGGGCGGCATCATCATGCCGGCCGTGCGCAAGACCCGGCAGGACCCGAACGAAACCGCCGGCCTGCTGGCATGCACCGCGGTGATGGCCGAGACCATCCCGCCCTGCATCAACATGATCATCATGGGCTTCGTGGCCAACATCTCGATCGCGGGCCTGTTCATGGCGGGGCTGGTGCCGGCGGCGGTGCTGGCGGCGTCCCTTGCGGCTGTGACGATCTACGTCGGCGCGCGCATCAACCCCGACGAAGCTTTCGACGTGAAGACGCCGATGGTGCGCCTGCTCGGCGGCGCGCTGGTGGCCCTGGTGATGGTGGCGATGATCGGCAAGGGCGTCACGTCGGGCGTGGCGACTTCGACCGAAGTCTCGGCCTTCGCGGTGATGTATGCGCTGGTGGTCGGCTGGATCGCCTTCCGCGAGCTCACGGTGAAGTCGGTGTGCGACCTGTTCGTGCGCTCCGCGGCCATGGCCGGCGGCATCCTCTTCATCGTGGCGGCGGCGTCGAGCGTGTCGTTCGCGCTGACCATCCAGCAGATTCCGCAGTTCCTCTCCAGCACCATGATCGCCTTCGCCCACCAGTACGGCAGCACGATGTTCGTGCTGCTGTCGGTGCTGATGATGATCGTGTTCGGCGCGATTCTCGAAGGGGCGCCGGCGCTCATCATCTTCGGGCCGCTGCTGACGCCGATCGCGGCGCAACTGGGCGTCCACCCGCTTCACTTCGGCACCGTGATGGTCATCGCGATGGGGCTGGGCCTGTTCGCGCCGCCGATCGGCCTGGGGCTGTTCGCCACCTGCGCGATCACCGGCACCGAAGTGAAGGACGTCGCCCGGCCGATGATGAAATACCTGGCGGTGCTGTTCGTGACCCTGATGCTGCTGGTGATGGTGCCTGCCTTTTCGCTCTGGCTGCCCACGCGGATGGGCCTGTGATGCGGGAGCGTGAGAGATGACCAAGATCCAGGACGTCGCCAGCCGTGCCGGCGTTTCGGCGAGCACGGTGTCCAACGTGCTCAACGGGCGCGGCAACCGCATGGCCAAGGAAACCCTGGCCCGGGTCGAGGCCGCCATCGAGGCGCTCAAGTACCGCCCGAACACCAGCGCGCGCCAGCTCAAGACGGGCCACACGCCGATGCTCGGCCTGCTGGTTCCTTCGCTGGCCAACCCGATGTACGGCTCCATCGCCCGCGAGATCGAGACGCTGGCACAAGAGCGGCACGGCTTTCGCATCATGATCGGCAACACCTACCGCGACAAGGCCAAGGAGGCTCGCTTCTTCGAGGACCTGGTGGCCTATGGCGTGCGCGGCGTGATCATCATCTCGTCGCTGGTCGACGAGCAGCATTTCGAATCGGCCAGCGAGCGCGGGATGGTGGTGGTGAGCTATGACCGGCGGCTGACGCCCGGCGCCACGTCGCGCATCGACCACGTATCGGTGGACAACTTCGAGGCCGCGCGGATCGCGACGGCGCACCTGATCGAGCAGGGCCACACGCAATTGGCGTTCGTCACGGCTGCGGGCATGACCATGAGTCGGCGCGAAAAGATCAGCGGCTTCAAGGCGGCCGCGGCGAAGGCCGGCCTTGCCGAGAACGCGCAGGTGGTCGAAGGCACGCCGCTTTCCGAGTACGGCGACTCGGTGATGAGCGAAGTGGGCCGCATCGAGGCAGCCGCGCTGGCGGCGCGCAAGGGACCGCGGCGGCCGACCGGCATCGTGGCGGTGAACGACATGATGGCGCTGGGCCTGATGGCGGGTTTTCGCGAAGCGGGCCTGCATGTACCGGCCGATGTGTCGGTGGTGGGAATGGACGACGTGTTCCTGTCGGCGCTGATGAATCCGCCGCTCACCACGGTGCACCTGCCGGTGGCCGAGATGGCCAACACCATTGTCGAACGGGTGATGAGCCGCCTGTCCGATCCGCACATCGCCACCAGCGAATTCATGTTCCAGCCGCGCCTGGTGACGCGAGGCTCGGTCGCTCCAGCGGCCAGGCGCAAGAAAGTCCAATGACCAAAGTCTTCCTGAGCCACCCGCAAAGCAGGCTCGCCCATTACTTCGGGGCGCGCGCCACCGGCGCCTTGCAAGCGATCGCCGAGGTGAAATTCAATCCCGGCGACACCGACCTCTCGTCGGCCGAACTGGCCGCGCTGGCCCATGACTGCGACGCGATCATTGCCTACCGCCAGACCGTCGGCGACGAGGCGCTGTTCGCGGCGCTGCCCCGCCTTGCCGCCTTCGTGCGCTGCGCCATCGACATCCGCACCGTGGACGTCGCCGCGGCGAGCCGCCACGGCGTGCTGGTGACGCAGGCCAGCGCGGGCTTCATCGCCTCGGTGTCGGAGTGGGTGGTCGGCGTGATGATCGACCTGGGCCGGGGCATCAGCGCGTCGACCGAGCTGTACCACGCGGGGCGGGCCGCACCACCCCGGATGGGCCGGGAGTTGAAGGGCTCGACGCTGGGCGTGATCGGCTACGGCCAGATCAGCCGCTACCTGTGCGACATCGCGCTGGCGCTGGGCATGCGCGTGGTGGTGCATGACCCGCACGCCCGCACCGATCGCGAAGCGCTGGTGCAGGCTTCGCTGGCGCAGCTGCTGCAGGAGTCCGACTACGTGGTTTGCCTGGCCGCGGCCACCGCAGAAACCGAAAGCATGATGAGCGCGCAGGCCTTCGCGCAAATGCGGCCCGGCGCCTTCTTCATCAATGCCTCGCGCGGCGACCTGGTGGACGACGATGCGCTGCTGGATGCACTGGACACCGGCCACCTCGCGGGTTGCGCACTCGATGTGGGGCGGGCCCCCGACCAGATGCCCTCGCCAAAACTGGCCCTGCACCCGCGAGTGATCGCCACGCCGCACGTCGGCGGGCTGACGCCCCCGGCCGTCGAGCACCAGGCGATGGAAACCGTGGCCCAGGTGGCGGACATCATGCAAGGCCGCGTCCCCAAGGGTGCGGTGAACGCGCAGCAAGCCACGCGCTGGCGCAAAGGCAACCCTGGATGAAACTCGAATGAAACACTATCCCGGCGCATGCGACTGCCATGTGCACATCTACGACAGCCGCTTCGCGCAGGTGCCGAACCTGCCGGTGATCCCGCCCGACGGACCGGTGTCCGCGTATCGCCAGGTGCAGCAGGCACTGGGCCTGGAACGGGTGGTGGTGGTGCAGCCGGCGGCCTATGGGTTCGACAACAGTTGCACGCTGGATGCGATCGCGCAGTTCGGCGGCAATGCCCGCGGCATCTGCCTGGTGGCGCCCGACGTGGCGGACGCCGAAATTTCGCGCCTGCACCAGGGCGGCATCCGTGGCGTGCGCTACATGATGATCGGCGGGCCGCTGCGCTGGGACTCGCTGGAGCCGATGGCCGCGCGGCTGCGCGACTTCGACTGGATGATCAACCTGCAATTGGACGGGCGCACCTTGCCCGAGCATGAAGAGTCGCTCAAGCGCCTGCCCTGCAAACTGGTGATCGACCACAACGGCAAGTTCCTGGAACCGGTGAAGCCGGAAGACCCGGCCTTCCAGTCGCTGTGCCGCGTGCTGGATACCGGCAACGCCTGGATCAAGTTGTCGGCGCCTTACGAAACATCGAAGACCGGCGCGCCGGCCTATGAAGACGTTTCGCTGCTGGCGCGCACGTTGGCGCAGCGGTACCCGCAGCGGTGCCTGTGGGCCAGCAACTGGCCGCATCCGGGCCGCAACCCCGCGCCCTCGGATGCGGCGCTGTACGATCTGCTTTTCTCGTGGACCGACAGCGACGCCCAGCGCCAGCAGATCCTGGTCGACAATCCCGAGCGCCTGTACGGATTCTAGAAATCAGCTCCTTCATCGCCTACGCCTGGATCCCCATCGTCCTTTGGGCCGCGCTCGCGCAGACCGCGCGCAATGCCGCGCAACGCTCGTTGGTCGCGCAGGCCGGCACGCTGGGTGCGACGCTGGCCCGATTCCTCTACGGCCTGCCCTTCGCAGCGGCCTGGGTGCTGCTCTTGCATGCGCTGCCGGCCACCACCGCGTCGGTACCCAACTTCGGCGCCGGCTATTTCGGCTGGTTGATGCTGGGCGCGATGGGACAACTGGCGGCCACGGCATTCCTGCTGGCGGCGATGAAACAGCGCAACTTCGTGGTGGGCGTGGCCTATTCGAAGACCGATGCGCTGCAGGTCGCCCTGTTCGCGGCGCTGTTCCTGCACGAGGTGCCCGGCTGGATCACGATCGCCGCCATCGGCCTGGCCACTGCGGGCGTGGTGATGTTGTCGCTGCCGCAAGAGCCCCGGGCGGTGCGGGCCGGCGACGCCGGCGGGTGGACCGGCCCGGCCGCGCTCTATGGCCTGGCGTCGGGTGCGGGGTTCGCACTTTCGGCAGTGGGCTACCGGGGCGCGGCGCTCCAATTGCCGGGGGTTTCGCCCTGGCTCATCGGTGCCTGGGGCGTGCTGTGGGCGCAGGCGGCGCAGTCGCTGCTGCTGGGCGGCTGGCTGGCCCTGCGTTCGCCGGCATCGCTGCGCGCCATCGCCACCGCCTGGCGCGTCTCCGCGATCGCGGGACTGGCCGGCGCCCTGGCGTCCATCGGCTGGTTCACCGCGTTCGCGCTCACGACGGCGGCCAACGTGCGAACGCTCGGCATGGTCGAAGTGGTGTTCAGCTACCTGGTGGCGCGCCGCTTCATGAACGAGCAACTGGCGCGCACCGAGAAAGCCGGCCTGCTGCTGGTGCTGGCGGGCGTGATCGCGCTGTGCCTGCAGTTGTGAAGCCGACTCACTGCGCCGGCGGCACGCCCGGCAGCGAGAAATGGAAGACGGCGCCCTTGTCCAGTTCCGCCGTCGCCCAGGTGCGGCCGCCCTGGCGGGCGATGGCGCGCGCCACCGTGGCCAGGCCGATGCCGGTTCCTTCGAACTCGTCCTCCCGGTGCAGCCGCTGGAAGGTGCCGAACAGCTTGTCCGCATAGGCCATGTCGAAGCCGGCCCCGTTGTCGGCGACGAAATATTCGCCGCGCTCGGCCGAGCCGCCAAAGCTGATCTGCGCATGTTCGCGGCGCGAGGTGAATTTCCAGGCGTTGCCCAGCAGGTTCTCCATCACCGACCGAATCAGGCGGGCGTCGCCGGTGATCGCCAACCCCGGCTCGACGCGCCAGGTCACCGCGCGCTCGGGCTCCTCGGCCTGCATGCGCTCGAGAATCTCGGTGGCCATGTCGCTCAGGTTCACCACACCGCGCACCATCGTGATCTCCGACACGTGTGCCAATGCCAGCAAGCCGTCGATCAGCTGCGTCATGTAGGTGGTGTTGGCGCGGATGCGCGCAAGGTAGTGTTGCGCCCTGCCGGGCGGCGCCGGCCCGAGTTCCTCTTCGAGCAACTGGGCGAACGAGGCCACGCGCTGCAGCGGCGACTGCAGGTCGTGCGACACCGAATACGAAAACGACCCCAATTGCTCGTTGGCAAGGCGCAGCGCCGCCTCGTTGGCCCTTAGCTCGCTGGTGCGCCGGGCGATTCTCTCTTCCAGGCCGAAGTTCAGCTCGCGGACCTCGGCCATCAATTTCACGCGCTGCGTGATGTCCTGCTGGGCGCCCTCGATCCGCACGACGTTGCCTTCGGGGTCGCGCACCGCCCGCCCGATCGAACGCACCCATACCGGCCGCCCCGTCACGGTGGTCATCTCCACTTCGACGTCGAAGGGGATGCCTTCCTTGACGCACCGTTCGACGGCCTCGACGGTCTTGTCCCGCGAACCCGGCGAGAAGAGGTCGAACACTTCCTGCAGCGTCGGCGAGCTGCCCGGCGGCATGTCCAGGATGGCGCACGCCTCGTCGGACCAGACGATGCGCTGCTCCGCGACCTCCACCACCCAGGCCCCCACTTTCGCCAGCCGGCTGGCCGTGCCCAGCATGTCGGCCTGGCCCTTGAGCAGGGCCTGCGCCCGCTTCAATTCGTCGATGTCGGTCGAAGTGCCATGCCACGAGACGATGTTGCCGGCGTCATCGCGGGCCGGCACCGCTCGCAGCAGTTGCCAGCGGTAGACACCGTCCCGATAGAGCAAGCGGTGTTCGCGCTGCAGTTCCCGGCCGCCGCGGATCATCTCGGTCATGGTTTGCAGCGACTCGTCGCGGTCGCCCGGATGGATCAGCTCGGCCCAGCCCCTGCCCAGCGCCCTTTCCGGGGGATGGCCGGTGGCTTCGGTCCAGCGGTCGTTGATGAACTGCACCTGGCCGGTGGAATTGGTGATGAACACGATCTGCGGCATGGCCTGGGCGAGCTGGCGAAAGCGCAGTTCCTCCCGCAGGCGCCGGCGCGACTGGCGCCGCACTTGCACGCTCAGACCGGCGGCCATCAGCGCGGCCATCAACCACACCGCCAGCGTCAGCGCCGCGAAGCGCCGCCAGGGCGCCAGCATTTCGTCGTACGCCGATCCGACCACGACCAGCAGCTCCGGATAGGAAGGAAGCTGGCGCCACGCGGTGACGCGCTCGCGCGCATCCACCGGGCTGGTTCCGACAAAGACACCCTGGGGACCCGAGGACACGAACTGCGTGAACAGCGGCGTCTGCGAGAAATCCTTGCCCATCACGGCGTCGTCCGGCGGGCTGCGCATCATCAGCCGCCCTTCCCGGCTGAACAGCGAAACGGCGCCGCCGCGCCCCAGTTCGATGCCGCGCCAGACCTGCTCGAAATAGGGCGGCTCGACGGCCGCGACGATGATGCCGTCGAAGCCGCCGGCGTCATCGCGCAGCGGCCGCGAGGCGCTCATGAGCCAGGTGCCGGTGGTGCGGCTGCGGACCACCGGCCCGACGAAGAACTCCACCGCCGGGCGCTGTTTGTAGACCTGGAAATAGGCACGATCGGCCAGCGATATTCCTATGTTGCCGACGTCGGAGTCGAGGATGATGCGGCCGTCCCGGTCCATCACCCACATGGCGCGCACGAAGGACAGGCCCTTGAGTTGCCCGCGCAGCAGGACACGGGCGGATTCCTCATTCAGGGTACCTTCCGCTTTCATCGCCCGCAACCGGCTGGCGGTCAGCTGCAGGCGTTCATCGACCGCCTGCAGCGTGCGGCTGGTCTGCTCGCCAATGACCTGGGCCAGCGACTGCGTCAGCCGCTCGCCGGCGCGCAGCGTCTCGCCCTTGAGGTACACGAGGGCCGCGCCGAGGAGTCCGGCCGATGCGGCCAGCGACAGCGCGAGCATCCAGGGAAAGCGGACCCGGCCCGGTGCGGGTTGGAGCGGGAATCCGGTGTGCTGGAACGAGGCATCGCTTCGGCCGGGCCAACGCATCGGGACGCCTTTCTCGGGGCCTGCCCATCATGCCGTCGTGGCCGGGGCCGCGCAAGGGCGCGCTCTGGGGACAGGGTCTACCGGGGTTTCGCGTCAACGGCGGGTGACTTGCCCTTGTCGGCGTCGGGTCCCGCTTCGTCCGGCATCACGAAATCCCGGAACGGATGCGCCATGGCGTGGTCGCGCTTGGCGAGACTGCGGGCCCAGACGGTGCACGCCAGTTCTTCGTCGTCCCGGTCATCGAAACGCGCGCTCCAAACTTCGGAAAGCGATTCAAGCTTGTCGCTGGACATCGTGCAACTCCCTGTATTGATTGCAAGCGATGTTAAGTGCGCCGCTGCAGGGGCGGCGTAGGACCGCATCGCCAATGCCCCATCGCCACACGGCGACTGCGATCAGGCGCCCGCGCCCTGCACGGCCCGCCGCAGCGCCGCTCGCGCCAGCAGCCGCGTGGAGTCCAGCGTGGGCAGCGGCGAATTGGCGTCGTTGATGATCAGGGGGATCTCGGTGCAGCCCAGGACGACGGCGTCGCAGCCGTCACCAGCCATCCTGGCGATCACCTCCTGGAAGCGGGCAACGGCCTCTGGCTTGAAGACGCCATAGACCAACTCATCCATGATGATCCGGTTGATGTCCTCGCGCTCGTCGGAGGTCGGGCGGAGCCAGGCCAGGCCGCGCGCGGCCAGCTTTTCGGGATAGACCTCGCTTTCGACCAGCCAGCGAGTGCCGGTCAGGCCCAGGCGCGCAAAACCGCGCCGGGCCGCCTCGGCCGCCACCACTTCGGCGATATGCAGCCAGGGCAAGGGGGACCGCGGCTGGACATGGGGGAAAGCCTGGTGGATGGTGTTGTCCGGGCAAATCAGGAAATCGGCCCCGATGGCAGCCAGTTTGGCCGCCGATTCCAGCATCAAGTCGCCCACCCCCTGCCAGTCGCCCCGCTCGATGTGGGCCATGTACAGCGAAAGCGGCGGGGTATGCATGCTGACTTCGGGGTGGCCGTGCGGGCCCAGGAGCCGGGCGCCCTCGGCGCAGATCGTCCGGTAGCACAGGGAGGCCCCCTCCGCCGAGCAGGCGACGATCCCGATATGCAGGGGTGGGGCAGGGTTCACCCGGAAAGCTTAATACAAGGTGTCAACCTGCGGCTGAGCAGCCGCGTTACAGGCTGGCAGCCCGAAAACGGGCAGCAGCTTTCGACCCACCATCCATCCGGAAAGACATTCATATGAACAAGCTCCTCGCCATCCTGGTTGCCTCCCTCTTCGCCGCCTCCTCGTTCGCGGCCTCCCACGCCGGCGCGCCCATGGCGGGTGCTTCGGGCGCCAAGCCCATGGCTGCCGCTTCGGCTGCCAAGCCGATGGCTGCCTCCTCCGCCGCCGCCAAGGCCGAAGTGAAGGCCGACGCCGCCGCCGACGAAAAGAAGGCCAAGGCCCAAGCCAAGGCTGACAAGAAGAAGGCTGACGCCCAAGCCAAGGCCGACAAGAAAAAGGCCGCCGCCGAAGCCAAGGCCGCCAAGAAGAAGGCTGACGCCGATGCCAAGGCCGCCAAGAAGGCCGCTACCGACAAGCCGATGGCTGCCGCTTCCGCCAAGAAGTAAATTCTTCGGCCAGTGCCCAAAAAAAAAGCCCGCCATCCGGCGGGCTTTTTGTCGTTTCGGGCCGCGTTTCAGCGGGAGGCTTTGGCCTTGCTGGTGGCCTTGCCGCGGCCGGAACCGCTCTTCTTGCCGCCGCCGGATTCCTTGTTGACGGTGGCCCAGGCCCGGCTCTCGGCCTCTTTCTTGCCCACGCCGCGCTTCTCGTAGCTTTCTTCGATGTGCCCGGCCTCGCGCTTCTGCTTGTCGGTGTATGCGGATTTGTCTCCACGCGGCATGTCAGCCTCCAGAAAAATGAAGTTGCGATGGGGAAACTCTAGACCCGCGCCGCCCGGCCGTGGCGTAGGAATTTTCCGATGCGCGCCGTCAGTCGAACATGTCCGGCTGCGTTTGGACCAGCTGCCCCCAGATCGGCTGGAAATGCAGCCAGCCGATGTACTCGCTGCCCACGTGTTCGCGGCTGTAGCGCGCCTTGTCGGGCGGCACCAGCTTGGGCGCGGCGCCGCACGCATCGATCATGAGCTGCTGCTGGCAGCAGCGTTCCAGCGCGATGAACCAGAATGCCGCCGCCTCGATGCTGTGGCGGCTGCAGGTGATCAGCCCGTGGTTCTGGTGGATGGCGGCCTTGACGCCCTTGAAGTGGGCGGCGATGCCCAGCCCGGCCTCGCTTTCCACCGCCACCTTGCCGCCCTCGGCGGTGATGACCACGTGGTCCTCGAAGAACACCGCCGCGTCCTGCGTGATCGGCTCCAGTTTCCTGCCCAGCGACGCGAAGGCCACCCCGTACACGGTGTGCGCGTGGCACATGGCGACGATGTCCGGATGCGCCTCGTGCACCGCCGCGTGCAGCACGAAGCCGGCGCGGTTGATGGCGTAGTCGCCTTCCACCACCTTGCCCGCGTGGTCGGCCAGGATCAGGTTGGACAGCTTCACCTGCGAAAAATGCACCGCCATCGGGTTGGTCCAGTACAGGTGCGGCCGCTCCGGGTCACGCACCGTGAGGTGGCCGGCAAAGCCGTAGTCCAGGCCGTGCAGGGCGAAGGCACGGCAGGCCGCGACCAGCCTTTCCTTGCGATGCCGCCGCTCCTCGGCATGGTTGGCGAAGCTGGGAACCTCGGGGAATTTCAGCCCAGGCTGCTCGGGCTGGTAGATCGAAACGCGTTTGACCTTGTCTAGCATGGCACCTCCTGGGCTGCCCTATTATTGCCGGGTAGCGAAGAACCAGGAGTGACCGCTCATGCTGCTGACATCCGACGTGCGAGGCGTCCTTCCGATCGCGCCGACCCCCTTTTTCGACGACGGCGCAATCGACATCGCGTCGATCGACCGCCTCTGCGACTTCTATCTCTCGATCGGCGCCACCGGCGTCACGGTGCTGGGGCAACTGGGCGAGGCGCCCAAGCTGGAGCACAGCGAGGCGGTGGCGATCGCCACCCAGGTCATCCGCCGCTTCGGCGCGCTGCCGGTGGTGGTGGGCGTTTCCGCCCCGGGCTTCGCGGCCATGCGCGCGCTCACGCGCGAGGCGATGGACGCGGGAGCGGCGGGCGTGATGATCGCGCCGCCCAATACGTTGCGCACCGACGACCAGATCGTCGGCTACTACAAGCAGGCGGTCGATGCAATCGGCGCCGACGTGCCTTTCGTGCTGCAGGACTACCCGCTGACGTTTTCGGTCCAGATGTCGCCGGGCGTCGTGCGCCGCATCGTGAACGAGCTGCCGTCCTGCGTGATGCTCAAGCACGAGGACTGGCCGGGGCTGGAAAAGATTTCGGCGTTGCGTGGGTTCGAGCGCGACGGCTCGATGCGGCACATCTCGATCCTGTGCGGCAACGGCGGCCTGTTTCTCGACTACGAGATGGAACGCGGCGCCGACGGCGCCAACACCGGCTACGCGTTTCCCGACATGCTGTGCGACGTGGTGCGTCTGTCGGCGGCGGGGCGGCGGGAGGAAGCGCACGACCTGTTCGACGCCCACCTGCCGTTGCTGCGCTACGAGCAGCAGCCCGGCGTCGGGCTGGCGGTGCGCAAGTACATCATGATGCGGCGCGGCCTGCTCAGCAGTGCGGCGCAGCGCCAGCCAGCCGCGCCGATGTCGGCGGCCGCGCGCGGCGAAGTGGAACACCTGCTGCAGCGGCTGGCCCGCCGCGACGAGCGAGCCGGCCTGCCGCCTGTCTGAGCAAAGCCACCGCACGTCCGTCCACCCGAAAATCGTGAAGTAGCACACAGGCATCTGTGGGCAGAGTTGCTTTCCCAAAGCACATCCGGGTGGCAAACTGGCGCCATGGCCTTCCACGTTTCCACCACCCGCTTCACGCAGTACGTGCAGCTCGTCGTGTCCGGACCCGCTTCCATCAAGAGCTTCGTCGAGCTGGTGGAGACGGTCGGGGAAGAAACCGTGCTCTGGTCCGATCGGCGGGTGCTGGTGGACCTGCGGGAAGTCGAAGGCGAATTGACGCCCACCGAGCAGATCTTCCTGGGTGAATTCGTCGCGCAAAACCTGCCTCACCTGGAGCGCATGGCCTCGCTCGTGCCGGCCGAGCGCATCACCCGCAACAGCGAATCGGCTGCCCAGGAGCTGGGCATGCGGCTTCGCGTCTTCACCGCCAAGGACGACGCTGTCAACTGGCTCACTGCCGATGTGTCCGGCGGCGTGGCGGCCAATCCGCAGGCGCCACGGCCCGAGACACGCCTTTAGTGTGAAATCATCGGGGGATGAGCAATCCCTCGACAGCGGGCTTCGGCGCCCTCCCCTTGAACCCCGCCACGCTGGCCAACCTCCAGCGCCTCGGCTACCTCGCGATGACTCCGATCCAGGCGGCCAGTCTGCCGCCCGCGCTGCTGGGCAAGGACATCATCGCGCAGGCCAAGACCGGCAGCGGCAAGACCGCAGCCTTCGCGCTGACGCTGCTGGCCAACTTGAACGCGCGGCGCTTCGCGGTGCAGTCGCTGGTCCTGTGTCCCACCCGTGAACTGGCCGACCAGGTAACCACCGAGATCCGCCGGCTTGCTCGCGCCGAGGACAACATCAAGGTGGTGACCCTGTGCGGCGGCGTGCCGCTGCGCGGGCAATTGGCCACGCTGGAGCATGGCGCGCACATCGTGGTGGGCACGCCGGGCCGGGTGATGGACCACCTGGCGCGCGAAAGCCTGAAGCTCGATGCGCTCAACACCCTGGTGCTGGACGAGGCCGATCGCATGCTGGACATGGGCTTCTTCGACGACATCGTGACGGTTGCGAAGCAATGCCCGAAGGAGCGGCAGACCTTGCTGTTTTCCGCCACCTATCCGGAAGGCATCGCCAAATTGGCCGCGCAGTTCATGCGCGATCCGGTCACTGTGAAGGTGGACGCGCAGCACGCGGGCGGCCAGATCGAGCAACGCTGGTATGAGGTGAAGGACGGCGATCGTGTCGCTGCCGTGAGCCTGCTGCTCAATCACTTCCGCCCGGCCAGCACGCTGGCGTTCTGCAATACGAAGGCGCAGTGCAGGAAGCTCGCCGACGCATTGACGTCGCAAGGCTTCAGCGCGCTGGCGCTCTATGGCGAGCTGGAGCAGCGCGAGCGCGACCAGGTGCTGGTGCGCTTTGCCAACCGCAGCTGCTCGGTGCTGGTGGCCACCGACGTGGCCGCGCGCGGCCTGGACATCGCGAACCTGGCGGCCGTCATCAACGTCGACGTGACACCCGACCCCGAGGTGCACATCCATCGCATCGGGCGCACCGGCCGCGCCGGTGAGACAGGCCAGGTGCTGAACCTGGTCAGCATGGACGAGATGGGATCGGTGGGCAAGATCGAGCTGCTGCAAGGCCGCGAATCGGAATGGCACAAACTGGCTGAACTCACGCCCACCGGCAAGGGGCCGCTGGTGCCGCCGATGGCCACGCTGCACATCCAGGGCGGCCGCAAGGAAAAGATCCGCCCCGGCGACGTGCTGGGCGCGCTCACCGCCGACCTGGGCTACACCCGCGAGCAGATCGGCAAGATCGACGTCAATGAGTTCTCCACCTATGTCGCGGTGGACCGCGCCATCGGCGGCGAGGCCGTGAAGCGCCTGAACGAAGGCCGCATCAAGGGCAAGAGCGTGAAGGTGCGGTTGCTGGACGAGTAGGGCCGCGACTGCTCGGTTTCAGGCGCTGAGGTCGAGGCTGCGGATGCGATCCATCGCCTCCGCCTCACCCAGGTGCATGGAGATGCACTCGAACATGGCAGAACGCATCTTCAGCAGTTCGGCAGCGTTGCGAGCCGCGCTGACCTGTTCGCGAAGCCGGATCGCGGCTGCGCTCTTGCACTCATTCAAAAGAATCAGCGCATATCGGCGAAGCAAGGCGATCTCCAGTGGAGCTGAGCTTTCGTAGTACATCGGTTGTTTGAATTGGTGATTCCCTGCTGGGTGCTTAGCCAGATTTGTGCCCAGGGGCCGCTTGCGCGGCATTTGCACGGGCCAGTGGCACGGGTTATGCACCGCTTTCGGTCAAAGCGAGGAGTTTCTCAATGACCCAGGCAACCGCGCTCGAAGGCAAGGACATCACGGGTATAGGCGACGGCGTCGCCGCCGCATGGCGGCGGCTGTGGCGACGGCGCGATACCGAAGGTGCAGCCGGAGGTCAGTACTGGACTTCCGGTGTCACCTATCGCGGCTACCTGGGCGCCGACGGCGGCGTGCCGGCACTCTGGTTCTCCGAAGAACAGCTCAAGGAAACACAGGCCCTGCTGCGCATGGCGGCCGCGGCCGGCCGGCTGGGCGCGTGGTCGGTGGAGTTGTCGGGCATGAAATATGTCTGGTCCGACGAAGTGAAGGCGATCCACGAAGTGCCCGCGGATTTCGTTCCCGACGGGCCCGACTCGCTGTCGTTCTACACGCCCGAATCGCAGGATCTCATGATCGAGGCCTTCGAGGCTTGCGCCCGGCAAGGTGTGCCGTTCGACCTGGAGCTGCAGCTATCGACGGCGAAGGGGCGCCAGGTGTGGATCCGCGCCATCGGCGAGGCCGACCGGGACGCCGAAGGCAAGATCACGCACGTGCGCGGCGCCTTGCAGGACATCAGCAAGTTCCGGGCGGTGACCGATGCGGCGCGCCGCACCGCCGAGCGCTTCACGCGCACGCTCGAAAGCCTCAGCGACGGCTTCATCCTGCTGGACCACGAATGGTGCTTCATCTACGTCAACCCGGAGGCCGAGCGCATCCTGCGCAAGGATCGCAGCGCCCTGGCCGGCCGCTGCCTGCTGACGGAGTTTCCGGAAACGGCCTCAGGCAAGTTTCTCGAGAAATGCCAGGACGCGATCCGCGACTCGCGCAGTGTGGAATTCGAGAAGTTCTATGCGCCGCTCGGTATCTGGGTATACATGAAGGTGTCCCCGACCGATGAAGGCATCACCTTGTGCATCCGCGACGATACGGAGCGCATCACGGCGCGGCGCGCGCTTTTGCGCGTGAAGGCCGAACTGGGAAGCCTCAAGGCCTGAAACCGGCCCTCGTCCTACACGACAAATCTCCCGGCTGGGCCTACGATAGCGCGAGAGCACGCTATCGATGCAAGGAGACGTCGTGCAGGAGCTGGCCTTTCCAACGCTGTTGTACCGCTATTTCTTCTTTGCCTGGCTGTTCAAGGACGCCAGCAGCGGCAACATGCTCGAGCGCGCCGCGGCCTGGCGCCACAACCAGGAGCGCGCGCACTGGCTGCTGACGTACATGCGGCGCTGGCTGTGGTGCGGCCTGCTGCTGTACGGCCTGGGCGGCCTGGTCGAAGTGATCCTGCAATCGCCCGCGCTGTCGGCGTTCTTCTACGTTCCCAGCGCGCTCAGCGTATCCATCAACGCGGTGATCTGCGCCGCGTGGCTGGGATTCAAGACATTGCCCGGCCCGTTCTAGGCCTCAGTACTGGTTAAGCAGCAGGTTGGCGATCAGGCCGGTCGCCAGGGCCACCAGCAGGTAATCCCCGCCGTCCGACTGAACCCACTGGTAGCCATAGGGCGGTGCGTACAGGCCGCGGTGCGAGCGCCAGTCGTTCACGTAGTACTGGCGTTGGCGGAACTGGTAAGGCAGCGCGTCGCCGTGCCGGTATTGCGGCGCCCGCGCGGCCCATTGGCCCTGCTGTCCGTACTGCCCCTGCTGCCGGTACTGGTTGTACTGGCTGTATTGGCCGTGCTGGCTGTATTGAGGTTGCTGATACTGGCGTTGCTGCTGGTATTGAGGCTGGTACTGCTGCTGATGCGGCTGCGATTGCTGGCGCTGGCCGCCTTGCCGGGCCTGGTGCGACTCGTTGCGGTCGCCGCGGTCGCCGCGGTCGCCCTGGCCGTGACCCTGGGCGAACGACAGCGAGCTGAACCCGAGCGCGGCGGCGGCGATGGCCGAAACAATGGCGGTTGATTTCATGACGGACCCCCTTTGGGTGGTATTGAGCCCCTATCGTCCCCCTCTCACGTGTACCCCGTGCAAAGCCGGGGTAGGCGCCAGGCAAAGTCTGGTTGCCACATGTGCCTCAGCCGTACCAGCTCGGTGTTGTACGCTTGAGCGATGACCAGCACATCCGCCGAATCTTCGCCGCCCATGCCCGCCGCCCGCCCGCTGTGGCGCGTCTTCCTGGTGTTCCTCGGGCCGATGATCCTGGCCAACATCCTCCAATCGCTTTCCGGCACGATCAACAGCGTGTTCGTCGGCCAGATGCTCGGTACGAAGGCGCTGGCGGCCGCCTCGAGCGTGTTCCCGATCATTTTCTTTTTCATCTCGTTGGTGATCGGCGTCGGCGCCGGCGCGTCGGTCCTGATCGGCCAGGCCTGGGGCGCGCGCGAACCGCACAAGGTCAAGGCGATCGCGGGCACGGCGCTTTCGCTGGGCCTGCTGCTGGGCCTGGCGGTGGCGCTGCTGGGCGGCACGTTCACCGAGGCGCTGCTGCGCGCGCTGGGAACGCCGCCGGACATCATGCCGGATGCGACCGGCTACGCGCGCACCATGATGCTGGCCATGCCGGGGCTGCTGGTCTTCATCCTGCTCACCCAGCTCATGCGGGGCGTCGGCGACACCCTGACCCCGCTCTATGCGCTCACGCTGTCCACCGCCGTGGCGTGCCTGATGACGCCGGCTTTCATCCGGGGCTGGTGGGGCTTGCCGCAACTGGGCGTGACGAGCGCCGCCGCGGCGTCCATCGTCGCCTTCGTCTGCGCGCTGCTGTTCCTGGCCTGGTTCATGCGCCGCCGCAGCCATGCGCTCGCGCCCGACCTCGAACTGTTGCGCGCGCTGCGCCCGAATCCCCGGCTGCTGCGCCTGGTGCTGCGCATCGGACTGCCCACTGGCGTGCAGATGATCGTCATTTCACTGGCCGAGATCGTTCTGCTCTGGCTGGTCAACGGCTTCGGCTCCGATGCCACGGCGGCTTACGGCGCCGTCAACCAGGTGGTGAACTACGTGCAGTTCCCGGCGCTTTCCATCGCGATCACGTCTTCCATCCTCGGCGCGCAGGCGATCGGCGCCGGCCGCGCCCACACGCTGGGCGCGATCACGCGAACCGGGTTGAAACTGAACCTCGTCATCACGGGGACGCTGGTGGTGGTCGGCTACCTGTTCTCGCGCCACCTGGTCGCCGCCTTCGTGACCAGCGCACCGGTGGTGGAGCTGGCGCAAACGCTGTTGCACATCATGCTGTGGGGTTGCGTCGTCTTCGGGCTGGCGTCGGTGTTGAGCGGCGTGATGCGCGCGAGCGGCACGGTGCTCGTGCCCACCGCGATTTCGGTCGTGTGCATCGTGCTGATCGAAGTGCCCTCGGCCTGGGTGCTGAGCCAGCACTTCGGGCTCAACGGCGTGTGGATGGCCTACCCGATCACCTTCGTGTCCATGCTGGTCCTGCAGGCGGCCTATTACACGTTCGTGTGGCGCAAGAAGAAGATCGAGCGGCTGGTCTAGCCGCGCGCCAGCCATGCCTGCCGAGTTCGCCAACCTGGGCTTCGACGCGCCTTTCGTGCTGGAGGACGGGCCGTTGCGGTCGTTGCATTTCACGATCGGCGAGGTGCAGAGCACGATGCGCACGGACCGGCCCGACGAGCTGCAGATCGATTACACCCGCACGATGATGGGCTTCCTGCTGCTGTCGCCGCAGCCGCGCCACATCGCGATGATCGGGCTGGGCGGCGGCTCGCTGGCCAAGTTCTGCCACCGTTTCCTGCCGTCGGCGCGGATCACCGCGGTCGAGAACAACCCCGGCGTGATCGCGCTGCGCGAAGAGTTCGGCATTCCGGGCGACGACGCCCGGCTGTCGGTGATGGCGCAGGACGGCGCCGCGTTCGTCGGCGCCAGCCGCGATCCGATCGATGTGCTGCTGGTCGACGGGTTCGACCACACAGGACAGCCCGCGCAATTGTGTTCGCAGGCCTTCTACGACGCCTGCTTTCGCGCGCTGGCGCCGGATGGCGTGCTGGTCGTCAACCTGCACGCCGACGATGCCGATCACCTGGTGTTCACCGGGCGGATAGCGGCCAGCTTCGGCGGCAACGCCATGCAGGTGCTGGCGGACGAGAAGAGCAATTGCATCGTGTTCGCGGCGCGCGGGCGGTCCGTCACGTTGCAGGCCCTGCGCAATCTCGAATGGTCCGCCGCGCTTCACCCACAGGCGCAGCGGCAACTGCGAGGCGAGTTCGCGCGCATCGGCTGGAACGCCGGCGCATTGGCCGTTGCCGGCTGACCGCGACGCCGTTAGATCGGCCGGGTCAGGTACACCGCTTCGCGCCCGACGATCGGGGAACGCGCCGGCATGAAGATCGTGCAGCCGTCGCACAGTGAGCGGATTTCGTCGGCGCCGTCGGTCGCGATCAGCTCGCCCTTGGCAAAGGTCTCCATGCCCACCACCGGCCGCACGAACCGGAAGCTCTCGGTCTTGATCAGCGGCGTGGCCAGCAATTCGAAGCGGCGCTGCGGCCCGGGCGCAGGCGCGGCCGGGTCGCGATCGATCAGGCCGAAATGGGCCAGGAAGCGCAAGGTCACGTCGGTCGCCAGGTCGGCGGTGGCGCGCAGGAAGTGCTGGCCGCACTCGGCGACCAGGGCGACGCCGTTGCCGTCCTCCTCGCCATGACGGCCGTGCTGGATCAGCGGCGTGCCCGTGTTCATCCCGGCGGGCATGACCAGGTGCACATCGGGCTTGCCGATCGCGAGCGCCGCCTCGCCGTTGCGCGCATAGCCGGGATAGACCCAGAACGGCTCGACGGCGTGCGCCGTGGAGTGAATGTCCAGGATGTGGTCGGCCGCCGCCACGACTGGGCGCAATATGCGTGCGCGCCGCAGTTCCGGGCTGTCTTCGCCGCCATCCAGCCATTCCGGCGACCAGATCCGGTTCAGGTTGTGCACTAATTGGCGGTTGGCGAAAGGCTGCGCGGGGTCGAACGCGTCATAGGCCTCGACATTGGCGAAACTGACGGTGAGCGTGCCGATCTTTGGCCGCACGCCCCGATCCAGCAAATGGGTGGCCGCGACCATGCCGCAAACCTCGTTGCCGTGAGTCAGTGCGTTGATGAGGACGTGGGGGCCGGGCTTGCCGGATTCGAAGCGATGGACATAGTCAACGCCCGTATTGCCCTTGCGATACGAAGAAAGGTTCTGTTGAACGATTTCAAGGACGGGAAGCGTCTGGTTCATGAGAGCCCTAGCGTACTGCGAAACATTTTGTTACTATAGCCGAACAATAATAAGAACGCGTCAGTATCTTTTGCGTTTCAAGGAGTCTGTTCATGAGCATTGTCGACTGGCTGTTCGGCCGCAAGCCCCCGCAAGCGCGCGCCTCGCAGCCGCACTCGCAGTCGCATTCCCAATCGCACTCGCAGTCGCACCTCGCGTCGACGCATTCGCAGATACCTGCGAACGCGGTTGCATCGCAGTTGTCGACCCGGCGCGAATTGCTGCGCGTCGTGTTGCGCGACACGCTCAATCGCCACGGAATCCCGGCGACGTGGATCACCGCGGAAATGCTGGTGGCAACCTCGCGCGTCCGTGAATCGGGCATCCACTGGCGCCTGTCGATCAAGCATTGGGACCCGCGGCTGCCGGTGCATGCCGTCGCCTTCCAGAACAACCTGATCAAGCGCGTGCTTTCGTTCGATCCCCTGGCCACCAACTGGCTGATGGGCATCTCGTGGCAGTACTCGCTGGAAGACGAAGCGGCCTGCCCGCCGATGCCGCACCCGGGACTGTGGACCTCCGAGCCGTCGCGGCCCAAGCCGGTGGCCGAGCCGGTGGCTCCCGCGGGCGGGTCCGGCGGCATCATCGAGGGGCCGGTGGTGATCGGCAGCGCCTCGGCGGCAGTCGCAGCGGCCGCGAGCGCGGACCCCTCGACGGCCAAGGAGGATCTCGAGCGGCTGTTCGCCGTGCGCGACGCCGACCTGCAGCGTCATGCCGACAGCCTCAAAGGTGTCCGGCCGGTGTTCCAGCCGACCGAGCCCGCGAAACTGGATTCCCTGCTGTAGGAAAGTCTCGCGTTCAGCGTTTACCATCGGTACCCATCAGATCTCATCCCAAACCGAGGAGGACTCATGGCCAAAGGTGATCAACGCAGCAACAAGATGTCGAAGAAGCCCAAGAAGGACACTTCGGCGCCCAAGCAAGGCACATCGGACCGTCCGACGCCGCCCGTCACGGTGGTGCTGCCGCGCGGCAAGGAAAAGAAGTAGCCCCGGTCCTGGCCCGGCACTCGGCGGCGATGACTGACGCCGCGAAAGCCAAGCGCTATTTGCCCTGGGTGGTGGCGACGGTGCTGTTCATGGAGCAGCTCGATTCCACCATCGTCAACACCGCCGTGCCGAGCATGGCGGCCAGCCTGCAGGTGGCGCCGCTCAGCCTCAAGGCGGTGGTGGCCAGCTACATCCTGAGCCTGGCGGTGTTCATCCCGATCAGCGGCTGGATGGCCGACCGGTTCGGCACGCGGCGGATATTCTTTTCGGCGGTGGCGGTGTTCACCGTTGCCTCGATTCTCTGCGGGCTGGCGCTGAACCCGCCGATGCTCGTCGCCGCGCGCCTGCTGCAGGGTCTCGGCGGGGCGATGATGATGCCGGTCGGGCGCCTGACCATCGTGCGCACCTTCGCCAAGTCGGAGCTGCTCGCCGCCATGAACTTCGTGCTGATCCCGGCGCTGATCGGCCCGCTGCTGGGCCCGACCGTGGGAGGCCTGATCGTCCACTGGGCGAGCTGGCGCGAAATCTTCTTCGTCAACGTACCGGTCGGGCTGGTCGCGCTGACCTTGATCTACCGCTACCTGCCTGACTATCGCGCGGAGGTGCCGCGCCCGCTCGATGTCGTCGGGTTCGTGCTGTTCGGCTCCGGCGTGGCATTGCTCTCGTGGCTGCTGGAAATCTTTGGCGAGCACCGTCTGGACGCGACTTCGACGGCCGTGTTGCTGCTGCTGGCGCTGGCCCTGCTCGCGGCATACGGCGTGCATGCCCGCCACACGCTGCACCCGCTATTGCGGCTGGCGCTGTTTCGCGTGCGCACCTTCCGGGTGGCGGTGGCCGGCGGGTTCGTCACGCGCATCGGCATCGGCGGGTTGCCGTTCCTGTTGCCGTTGCTGTACCAATTGGGCCTTGGCTTGCCCGCCTGGCAGTCGGGCCTGTTGATGATGCCTTCGGCGGCCGGCGCGATCTGCATGAAGTTCCTGGCCAAGCGCATCCTGGGGCGCTTCGGCTATCGCACGGTGCTGGTCGTCAATACGCTGCTGATCGGTGTCGGGATCGCGGCGTTCTCGATGGTCGGCGCCGGCACTCCCATTGCGCTGATCTTGCCACTGGCGCTTTGCATGGGGTTCGTCAACTCGCTGCAGTTCACCAGCATGAACACCATGGCCTATGCCGACGTCGAACCGCGCGACACCAGCATGGCCAGCACGCTGGCCAGTTCGCTGCAGCAGCTGTCCATGAGTTTTGGCCTGGCCGCCGGCTCGCTGGTGGCGGGCTGGTTCCTGTCGGGTCTGCCGCAGACCGACCAGGGCGCGGTGCTGCACGCGCTGCACTACGCCTTCGTGACCCTTGCCGCGATCACGGTGGTCTCGTCGCTTTCGTTCTGGGGCTTGCGGCCCGACGATGGCGACAGCGTCAGCCGCGGCGCGCCGGTGGTGGAGACGCCGGTGGCCTGAGCATCGCGAGGGGATGCGGCGCGGGGTTCAGCCTGTCACGTCCTCGATCATGTCGACCACGAGGTGCAGGCCCTTGGAGACGAGCAGGATGTCCTCGCCCGCGAGCAGGTATTCATAGCCGCTCGGCGCCGGCGGCAACTTCGCCTTCACAGGATCGGGCACCGGATTGGTGGTGGCCGCGGGCTGCAGCCTCTGCCCCACGGCCCAATAGCGGCCTTGCACCGGCGGGGCGCACCCCTTGCTGCCGCGCTCCATGCCAGTGGGGCAGTCCTTGCCCTTGCTGTAACGCTGGGCAAAGGCCGCGCGTGCGGCCTTCTTGTGCTCGTCCTTGAAGAAGGCACCGAGCTTCACACCGTAGTTGGCCTGCACGCCGGAGGCGACGGCGGCCGGCGGCTCCGCGGCCACTGGCATGGATTTTGGGTCGGACTTGACGGCCGCGTGGCCTGCCGTGAACAGCGCGCAGAGGGCCAACGCCACCAGCTGACGAGAATTCTTCGACGGGATCATCTTCTTTTCTCCAACAAGGATTGCGAACGTTCCCACTGTCGGCGGGGTACGGCGCCGGCGCTGTAGGACAAGGCACAAAAAAGGCGCCTCGCGGCGCCCTTCTTGCAAGCTCAGCGGGCTTCAGCCCAGCAGGCCCTGGATGATGTCGACGATCAGGTTGTTCTGCGTCTGGACCAGCACGATGTCATTGCCGATGCGCGCATAGCGATAGCCGTAAGGCGCCGGCCGCAACTGCACGATCACCGGCTGCGGCACGGAATAGACCGTCACGCCGCGCGGGATCGGCTGGCCCACATCCCAGTGGCGGGCTTGGCCGGGAGGCATGCAGCCGTTGTTTTTCCTGGCCAGGCCTGGTGGGCAGGCGCGGCCGTTGCCGTAGTGCGTCGAGTAGTACTGGCGCGCGTAAGTGCGCTGCTGGTCGTCGAAGTAGGCGCCGTGCTTGATTTCTTCGCGCTCGCGCTTCTCGGCGCGCTTTTCGGCCTTCTTCTGGTCCTTCTGCGCGTGCTTTTCTTCCTTGTTGTCATGCTTGCCATCGCCGTCCTTGGCGAAGGCGGGAACCGCCAGGAACGCGGACGCGATGGCCAGCGCGATGGCGCGATGGCTGAGGCTGAAACGTGGGGTCATGAGTTGTCTTCCTGGCAGGTGTGCCGGTATGTACAACGTCACTTTGAACTCAGCGTTGACCGGGTCCTGTAGGACGAAACCGCGATCCCGAGGGGTAGCGGGTGCTCAACGGCGCGCCGGCGGCGGGCCGCTGCGGCCGGCGATATGGCGGAACGTGATGCGTCCCTTGGTGAGGTCATAGGGCGACATCTCCAGCGACACGTTGTCGCCGGCGATGATGCGGATGTGGTGCTTGCGCATCTTGCCGCCGGTGTAGCAGATCACCTGGTGGCCGTTTTCCAGCGTCACGCGAAAACGCGAGTCAGGCAGCACTTCGTCCACGTGCCCCTTCATCTCGATCAGTTCTTCCTTGGCCATGGTGTGCCTCCTGTACTGTGTTTAGTGCGCGCCGAGGGCGGCGCCCTGGACGCTGGGTTGGGTGTGCTCGCCGATCCACTGCATGCCTTCGGCGGTGGCATAGCGCACCGCGGCGAGCTGCGTCTTGAACAGGCGCGTGAGGCGCAGCACGCGGTCATGCGTGCCGCTGCCCGAGCCGGAGCGGATCGAAACGGAACAGGCGTACCAGCCGTTCGCGAGCATCTTGGTCAGCGGCGAAATCAAATACTTGCCTACGATGATGTTGTCTTTGGGATTCATTGTTGTTCTGGGAAAGGGCCATGCGGACGCACCATTGCGGCCGCGATAAGAGTGTGTGGAAGCTTGCTTGGGCAAGCCGGCGCATATCGATCCCGGTGGCATGGGCCTCGCACGGAGGGCCGGGAGAGCGTCTGGGAAGAAAGGCCCGGTTTGGCTGGCCGGTGCGGGGGGCTTTGGGATGCCCGAAAGACGCGTTCGAAGCATCCATTGTACCTGTTGCGCCCTTTCGCCGCTGGAGCAGGCGCGCCCAGAGCCCCTGTCCGTCCCAGGCAGCTCAGACGGCGGCGAGTGCCGGCGCGACCGCGGCCTTTGACAAGCCCAGCCGTTCGGGCGACACGTACTGCTGGCGGTAAGCCTCGAACAGCATGCTGTCGGCCGCCTCGATGGCCTTCTGGTCCTGCAGCGATTGCTCGCTCATCGCCACGAACCGGGCCAGCTGCGCGGCGCTGAATGGCAGGGCGAGCAGCTTGGCCTTGGTCTGTTGCGACTGCGCTCGGGTCAGGGCGGTGAATGAATTTCCGTATTCCTGGTCCATCACCGCCAGCACCCGGGCGCTGGGCAACAGGTCAGGCTGCTCGAGCAGGGCCTGGGCCGCGCGCAGCGAGTCGGTGTAATCGGTGCTTTGATGCGCGGCGTCCAAGGCCGCGGCGATCGGGGCGAACGCCGCGACCAGCTCGGCGCCCCATTGCGTGAGCGCCACTTCACTGTCGCCGCGCTCGAGCACCAGCCCGGGTTCGCGGCCGAAGGCGGCCGTCTTGTGCTGGTTGCGCCCCAGGGCCGCGATTTCCTGGGGCGTGTCAGGCGGGCTGTCGGACAGCAGGCAATGCATCAGGAAGACATCCAGGAAGCGGATGGTCTGCGCGGTGATGCCGATGGGCACGAACGGGTTCAGGTCCAGCAGGCGCACCTCGACGTACTCGACACCGCGCTCGCGCAGCGCATGCAGCGGCCGCTCGCCGGGACGGATGACGCGCTTGGGCCGGATGGTCCCGTAGAACTCGTTCTCGATCTGCAGCAGGCTGGTGGCCAGCTGGTTGTATTCGCCGCCGGGGTTCATGATGCCCACCGCTTCGTACGCCGGATACGGCTTGGTGAGGGCTTCCTGCAGCGACTGGGCGTAGCCGTCCAGCCCGTTGTAGCTCACGGCCAGGCTGGCCTGGGCGTCGCTTTGGTAGCCCAGCCGGCCCATCCGCAGCGAGGTGCCGTGCGGCATGTACATGGTGCCCTGGGCGAGCGACTGCAATTCGTGCAGGCGGCCGGCGACGAAGCTGGAACAGACCGCGGGCGACGCGCCGAACAGGTACAGCAGCAGGAACGCGTGGCGGCGGAAGTTGCGGATCAGCGCGAAATATTGCTCGCTGGAAACGTCGGGCAGCGACCAGTTGTAGTGGATGCCCGAGATGGTCTGCATGCGCCGGCCATAGCGGTGCGCCAGGCCCATGCGGTACACGCTCTTGGCGCGGCCCACGTTGGAGGAACCGTAGCGGCCGATCGGGATGTTCTCGTCGGCCGGCAGGTTGCACGGCATGCTGGAGACCCACAGCTGCTCGTCACCCAGCGCGCGATACGTGAACTGGTGAATCTGCAGCAGTTCTTCCAGGCAGGTTTCCGGCGTGGCATGCACGCCGGTGATCAGCTCTAGCTGCGCCTCGCTGTAATCGGTGGTGATGTGCGGATGCGTCAGCGCCGAGCCCAGCGCCTGCGGATGCGGCGTCATCGCCAGCCCGCCCTCGGCCGTGGCGCGCAGGCTTTCCTTTTCGATGCCGCGGCGTATGCCCTTCAGCCGGTGGGGCGGAAGTGCTGCCAGGCGGGCCTGCAGGTTGCTCATGGAACGCGTTCGTTTGTCTCGTGGTGTGGGCCGGAAGTTAGCACGCCTTCGGATTTCATGCAGGCCGACAGGACAAGCGCAAATCTGATAGACGCGGCGCTCGGCCTTAGACCCTCTTCCCTAGGAAAACACCGCCGTTTAGGTCGTGTGCACTAGGCCAGCCCGACAAAATCAGCCTATCAACCCCCAACCGGACCCAACAACATGACTACCAAGGCCTTTTCCGCCACCGCCACCGACCTGGTCGCGAACTTCGGCAACACCGCCCACCGCGCCATCGGCCTGTACCGTGAAGGCGGCGAGCGTTTCGCGAACACGCTGGAGCAGCGCTGGAAGACAGCGCTGAAGGAAACCAGCCCGAAGCTGACCGCAGAGACGCGCAAGAACGCGGCGCGGGCGCAGCAGAAGTTCAGCACGTACTACGCCAGGAGCCTGGCCGTGACGGCCGACGGCGCCGAAGTGGTGGTCGATACGCTGGTGGGCGCAACCGTTGCGGCCATCGAGCGCGCCGCCGCTTTCGCGCAGGCCCGCAAGCAAACCGCGGCCTGATCGCGGGCGCGCGGCCGGGGCCTCAGCCCCTGACGCCGGCGCGGTCGGCCCGCACGAATTCCCAATACTCGGCCGCCCACTTCGTGTAGTCCAGCGACTGCTTGAACGTTCGCGGCATCACGTCCGCGTACTTGCCGTCGACGTAAGGAACGTCCAGCAGGCGCGCGGTCCAGAACACTTCGTGGCAGGTGTGCATGCCGCCGGCCACCAGGTAGGCCAGGCACCCCAGCACGAATTCCTTTTTGTCCTCCAGCGCCCAGGCGTCCAGGTCGGCGAAGACGGCGGCCGATGCGAAGATGGTCGCCGTGGTGCCGGACGCGCTGGCGCTGAAATTCAGGTTGTGCGCGCCCAGGCTGCGCTTGAAGTTGTCCTCCATCCCGGTGGCGCTGGTCAGGAACATGTCGGTGCCGCGATTGCGCGCTTCCAGGTGCAGCGTCGAAAGGTCCAGCCCGGCACGCCCCAGCGAGTCGGCAAAGGGGATCGTGAAATCGGGCGTGATGAGCCCGGGCATGAAACTGACGGTGACCGGCTTGCCCTGGTAGCCGGGCTGCTTGGCTTTCATCGCCTTCTGGTGTTCGGTCAGGTTTTGCCGCCCGCGCAGGTTCACGTCCTCATACCAGCGCGGGCGCACCTTGCGCAGCATCAATTCATAGCGGGTGGTTTCCTGCGACGGCACCGTCGAATCGCTCGGGCCCAGTGCCTTGAAGATCCGGCCGAAGTAATCCTGCAAGCTCATGGCCTGCGGCAGGTACTTGCCGTCCAGCACGGACAGCCAGCCCTCCACGATTCCCTTGAGCATCGAGACGTCGGCTGCGGTGTCGGTTTCCAGCGGCATCGCCGAGCCCGTGAGGCGGCCATAGCTGGTCTTGCCGTATACATACGATTGCGCGGTGGCCACCGGCTTGGCCAGCGCATCGCGCGTGAGGTTCGGGCTCTTGCGCATCCACCACGCGCGGATGCCGCGCGATACGCGGGACACCGCGCGCTGGGCGTGGCGGGGCTTCTCCACCATCAGCTGGCCCAACGCGCTGTCGGCCAGCAGCCGCCGCTGGCGTTCCACTTCATCGTCGTAGACCATCAGGCCCAGCCGCTTGAGGCTGGTGGGGCCCGGCTTTTGCGCGCTGGTGCCGTAAACCGGGCGGCCATCGTCGGAAAGTGCCAGCGGATATTGCGCCGCCCGGGGCGCGCCCGAGCGCCGCACCCAACCGCGGGGGTTCATCAGGTCCAGTTCGAGAAACTCCACGGAACGCCCCTCATGCCAGCTCGGCAATGATCTTAAGCCCTGGCAGAATGGCCCACCGACTCAAAACCACAGAGGAGAGCGCGATGTCCCTGACCGTCAACATCGACCTGGGCTATGAATTCGACGTCAAGGCCAAGGCCGCCGACGTCTTCGAGCTGCTGTCGGACGTGCCCGCCTCGGTGTCGCACTTTCCCAAGGTGGACAAGCTGACCGACATGGGTGGCGGCGTGTACAAGTGGGAGATGGAGAAGGTCGGCACCGCGCAGGTGAACATCCAGACCGTCTATGCCAGCAAGTACGTCAGCAACAAGGCCAAGGGCACCGTGATCTGGACACCGGTCGACGGCGTGGGCAACGCGCTGGTGGGCGGCCACTTGAAGATCAAGGACAACAAGAAGTCCACTGGCATCGAGCTGAAGATCGAAGGCGAGATCACCCTGCCCCTGCCCGGCCTCATGAAGATGGTGGTCGCGCCGGTGGTCGAAAGCGAATTCGAAAAGCTCGTCGACAAGTACATCGCCAACCTGATCAAGCAGTTCGGCGGCGAAGCCTGAGCGGGCGCGGATGACCGACAAGGATTTGCTTGCCAAGGGCCTGCTGATCGCCTTCATCGGCGCGGTGGTGCTGCTGTCGCCTTATTTCGTCCAGCCCTCCGCGATCCGCGATGTCATCTCGCAATCGTCGCTGGTGGGCTGGTTCGCCCTGATCCTCGGCGCCGCGTTCATCGTGCGATGGGCGCTGGTGCGGCGCAAGAAGTGATCCGCCGCTAGGCCTTCGCCAACACCTTCAGCAGCCAGGCGTTGAGGTCGGCGATCTCTTCCATGCAGACCGAGTGCGCCATCGGGTACTCGTGCCAATCCACCTGGTAACCCAGCGCCTGCAGCGCGTCGCGCGATGCCCTGCCGCGCTCGATGCCGACGACGTTGTCGTGCTGGCCGTGCGCCAGGAAAATCGGCGAGAGCGCATTGGCGTCGCTGCGCTCGGCCGCGGTGCTGGCCGCCAGCGGCAGGTAGCCGGACATGCCGACGATGCCTGCCAGCCGCTGCTTGTGCCGCAGGCCCGTCAACAGGGCCATCGCACAGCCCTGGGAAAAGCCGGCCAGCACGATGCGGTGCGCCGGCATGCCGCGCTCCTGTTCGCGCGCCAGCAGTTGTTCCACCTGGGCCAGTGATTGGCGCAGGCCGGGCTCGTCCTCGCGCTTCACCAGGTCCGTCCCCAGGATGTCGTACCAGGCCCGCATGCGATGGCCGTTGTTGATGGTGACCGGAATCACCGGCGCGTGCGGAAAGATGAAACGGACCGGACCGACGCTGTGCAGATCGAGTTCCTGGGCGATGGGCACGAAGTCGTTGCCGTCGGCGCCCAGGCCGTGCAGCACGATGACGGTGGCGCCGGGCTGCGGCCCGGTTTCGGATTCGATGGTTTCGAGCGATTCCATGTGATTTTCTCCAGCGAACGGCGAGCATACAGGCTCGGCGAGGCCGGCCACCGCTCAGGCAGGCGCGGGCCGTCCCACAGAGCCTTGCACGAATTCCTACACGCATTTGGCAATCCCATGCGCACACTGGAGGCAGGCAACGAAAGGATTCCAGCCCATGCAAGTACAAGTCAACACCAGCAACGGCATCCAGAACAAGGAAACCCTCGACAAGTGGGCCGACGAGTTCCTCAATGAGGCGCTGGCCCGATTCAGCCAGGAGATCACCCGCGTCGAAGTCCAGATCAGTGACGAGAACAGCGCCCGCAAAGGCGCCGCCGACAAGCGCTGCATGATGGAGGCACGGTTGAACGGGCACGAGCCGCTGGCCGTGACCCATCACGCCGAGACGCAGGACCTTGCGTTTCGCGGCGCCACGCAGAAACTCACCCGCCTGCTGGAGCACACCCTGGGCAAACTGGATCGGCATGAACATCGCGAACGCGAAACGATTCGCAAGGATCCCAGCGTCATCGAATGATGTGTGCGGGCGTCGCCCGTTCAGTAGCGCACAGGCGTGCTGTAAGCGGGCCGGCCGTGCCAGGCCCAATAGGTTTCGAGCAGCCGGCGCGTGACCGGCCCCGGCACACCCTCGCCCACGGGTTTGCCGTCGACACGCGTCACGGGCAAGACACCGCCACCCGAGCTGCTGAGAAAAGCCTCCTGCGCCGAGCGCAGTTCCGCGGCGGGCAAGGCGCGCAATTCGACCGGGATGCCCAGCGATTGCGCGATCTCGATCACGGTGCGGCGGCTGATGCCCTCCAGCACGCCGTCCCTGGGCGTGACCAGCACGCCTTGGCTCAATGCGAACACGTTGAAGCCCGGGCCTTCCACCACATTGCGCTGGGCGTCGGTGAGCACCACCGAATCGGCGCCCGCGTCCAGCGCACCCAGCAGGCCCATCGTCAGGTCGTTCCAGTGATAGTTCTTGGCGGTGGGGTCGACGCTGGCCGCTGAAATGCGCTGCACGTCGCTCACCAGCAAGTGCAGGCCTCGCTCTCGCTGTTCTTCATTGGCGATCCAGACGAAGGGCACCGCGAACGCATGGAACTGGTTCACCGCCTGGCGTGGATCGCGCGAACCCCAGGGCGGCTGGCCGCGCGTGACGATCATCTCGACATAGGAACGCTTCAGGCCGGCCAGGCTGACGCAGCGTTCGAGAATCCGCGTGATCTCGTCCCGCGTTTTTCCCGGGTCGAGGCGAAAGCGCCGGCAACTGTTGAGGAAGCGGTCCAGGTGGGCGTCGAGCCGGAAGAAAGCGCCGTCCCAGACTGTCACCACATCGTAGGTGGCGTCCGAGCGCAGGAAACCCCAGTCGGTGAGCGGAATCGAGGCCTGCGCGATCGGCAGGTATTCGCCGCGCACATAGGCGGCGCCGGCGGAAAAATCGGGCGATGGATGCGTCATGCATCCATTCTGTCGTGTTCGCCCCGCGGCGCGTCAGTCGCTGTTTTTTGCCGCGCGCACGGCCGGCCCGTGGAAACCCAGCGAAGCGGCGATCACTTCGCCGTCGTCGGGCTGCTCGGCTGTAGCAACCGCAGCCCGCGGCGGGGCGGCGCAAGCAGCCAGCATCGCCACGATGCCGGCCAAGGCCAGCAATTTATTCATGATTGACTCCTGAGGGCATGGAGCAATTAGGGGCTGGACCCACGGCAACCAGCTGTAGGAGATGGGCCCGGGCCGCGGTCGGCGCGCGCGGGTCAGCCTTATCCCGGCGTGCCGGCCGCGTGGATTTCTCTTTTTTGTAGCCGTTTGTGACGCGGGCTCCAACAGCGTGGCGGCGCGGCAACCAAACCCACACAAGGCGTCTGGTCGCGCGTATATTGACCCCGCGCCATGGTGGGTTCTGCCGCCGGCGCTCTGGTCCAGTCCAACCCATCCAAGGAGCCTGAAGATGAGAACCACGATGAAGAAATTGACATGCCGCGCGCTGGTCGTATCCCTGCTGGCGCTGTCGTTCCAGACCGCCAACGCCGGAATGATCGGTGCGGATCAAGCAGCTGCAGCCGGTGCCGCGCAGACCGATCGAGGCATGGTGATGAGCGTGCTCGCCCGCGCCGAAACCGCCGCCCAGCTCCAGGCCCAAGGCATCGACCCGTCCATGGCGCGCCAGCGCGTGGCCGCGATGACCGACCAGGAAGTGCACGCCCTGGCCCAGGACATCCAGACCGCGCCGGCCGGCGCAATGAGCAGCGGTGGCTGGATTGCCGTCGTCGTGATCGCCGGCCTGATCTGGTATTTCGCGTTCCGCAAGTGACCAGCGAAACGGCCGCATGAAGGGGCCACACCGCACAGCCCGCCTCGCGGCGGGCTTTTTCTGTTGTGCGTTGCTGATGTGGCTTGCCGGCTGCGCGCAGCTGGTGCCGCAAACCATCGCCCTGCGCACCGGCTGGCCGCAGGGCGTGCCGCAACACGTCGAACTGGCCGACGTACCATTTTTCCCGCAGGACGAATACCAGTGCGGACCGGCGGCGCTGGCCACCGCCCTCGTGTACACCGGCGTGCGGGTCGAGCCCGCAGCGCTGGTGAGCCAGGTGTACCTGCCGTCGCGCCAGGGCAGCCTGCAGGTCGAGATGCTGGCCACACCGCGCCGCTGGGGTCGCGTCTCCTACCTGCTCTCGCCGCATTATCCCGACATGCTGCGCGAGGTGGCCGCCGGCAACCCGGTCGTGGTGCTGCAGGATGTCGGCCTGATGTCTCCAATGATCCCGCAATGGCATTACGCGGTGGTCAATGGCTTCGACTATCCGTCCGGCACGCTCTTCCTGCGCTCGGGTACCAAACGCCGGCAGGAGATGCCGTTCACCGCGTTCGAACGCGAGTGGATGCAAAGCGGCTATTGGGCGATGGTGGTGACGCCGCCGGACCGCATTCCGGTCACCGCGACCGAGGAAGGCTGGGTGGCCGCGGTACTGGCGATGGCACGTTCAGGCGATGGCGAGGCCGCGACAAAGGCCTACGCCGCGGCATTGCAGCGTTGGCCCGACAACCTGCCCGCGGCGATCGGCCTGGCCAACCAGCATCACGCTCGTGGTGCGCTGGCCGATGCGGTGGCGGTCCTGCGCAAAGCGCAGCAACGACACCCGCAGTCCGTCATCGTCACCAACAACCTGGCGCAAACGCTGTCCGACCAGGGGCTCCACGCGGAAGCGCTGGCCCAGATCGAGAAGGCCTCGGATCCGCAAAGCCCCTTCGCCGGTGAAGTGCGCGCCACGCGCCAGTTGATCCTGGAGCGCATGGCGCAGCGCAAAGCCGGCAACCGCTAGGCTGCCGGCCTTGCTTCAGTGATCGACGCCGCCGGATCAGTTGCGGTCGGCGCGCTTCTTCGGTACCTCTGCCACCTGCTGGGCCGGTTCCGGCGCCGGGCCGGCGCCCATCGCCGTCGTGCTGGGCTCGGCGGGCGCGGCCGCAACCGGTTCGGCCGCTGGCGCGGCTTCAGGCGCCGGCGTCACGGCGGCGACTTCCTGCTGTTGCACGATCACCGCGGTGCGCAGTTCGCCCGGGTGCGTCAGCACACCGGTCTCGCCCATCGGCGTGATGTGGGTGCTTTGCTGGCCCGCGCCGATCGCGGGATTCGTGATGTAGGGGTTGGGCGGCTCGCTTTGGGCGACGGCTACGCCAATCACCGCGACGGTGGAAAGGCCGGCGAGCAGGCCTGCGCATTTGGTGAATGCACTCATGAGGAACTCCTTAAGTTGGTATGTGATGTCTGCCAGCTTCGGTGCCAGCTGCTTCAAAGCCTAGTTCCCGGCTTCGCTGCCGGCGTCAGGGCCTGTCTGCATTGCTTGTCGGACTGGGACTGTCACCCTTGCGGCGGATGTTCCGACGCAGCGAGGCGCAACATTTTGCAAGCACAGCGGCACGCTGTCGTGCAGGTGATTGGCCCGGCGCAATGGCTCTGCTAGCCTTGCACGATGGAAATACAGACCGAACCTTCAAGCGAAGCAGTGCGTGCCGCGGCGTCGGTCGTCATGCTGCGCGACGGCGACGAGGGACTGGAAGTTTTTCTTCTCAAGCGTCACGGCCTGTCGGACGTGCTGGGCGGCGCTTATGTGTTCCCGGGCGGCAAGGTCGACCTCGAGGACGCGAACCTGGACCTGCAAGCACACCTCGACATGCCGATTCAGGCGCTGCATGCCGCGCTCAACGAACCGGAACTCGACGAACACGCCGGCGCGGTGCTCTATGTCGCGGCATTGCGCGAAGCCTTCGAGGAAACCGGCGTGCTCTATGCACAAGGCGCGGACGCCGCGCTGGCCGAACTCGCGTCTGAATTGCTGCGCGAAGGCCGGGCGTTCGATGAAGTGCTGGCCATGATGCGGCTGCGGCTCGAGGCCAGCCGGCTGCAGCCCTGGTCACGCTGGATCACGCCGAGCGTGGGCGGCGTCATGCGCAAGCGTTTCGACACCCGCTTCTTCCTGGCCACGGTGCCGGCCGGCCAGACTGCGCGGCATGACGATCACGAAGCTACCGACAGTGTGTGGCTCACGCCCCGCGCCGCGATGCGGCAGTGCTGGGACGGCGCGATCGAGCTGGCGCCGCCGCAGATCATCAGCCTCGCGCACCTGGCAAGGCATCCTTCGGCGGACAGCGCGTTGGCCGAAGCCCGGTTGCGGCCGCCGCCGGTGATCCGGCCCGAATCTTTCGAGGACGACCAAGGTGGGCGCGTGGTCTGCTACCCCGGCGACGAGCGCCACAGCGTGCGCGAGCGCGCGTTGCCGGGCCCGACGCGACTGCACTACCGCAACCGGCGGTTCGAGCCGGCCGGCGGCTTCGAGTCGTTCTTTCTTGACGTGCCACCGTCCGGCTGACGGCTCCCGCCTACAGCCGGTCGAGCAGCCGGCTTTCGCGCACGCCCCGGCGCCCTGCCCACACTGGCATCGGCCGGCCGGGTTTCGCGTCACAACGACAGGTCTCAAGCTTTCACGCATTGCGCGAAACGCACGAACATTGTCCAGCGGACCCGGCTGCTTTTGCTTCGCCTGCGTTTTTTTGCGATCAGGCTGCGGCGTCCGACGGCTCGCAGCGCACTTCGCCTACACATCGGCCCCCGCGAAGAAGTACTCTCGAACTGCTGAACCTCGGGAGACGCCCAATGAACTCGTTCTTCATTCGTTTTTTCATGGTGGTTGCCATTGCCTTCGCGGCTTCGTCTGCGCTCAAGGCAAACGCCGGCCCGCTAGCCGACAGCGAGGCGCAAAAGGTCCAGCACATCATCGTGGCCCAGCTCGAAGCCTTCGCCGAGGACGACGCCGAGGGAGCCTTCCAGACCGCCACGCCGGCGGTGCGTGAGGCCATCGGCAGTTCCGGCCGCTTCCTCGCGCTGGTGCGTGGCGCCTACCCGATGGTGTACCGGCCCGAGACGGTGACCTTCCACAAACCGGAGGCCGACGAAGGCAACGTGTTGCAGCTGGTCGAAATCACCGACGAGAACGCCAAGTCGTGGCTCGCCCTGTTTGCGCTGGAACTGCAGCCCGACCATTCGTGGCGCATCAGCGGCTGTGTCGTCGCCGAGAACCGCTGGCAGTCCGTGTAGGCTTCTCCACCTCCAAAAAAAACCGGGCATCGCCCGGTTTTTTCGTGTGACAGCACTCGAAATTCAGTTGCGGTCCGCCTTGGACTTCTTGCCGGTCTTGGAAACCGTGGTGTCGGCCGGCGCCATGTCGGTGGTCGCGGTGGTCGAACCGCTGGCGCCCATCGTGGTGCTCGAGCTGCCGTTGGCTGGCGTGCCCGTGGTGCCCATAGGTGTCGCTTGCGTGCTTTGCTGGCCGGCGCCCACTGCGGGGTCCTTGGCGGCGGCGTTGGGCGGATTGCTCTGGGCCAGGGCGGCACCGGCGATCGCGACGGCGCCCAGGCCCGCGAGGATGTGTTTGAAGAGGGATGCACTCATGTTGGCAGACTCCTTGATGGCGTGGATTTTTGGAAATCGCCGGCCTGATTGCCGACTGCATCAAGGCTAGAAGCTCCGCGAATCCGCCACGTCAGTTGACGCCAGGATTTTCTGTAAGACGAAACCTGCGGCCGCGTGCCGGATCAAAGCGCGCCGAACATCTCGCGCACCGGCTGCGTTTCGGGCAGCACGTAGACGACCGCGCGGCCCTTGCCCAGCATGGGCTGCACGACGTTCTCGTAGAAGGCCACCGGCACGACAACACAACCCAGCGAGGCCCGCTTGTCCTGCGGCTTGGGAGAGGCCAGGCGCGCTTCGCGCCCGCGCTTGCTGGCACCCGCACGTAGCCGATGGATCGCGAAAGCCGCGTCATAGTCCACCCAGACCACCTGCTCGCCGCTGAGGTTTCGGCCGGGCTCGGACAGGAACCGGCCGGCCGGCGTCGTGCGTTCATCGAGCGGCACCGCGCCGGCCTGCGTATGTTCACCGACGTCCGGGGACGACTGGTCGCCCACCGTCTCGCCCAACAGCGCGGGAGCGGCGCCCAGCAGGCGACCACTGCCTTCGAAAACATAGATGCGGGCCTGCCTCTTGTCCACCACGGCGAACGGCAGGCCGCGGTGGTCCGCCGTTTCCATGATCCATTGCGCGACGTATTGGGTGTCCGCCGAAGCGCCCTGCCCGCCGAAATCGGCCCGCCCCGCGATCGCAGGCGTTACCGCGATGGCCGCCCAGATTCCGGCGGCGGCCAAAGCCTTTTGCATACAGCCCATCCGAGTCCCCCGTGCTTCGCGCAAGTCGCGCGCGAGCCGGGCAAGGCGCCTGGCTCAACAGGAGCGAACTCTACCGTTGGCGGTCACCGGCACAAAGCTTTGTAACGGTAACAGCCGGGCTGTGGGGTCTTTGGGATGCGGCCGTGAATTCAACGCTGGGCGAGGCGGGTGGCGGGTCGATCGACGTCCCAGGAGCCGAACACCTGTTGCGCGGAGCGTGTCTCCGGCAGGATGTAGATGATGGCCCCGTCGCTGCGGACGGTGGGGCCCAGGACCTGTTCGTAGAAGTCGCGCGGCAAGTTGATGCAGCCGTACGAAATCCGGTTGTCCTCTGGTGTGGGAGAGGCCAGGCGTTCCAGCCTGTGCTCCGCGGGATTGGTGGTCAGGACGCGGTGCATCGAGACGGCGGCCTCGTAATCCACCCACACCACGTCCTCGCCCCGCGTGTTCATTCCCATTTCGGCGACATAGCGGCCGGCTGGCGTGGTGCGCTCTTCGGGCAGCACGTCCGCGATGGGCTTGGTGCCGATGTTCGGGGCGTTGTCGTCGCCGACCGCCGAACCCAGCAAGACTGGTGAATCCGATTTCAAGTGGCCGGTGCGGTCGAAGACATAGACGCGCGCGTCTTTCTTGTCGACGATGACGAACGACTTGTGCTGGTGGTCGCCGACGACGACGGTCCAGTTGGCCAGTTGCCGGACGTCTTCGCTGGGTGTGACCCCAGCGAAATCGGCTCGCCGCGACGCATCTTCACCGGAAGCCTGCCGCGTTGCGGCCTGCAGGCTTGGCGGCCCAGCCCGGCGCGCGCCCAGCGACGGCGGCAACACCAGGGCCAGGATGGCCGCGCCCAGCAACAAGCCCTTCTGGACCGAACCCAGAAATTCGGACTTGCCGCTGGCCGAGGTTGCCGCCGGTTTCATCAAATGTCAGTTCCGATCGGCTTGCGGCGTGGTGCTGCTGGCCGATGCGGTGGACGAATCGGTCGTCGTGCTGCCGCTGTTGGACAGAGTGGGCGAGCTGGTGTCGCTGCTGGTAGCGGGGGTGTTTTGCGTCGCGCTGGTGCTTGCGGCCCCCGAGTCGGTGCTGGGCGCCGAGGTCTGGGCGATTGCCAGCCCCACGCCGCCGGCGAGGGCGGCCGCTGCGGCCAAGGTGGTCAAGGTTTTCCTGGTTGAGTTCATATCCGTACTCCTGTTCGCGTGAATGAAAAACGCCGGCGGATGCCAGCTGTTTTTTAGATTACGGAGTGCCCCCGGAGACGGATAGTGGGGATATTGCGGCAGCGCCTGTAGGACTGGCGCTGTCACGACTTGCGTCGTTATGTCACGACGAACCCTGCGGGAACGGCAGGACTTCCTGGCCCCAGCGTTCGATCTGCAGGGAAGGGTCGGCGCATTCGCAGCCGAGCGCGAGGTCGTCGTCCTCCGAGAACCAGCGGGCAGTCGTGTCGACCAGCGCGGCAACCGGGCGTGCGCCATTGAAGGAAAGCGGTGGCTGCGGGGATTCGGTCATGGTTCGCTCCGGTTGAACGGTAGAGCCATTCTTGGCCGCTGAGCCACGGCGCCTCTATCCGAGAAGCGCGCGTCATCGCGTAGGAGCTTGCCTACTTTTTCGGGTCCGCCACGGCAGCCAGCCGCCAAAGCGAGGTCACTTCCCTGGCCCGCGCGGCGTGCAGCGGATCGCCGGCGTCGGCGGCTTTGGGATGGCGAGGCCGCACGTCGTTGCGCGCCACGACGCGCAAGCCCGCCGCCGCGATCCATCCCATCAACTGGTCGCGCGACCGAAGCCCCAGGTGCTCTGCCAGGTCGGACAGGATCAACCAGCCTTCGCCGTGCTCCGCCAGGTGTGCCGGCAACCCGGCCAGGAAGCCCCGCAGCATGCGGCTGTCTTCGTCGTAGATCGCGTGCTCCAGTGGTGAGCTGGGCCGCGCCGGCAACCAGGGCGGGTTGCAGACAACCAACGCCGCCTGCCCCGGCGGGAACAGATCGGCCTGCACCACTTCGACCTGCGCCTGCAGCCCCAGCCGCGCCAGGTTTTCCCTCGCGCACGCCAGTGCGCGAGGGTCCTGGTCGGTCGCCACGACGCGCTGCACGCCACGGCGTGCGAGGATGGCGGCGATCACGCCGGTGCCGGTGCCGATGTCGAACGCCAGCTCTTTCGACGGCAAGGGCGCCTTGGCCACCAGGTCGAGGTATTCGCCGCGCACCGGCGAGAACACGCCGTAGTGCGGATGGATGCGGTTGCCGGGCGCTTCGCCGAGCGCTGGAATTTCGACACCCTTCTTGCGCCATTCATGCGCGCCGACCAGGCCGAGCAGTTCACGCAGCGATGCAACCGTGGGCTGGCCATCCGGCGGGCCCCAGGCTTCGCCGCAAGCCTCGCGCAAATCCGGCGCGCGCGGCAACGCGATGCGCCAGTCGCCGTCCAGCTCGATCAGCAATTTGCCCAGAACGCGCGAGCGCTGGCCCTGCGCCTGGCGATGCGTGTTGAAGGCTTCCAGAGGCGACGAAGGTTTGGCGGCCGGATTGCGCGGCTTGCGGTCGGTGCGCCGCGCCAAGGCCTGCAGCAATTGGCGCGCGTTGTGGAAATCGCTGCGCCACAGCAGGCCGCATCCTTCGCTGGCCAGCCGATGGGCGGCGTCGGCGGTCAGCGTGTCGTCTACCAGCTGTATCTTCTTTGGGGGCGCAACTCCCGCCTCGGAACGCCAGCGGGCGCGCCGTTGCTGGCCACCCTCAGGCCATTCGACGTGCGGCGATTCGCTCACGCCGCCGCCTTGCGGCGAAACATCCGCTGGGCCAGCGTGACGACGCCCAGCACGATCGCGCCGGCGACCAGCCCTGCCAAGCCATTGAGCAGCATCGACACAACTGACTGGAAGCCGCTCGCGCTCTGCGACCATTGCTCGATGGCGTGATGCAGCGGTGGCACACCATGCACCAGGATGCCGCCGCCGACCAGGAACATCGCCGCCGTGCCGAGCACCGACAAGCTCTTCATCAGCCAGGGCGCGGCGCGCAGGATTTGCGCCCCAAGCTGCCGGGCCGCGCGGCTGCCACTGCGGCTGAGATACAGCCCCGCATCGTCGGTCTTCACGATGCCCGCCACCAAGCCATACACGCCGATCGTCATCACCACCGCAATGCCCGCGAGCACCCCGACCTGGACTGGCAGCTCGTTGCCCGCCACGATGCCCAGCGTGATGGCGATGATCTCGGCTGAGAGGATGAAATCGGTGCGCACCGCGCCCTTGATCTTGTCCTTTTCCAGCTGGCACAGGTCGATGTCGGGATTGGCCAGCGCCTGCGCCAACGCCTGGTGGTGCGCCTCGTCATGGGACCGGCTGTGCAGCAGCTTGTGCGCGAGCTTTTCGAAACCTTCGAAGCACAGGAAGGCGCCGCCCACCATCAGCAGGGGCGTCACGGCCCACGGCGCGAATGCGCTGATCGCCAGCGCCGCCGGGACCAGGATCGCCTTGTTGATGAACGAGCCCTTGGCGACCGCCCAGACCACCGGCAATTCGCGGTTGGCATGCACCCCGGTGACCTGTTGCGCGTTGAGGGCGAGGTCGTCGCCCAGCACCCCGGCGGTTTTCTTGGCCGCCACCTTGGCCAGCACCGATACGTCGTCCAGGATGGTGGCGATGTCGTCCAGCAGGGCCAGCAGGCTCGATGCCATCGTCGCTTCGCCTTCCCGTCAGTCCAGCGCGCGCTTCAGCCGGATTTCCTCGAGCTTGACGCCGCTGATGACGGCTGTCTTGGCCGTATTGAGTTCGCGCTTGAAGCCGGCCAGCTCGAAAAAGCGCAGCGCGCGGTCGTTGGCGAGCGGAATCCACAGCGTGACCTCGGTGCAGCCTTCCTCGAGCAGGCCTTCGCGCGCGGCGTCCCAGAGCGCCAGGCCCGCGCCGCTGCCCCACAGCGAAGGCTCGACGTAGATCGCCCAGATTTCGCCGGTGGTCGGTTTGGATTTCGGGTCGCGCGAGCGGTCGAAGCCGACGAAGCCGACGACGCGGCCCGCGTCGAGCGCCACCTGTACCAGCGGCTCGCCGTATTCGATGGCGTCGCGCCAGAAGGCGCGGCGCTTTTCCATCGGCAGGCTTTGCGGCGCCCCGGGGGCGATGCTTTCATAGGCGGTGTGGGAGGAACTGGCGTGGACGGCGGCTACCTGTTCGGCATCGCTGTCCACTGCCGGACGAACCTGGTAGCTGGGCATAGATCGATTGGGCTGAGGAAACTGCGCTGATTATGATGGGCCATGACCGACCCGCGGCGCTTCACGGCGCGCTTCGAACCGGATGGGAGTACTTTCGAAGTCACGCCCGATCGGCCGCTATTGGCCGCGGCCGAGCAGGCCGGTGTCGACCTGCCCAGCTCGTGCCGCAACGGCACCTGCCGCACCTGCATGTGCCGCTTGCTGGAAGGGCAGGTCCGCTACCTGATCGAATGGCCGGGCGTGTTGCCGGAGGAAAAGGCCGACGGCTGGATCCTGCCCTGCATCGCCTACCCCCTGTCGAACGTTGTGCTGCGCCGCAACGGCCCTTGAGCTCAGTCGTTGCCGGCAGTGAAGGGGCTGCGCCGGATGTATTTGTGTTCGCCGTCCGGGATCGGCTTGGCGTTCGGATCGGGTTGGTGCTCGACGGCGTTGGTTCCGGGCTCCTCGTCGGCCGGCTTCTTCGGCGCGTGTTCATCGTCGGCCCGGGGCGGGTTCTGCCGTGTGCTCATCTGCATCTCCTGGAGTGATGCGCCAATCTAAGCCACCGGCAACGGGGTCGGTGTAGGACCGCTGCGCGCGTGCGCCGCGGCGGTGGCATAGTCGGCGCAGATGAAGAAGCACCTGATCTGGCTGGGCCTGGTCCTGGCCGCCCCCTGGGGCCACGCCGCGCCACCCTTCGAAGACACCATGGCGCAGCGCACGCTCGCCTGCGTCGCCTGCCACGGCAAGGAAGGCCGGGCGGCACCCGACGGCTACTACCCGCGCATCGCTGGCAAGCCGGCCGGTTATCTCTACAACCAGCTCCTGAATTTCCGCGACGGCCGCAGGCACTACGGCCTGATGACGCGGCTGCTCGACCCGTTGTCGGACGCCTACCTGCTGGAGATCGCGCAGCACTTCGCCTCGCTCGACCTGCCGTACGCCGCGCCGCAACGAATTGCCGTGCCCGCGCCGGTCCTGGAGCGCGGGCGGGCGCTGGCACTACAAGGCGACGAAAGCAGGAAAATCCCCGCCTGCGTGCAATGCCATGGCCGGGCGCTGACCGGTGTGGCGCCGAACACGCCGGGCTTGCTCGGGCTTTCGCGCGACTACCTCAACGCGCAATTGGGCGCCTGGAAAACCGGCCAGCGCCGCGCGCACGCGCCGGATTGCATGGCGAGCATCGCCCGGCAGCTGGGCCCCGAAGACCTCAACGCCGTGGCCGGCTGGCTGGCGGTGCAACCGTTGCCGGCCGACACCCATGCCGTTGCGTCGCTGCCTCGCGCGCCGTCGATCTCGTGCGGCAGCGCGCTGGCGCCCGCAGGAAGGCAGCCATGAAGCGGGTTGTCGTTGCAATCCTGCTCGGCGCACTGGCGTTGCTCGCGCTGGTGTGGTTCCTGAACTTCCGCGGCGAAGACCAGATTCATGATGCGCCGCCGCTCACGCCACCCACCGGGGAGAAAGTGGCGCGCGGAGCCTACCTGGCGCGTGCGGGCAATTGCATCGCTTGCCACACCGAGCGGGGCGGCACCCCGTTCGCGGGCGGGCGCGCCATCGAAACCCCGTTCGGCACGGTGTACTCGAGCAACCTCACGCCCGACAAGGCGACCGGCATCGGCGAGTGGTCGCCAGCGCAGTTCTGGCGCGCGCTGCACAACGGCCGCTCGCGCGACGGTCGCCTGCTCTACCCCGCGTTTCCCTATCCGAACTACACGCTGGTGGCGCGCGCCGATGCCGACGCGATCTACGACTACCTGCGCAGCCTCGCCCCGGTGCAACGGGCCAACACGGCGCACAGCTTGCGCTGGCCATACAGCACGCAGGCGGCGCTGGCGGTATGGCGAGCGATGTATTTCAGCCCGGGTGGCTACGAGGAAGACCACGCTCGATCCGCGGAATGGAACCGCGGCGCCTACCTGGTGCGGGGGCTGGGCCATTGCGGCGCCTGCCACACCGCGCGCAACGCGCTGGGTGCGAGCAGCGACATGATGGACCTCTCGGGCGGCCTGATCCCGATGCAGAACTGGTACGCACCGTCGTTGGCTTCGGCGGCGGAAGCGGGCGTCGCGGACTGGGCGCCGGCGCAGATCGTGCGGCTGCTGCAGACCGGCGTGGCTCCGCGCGGCACCGTGCTGGGGCCGATGGCCGAGGTGGTGTTGCAAAGCACGCAGCACCTTGCGCCCGCCGACCTGCAGGCTATGGCGGTCTTCCTGAAGGCATTGCCGCAGGGCAAGTCCGAGCCGCCGCCATCAGCGGCGCCGGCGATGAGCACCCGAATGGCTGAGCGCGGCGCCAAGCTCTATGAACAGCACTGCGTGCAATGCCACGGCGACGACGGCCTGGGCGTGCCGGGGGCGTATCCCGCGCTCGCCGGCAATCGCGCCGTCACGCTCCCGGCCACCGCGAACCTGGTGCAGGTGGTGCTGGCCGGCGGCTTCCCGCCCGCGACTGCCGGCAACCCCCGGCCGTTCGGCATGCCGCCCTACGCGACGGTGCTCAGCGACGCGGACATGGCAGCCGTCATCAGCCACATCCGCGCGGCCTGGGGCAACAAGGCCCCGGCCGTCAGCGAGCTGGCCGTGACCCGGCAACGCGGCAGCACCGGGCCCTAGCGCGCCGGAATCAGCATGGCCTTTCGACCTGTCGCCCTGCCCGCGCAAGTTCCCGGCTCGCTCTTGTTGGGGGCGATGCCGGGGCGTTTCGAATCCTGGGACGATTTCGAGTCACAGGCCCAACGCGACGGCCTCGGGCTGGTGGTCTGCCTGACGCCGCGCAGCGAGCTGGCCGAGCTGTCGCCGGGCTATCACGCTGCCATATCGCGGGACGCGATGCCCTTTCGTTGGTTGAATGTACCGATGCCCAACTTCGGCGTGCCCGAGGACGCGGCGGGCTTCCGGCGCGACGTACAGGAGGTCGCGCAGTCCCTGCGGCGCGGCGACACCGTGATGCTGCATTGCGCCGCCGGCATAGGCCGCACCGGAAGCACGGCGGCATGCGTGCTCAAGGCGCTGGGCCTTCCCACGGGCGAAGCCCTGAAGCGCGTGCGCGAGGCCGGCTCGAATCCCGAGAATGCGCGGCAGTCGGGTCTCGTGGAGTGGTTTTGATTGCGAGATGTTCTTTTGAACGCAGAGGGCGCAGAGGATTCGCAGAGAACGCAGAGAAATTCATTTCAGTTGTCTTCTTCTGCGTCCTTCGCGTAATCTTTGCGCCCTCTGCGTTCAAAAACCGGCGAGCTCCAACCAAACTACTTCGCGAACGGATTCGCGAATACGAACATCATCGCCACGCCGACGCCAATCAGGAAGTTCGCGTCGATCAGCCCGGCCAGCAGGAACATCTTGGTTTGCAGTGGCTCCATCATTTCGGGCTGGCGCACCGCGCCGTCGATGAAGCGCCCTCCCATCGCGCCGATGCCCATGCAGGCGCCGATGACGCCCAAACCGATGATCAAGCCGCACGCAATCGCAATCAGGCCTGTGTCGCTCATATCAACCTCCGTTTGTTGAAGAACCTTGCTTGGGGTCGATGATGGGCGCGCCGCGTCATGCGGGCAATTACCTCAGGGGTAAGCGGCTCAGATGCGCGCCAGCGGCTGGCCGGCGACGGCGGCCAGGGTCGCTGCTGGCACCTTGTGTGGCGCGATCTCCGCCAGCGGCACGAGCACGAACGCGCGCTGGTTCATGCGCGGATGCGGCACCTGCAATGACGCGCTGTCGATGCGTGCGTCGCCGAACAGCAGCAAGTCCAGGTCGAGCGTGCGCGGCGCGTTGCGATAGGGGCGCTCGCGGCCGGCCTCTTGTTCGAGGCTCTGCAATTGCGCCAGCAGCTCGAAAGCGGTGAGCCGCGTCGCGACCTCGGCGACGGCGTTGATGTAGTCGGGGCCGCTGGAGTCCACGGGCGCGGTGCGATAGAGCGACGAATGGCGCACGACGCTGGTATCGGGCAGCTCCCCGATGTGAACCAGCGCCTCGCATACCGCCTGCGTGGGCTCGCCGAGATTGGCGCCCAGCGCAATGTAGGCGGTCACCGGTTCGCGCATTTCGTCAGGCTGCGCGGGCAGCTATTCCTGCGGCCCGGCCGGTTCGGCCGTGGAGCTGCCGCCGCCCTCCCCCGAGGGCTTGCGCCTGCGGCGGCGGCGCTTGCGGGGCGCGTCGGAGGCGTCGCCCTCGCCTGCCTCACGCCTCTCGCCTTCCTGGCGCGGCTCGCTGCCGTGGGACCGGTCGTCCGCGATGGCAGGCGCATCGGCGGGCCGCTCGGCCGGCCGTGCCGGCCGCACGCGGCGCTGGCCCTTGTTCTGTTCTTCGCGCAACTGGTCCACCAGGTCTTCGCGCACCGCGTCGCTCGCCAGGCTGAATTCCTGCCACCAGTCGGCCAGCACCACGTCGACCTCGCCGACGTCGGCGCGCAGCCGCATGAAATCGAAAGCCGCGCGAAAACGCGGCTGCTCCACCAGGCTGAACGGCGTGCTGCCGGTGCGCTTTTCGAAGCGCGGCTGCATCATCCAGATCTCGCGCATGTCGGCGGCCAATTTGCCGCGGCCCGACACGTCGCCGATGCGTGAATTGAAGACATCGTCGATCGCATCCTGCAAGGCCGGGAACGGGTGCTGCTTGCGGGCCAGCCGCTGCGCCCAGCCGTCGCGCACGTCGGACCACAGCACGCAGGCCAGCAGGAAGCTGGGCGCCACCGGCTTGCTCTCGCCGACCCGGCGATCCGTGTCCTGCAAGGCCGCCTTGACGAAGGGCTGGTCCGCGCGCTCGACCACCACGTCCAGCAGCGGGTAGATGCCGGTGGCCATGCCCAGCAACTTGAGCTGCGCGATGGTCGCCAGCGAATGGCCGGTCTGCAGCAGCTTGAGCATCTCGTCGAACAGGCGGCTCTGCGGCACGTCGGCCAGCAGGGCCTGGCACTGGACCAGCGGCGCGGCGGTCTTGGGATCGAGCTTGAAACCGAGCGGGCTCAGCTTGGCCGTGAAGCGCACCGCGCGAATGATGCGCACCGGGTCCTCGCGATAGCGGGTGAGCGGGTCGCCGATCATGCGCAGGGTGCGCTTCTTGGCGTCCTTGATGCCGCCGTGGTAGTCGACCACGGTCTGCGTTTCGGGGTCGTAGTACATCGCGTTGATGGTGAAGTCGCGCCGGGTGGCGTCCTCTTCCTGCGGGCCCCAAACGTTGTCGCGCAGCACGCGGCCGGTGGAATCGACGGCGTGCTTCATGCCCGCCAGTTCGCTCTTGCTGGTCTTCTCGTTGCCGGCCACCTGTTCGGCCGCCGCGTTGTCCATATAGGCGCGGAAGGTCGAGACTTCGATCACTTCGTGTTCGCGGCCCCGCCCGTACACAACGTGGACGATGCGAAAGCGCCGGCCGATGATGAAGGCGCGGCGAAACAGGCTCTTGACCTGCTCCGGCGTGGCGCTGGTGGCCACGTCGAAATCCTTGGGCCGCAAGCCGACCAGCAGGTCGCGCACGGCGCCGCCGACGATGTAGGCCTCGAAGCCCGCTTCCTTCAGCGTATGGACCACGTTCAACGCGCGGTCGTCGACCAGCGACGGATCGATGCCGTGTTCCTGCGGGCCCACTTCCTGGCGCTTGCCGAAATTGGGCTTGCCGCCCTTGCTGCCGGTGCCCGTTCCGAACAGCTTGTCGATGAATTTTTTAATCATTTTTCCTTGAAGAGATCGAGTATGCGCCAGCCACGGAGGGTGGCGAGGGCCCGCAGACGCTGGTCCGGGTTGGTCGCCACCGGGTGGTTCACGGCTTCCAGCAGAGCCAGGTCGTTGATGGAATCGGAATAGAAAGTGCTTTCCACGTCGCTCCAGCCCAGGCCGCGCGCGGCCAGCCACTGCGCCACGCGCTCGACCTTGCCTTCGCGGGCCGAAGGCACGCCCGCGATCTCGCCGGTGATCCAGCCATCGGGTCCGCGCTCCAGCTCCACGGCAATCAGCTCTTCCACACCGAAGGCGGCGGCGATCGGCCGGGTCACGAATTCGTTGGTCGCGGTGACGATGGCGAGCCGGTCGCCGGCGCCGCGGTGCTGCTGCACCAACTGCAGCGCTTCGGCGCGAACGGCCGGCAGGATCACCTCCCGCATGAACCGGGCGTGGGCCGCCTGGGCTTGGTCGGGCCCGCGCAGGCGCACCGCCTCGGTCGCGAACCGCACGTAGTCGTGGATGTCGAGCGTACCCGCCTTGTAGTGCTCGAAGAACTCGTCGTTGCGTTCCTTGAACGTTTGCGGGTCCGTCCAGCCTATGTCCTGGGTGAAAACGCCCCAGGAATAGTCGGAGTCGATAGGCAGCAGGGTGTGGTCGAGATCGAAAAGGGTGATTCTGGTCTTGGAAGGGCCCATGGCCCTGGATTCTAGTTTTCCGCGGCCGGGTCCCGTTTGCGCCGCACGTCGGCCAGCAGGCCGGCCAGTTCGGCGTCGTGCGGCGCCCTGCGCAACGCTTGGCCGAGGCACTCCAGCGCGGACTCGACATTGCCGATCGCGTACTGCAGTTTGCCCAGGTTGCGCCAGGCCGGCACGTAGTCCGGGTTCTGCACGGTCACTTCCCGGTAGTGCTCCATCGCAGCCAGCGGCTGCCCCATCTCGAACAGCAGGTTGGCCAGGCTGTAGCGGGCCGCGTAGAGCCGCGGATCGAGCCGCAAGGCGAACTCGAAGCTGTCCGCCGCGTCGATTTCCATGCCCATGCGGCGCTGCACGTTGGCGTAGTTGAACCACAGCACGGCGCGGCTGTCGTCCAGCAGCAGCGCCTGTCCGTAGCAGGCGAGTGCCTGCGGATACTCGTTGCGGCTGGCATGGGCGGCGGCCCGGCGCGCCACGGCCGCCACATATTCGGGATCGGGCTCGGCCCCGCCGGCTCGAAAGACGCCGGGCACCGGCGGCCTCGAAGCCATTTCACCCACCTCGGCGCTGCGACTGCTCATGGGTGGAATCTAGGCTCGCGCCCGGCGCCGGCCCATACTGCAAACGCAGGAGGCTTCAGGCCGGGTCGTAGTAGCCCTGCTGGACTGCGTAGGCGGTGATCTCCGCGCTGTTGCGCAACGCAAACTTCTCCATGAAGTTCTGGCGGTGGGTGCGCACGGTGGCCAGGCTGATCTCCAGCAGTTCGGCGATTTCCCGGTTGGACAGGCCGCGCGCCACCAGCGACATGATTTCCTGCTCGCGCGGCGTCGCGACGCCAGGTTCATGCGCGCTGCCGGGCCGCCGTGCCGGCCGGAACTCCTGGGCGATGCGCTTGCTGACGTACTGGCGACCGGCCAGCACGGCAACCACCGCGTCCAGCAATTCGCCGGCGTCCTCGCTCTTGTGGACGTAGCCGTCGGCGCCGGCCGCCAGCGCCTTGCGCACCGACGCGGCCGCAAGGTCCCCGGTGAGCACCAGCACTTTCACCGCCTCGCCGAACGCTGCCTTCACCGCGCTCGCGACATCCACGCCATGCAGGCCCGGCAGGCCCAGATCGAGGATCAGCAAGCCGGCGCCCGACTCGCGCACCAGGTCCTGGACGGCCCGGCCGTCACCGGTTTCGGCGACGACTTCCAGCCCCGGCTGGGTGGACAGCAGCATCTTCAGCCCCTCGCGCACCAGCACGTGGTCTTCGGCAAGGACGATGCGTGTGGCGGCAGGCATGTTGTGCATACTATCGCTCAAACTTCCATGCGCATTTTCCTCAAAGCAGTCTTGTTGGCGATCGCGCTGGCCGCCGCCGGCGGGGCCTGGGCGCTGGCCACCGAAATTTCGTTTTACTACCCGATCGCCGTGGGCGGGCCGGTGGCGCGCGGCATCTCGCGGCTGGTGGAGGATTTCGAGCGCGAGCATCCCGGCATCAAGGTGCGGCCGATCTACACCGGCACCTACAAGGATTCGATCGCCAAGGCGCTGACGGCCCACCGCAGCGGCAAGCCGCCGGACCTGGCCGTGCTGTTCGCCGTCGACATCTTCACCCTGATCGACGCCGAGGCGATCGTGCCGTTCGACGAGCTGGTCGATCCCTCCGCCGGCAAGAGCTGGCTGGAAAGTTTCTACCCGGCCCTGATGTCCAACAGCCGCGCCGCCGGCAAGACCTGGGGCATCCCGTTCCAGCGCTCCACCATCCTCCTGTACTGGAACAAGCAGATGTTCCGCGAAGCCGGGCTGGACCCGGAGCGGCCGCCGCAGACCTGGGCCCAGATGGCGCAGTTCGCGCAGAAGCTCACCCTGCGAGATGCGGACGGCCGCGTGACGCGATGGGGCGTGGAGATCCCGTCGTCCGGCTTTCCCTACTGGCTGTTCCAGGGACTGGTCACCACCAACGGCGCAACGCTGATGAACGCGGCAGGCACGCAGACCTATTTCGATCGGCCGCCCGTGGTCGAGGCGCTGCAGTACTGGGTGGATCTCTCGCGCCGGCAAGGCGTCCATCCGCCGGGCGTGGTGGAGTGGGGCACGACCCCCGCGCAGTTCCTGGACGGCAAGGCCGCGATGATCTGGACCACCAGCGGCAACCTGGCCGACCTGCGCGAGAAGGCCCGCTTCGACCTGGGTGTCGCGGCGCTGCCGGCCAACCGGCAGAGCGGCTCGCCCACCGGCGGCGGCAATTTCTACGTGTTCAGGAAGAGCCCGCCGGCGCAGCGCCAGGCCGCCCTGACCTTCATCCAGTGGATGGTGGCGCCGGAACGCACGGCGCGCTGGGGCATCGATTCCGGCTACATCGCCGTCAGCCCGCGGGCCTGGGACACAGCGGCAATGAAGGAGCACCTCGCGGCGTTTCCGCAGGCGGCGGTTGCGCGCGACCAGCTGGGCCACGCTGCGGCGGAGCTCTCCACCCACGAGAACCAGCGCGTGACCCGGGCGCTGAACACCGGCCTGGCTGCGGCGCTCAGCGGCGCCAAGACGCCACAGCAAGCACTGCAGGACGCGCAGGCCGAGGCCATGCGCATCCTGCTGCCTTACCAGCGCTGAACAGGCGATGCGCAGCGAACGCCCGGCTTCCTGGCAGACAAGCTTCTGGAGCCTTGCGCTGCCGCTGCTGGTGCTGGGCGCGTCCGCGCTGGCTTCCTGGGGAATCTGGGACCGCGAACGCCAGGACATCGAGAACCAATTGCAGGCGGAGTTCGATACCCGCGTGCGTGAGACCGTCGGACTGTTTCGCGAGCGCATGCTGGCTTACGAGCAGGCGCTGCACGCCACCCATGGGCTGTTTGCGACCGCGGGCCGGGTGGAGCGCGGCGATTTCCAGGCCTTCGTGGCCAGCCTGCGGATCGAGACCCACCCCGGCCTGCAGGGCATGGGCTATTCGATGCGGGTGCCTGCCGGCGAGCGCGAAAGCCATGTGCGCGCCGTGCGCAGCACCGGCTTTCCCGCCTATTCCATCACGCCGCCCGGCAACCGGCGCGAGTTGACGTCGGCCCTGTATTTCGAGCCCTCCGGTTCCAGCCTGCTCAGCACGCTGGGCACCGACTACTATGCCGAGCCTTCGCGGCGCCACGCGATGGACGCGTCACGCGATTCCGGCTCGATCGCGATTTCGAACAAGATCAAGCTTCCCGAGGAGGACGCGCAGCAGGTGCAGGCCGGCTACCGCATGTACCTCCCGCTGTACGAGGGCGGCAAGTTGCCGTCCACGGTGGAAGAGCGCCGCGCGGCGATCACGGGCTGGATCTACGCCGCCTTCAGCATGGAAGGCCTGATGAACAACATCCTGGGCGAGCGCACCAACATCGCGGTGGAGGTGTACGACGGTGGCGTCGGCCAGGGTGACGAACAGCTGCAGGACAGCCTGGGCGATCGGGTCGGCGGCGAATCGGCGGTGAAATTGCTGTTTGCTTCGCAGCGCGTGCAGGTCGGGGGATATTCATGGATCGTGACGGCGCAGTCGCTGCCCAACTTCGCCACGCCCATCGCCACCAGCAAACTGCAGTTGGTCGCGGGGGTGGGCGCCACTGCCAGCGTGCTGCTGGCCCTGCTCACCTGGACGCTGCTGCGCCGGCGCATCCGCATGCGCCGCGCCGACGAGGAATTGCGCGCGGCGAAGGAAAACGCCGAGGCGGCCAGCCGCGCGAAGTCGCAGTTCCTCGCGGCGGCCAGCCATGACCTGCGCCAGCCGGTGCAAGCGCTTGGGCTGTTCACCGCGGCCTTGCAGGCGATGGCGCGGCGGCCCCAATTGGGCGGCGCGGAAGTCGCCCAGATCGCGAGCCGGCTGCAACTCTCGCTGCAAGGACTGGGTCGGCTTCTGAACGGATTGTTCGACCTCTCGGGCCTGGACAGCGGCACGGTGAGCGTGGAGCGGCGCACGATCGCCGTGGCCGAGTCCCTGGCCGAATTGCAGAACGCATTCGCCGGGCCCGCCGCCGAAAAGGGTTTGGACTTCAGGGTGCAGCTGCCGAAGCGCCTGTGGGTGAACACCGACCCGCTGCTGCTGTCGCGGGTGCTGTCCAACCTGGTGGCCAATGCGCTGCGCTACACCGAACGCGGACGCATCCTGGTGGGGTGCCGGCGGCGCGCCGGCGGCCTGGTCGAGTTCCAGGTGCTGGATACCGGCATCGGCATCGCGCAGGAGGAGCAGGCGCGAATCTTCGGCGACTTCTATCAAGTGGCGAACGTGGCGCGTGACCGCGAGCGCGGCATGGGGCTGGGCCTGGCCATCGCACAACGCTCGGCGCAATTGCTGGGCGGAACCATCAAGGTCCGCTCCGTTCCCGGCCGCGGCTCGGTGTTCTCGGTGACGTTGCCGATGGCGCCGGCGCCGGCGATCGCCAGTGCGGGAGACGGCGCGGCGCAACGGCCTGCCCGATTCGGGGGCCAGGTCCTGGTGATCGACGACGATCCGCAGATCACCCAGGCCATGCAGGGCCTGCTACGCGAATGGGGCTACGACACGATCATCGCGGGGAGCATTGAAGCGGCGGTGGCCGCGGCCTCGCAAGCCGAAGGCAATCGGGGCATCGGGCTCATCCTTTCCGACTACCAACTCGCGGGCGGGGCTTCGGGCATCGAAGCCATCCGTGCCATCGAGCAACAGACCGGCCGGGCGGTGCCGGCGATCCTGGTGACCGGCGACACTTCGGCCAATGCGGCGGACGAGGCGCGGCGCGGCGGCTACCCGCTGCTGCACAAGCCGGTGGATCCGGCGGCGCTGCTGGATCTGCTGGTCACTCGCTCTCGAGCATCGACTTGATCAGCGGAATGGTGATGGCGCGCTTGGTCTGCATCGCATAGGCATCGAGCTGCTCCAGCAATTGCATGAGGCTGCCGAGATCGCGCGAGAAGCGCGTCAGCATGAAGTCCATCACGTCGTCGCCCAGAAATACGCCGCGCGCATCGGCGGCTTGCCGCAGCACGGCGCGACGCTCGGGCTCGCTCAGCACGTGCAGCTGGAACACATGGCCCCAGCCGAGGCGCGTGCGCAGGTCTTCGCGCAGCTTCAAGTCCGCCGGCGGCAATGT
>JAQGMS010000513.1 GCA_028292245.1 Ramlibacter sp.
CAACGCTCATTGATATCAACCGGTTGCCGCTCGACAAGATCGACGAAACGCCCGAAGGCGGATTGCGTATCGGCGCCACCGTGCGCAACAGCGACCTCGCCGCAGATTCGCGCGTGCGGCAGCGTTACGGTGTGCTGAGCCGCGCGCTGCTGGCCGGCGCCAGCGCCCAGCTGCGAAACAAGGCGACCACCGGCGGCAACCTGCTGCAACGGACGCGCTGCTATTACTTCTATGACGTCACAAAACCCTGCAACAAGCGCAATCCCGGCTCCGGCTGTGCCGCGCTGGCCGGCTTCAACCGCATCCACGCCGTGCTCGGAGCCAGCGACCGCTGCATCGCCACGCACCCCTCCGACATGGCCGTCGCCATGCGGGCGCTCGACGCCAAAGTAGAAACAGTCGACGCCAAGGGGGCAACGCGAGAGGTTCCGATCGCCGAGTTCTATCGTCGGCCCGGCAACACGCCGCAGATCGAAACGTCGTTGAAGTCAGGCGAAATCATCACGGCCGTCACTTTACCTCCGCCGCCGGCCGGCGTGCAGATCTACCGCAAGGTCCGTGACCGGGCGTCCTATGCCTTCGCGCTGGTGTCCGTCGCCGCGGTGGTGGATTCGGCAGCGGGGCGGATTCGCTCGGCAAGGCTCGCCTTCGGCGGTCTTGCCCCCGAGCCGTGGCGGGTGCCGCGGGCGGAAGTGCGGCTGGCAGGCGCATCGACAAGCACGGCGAGCTTCGAGGCCGCCGCAGATGCGGTCCTTCATGGCGCCCGTGGATGGGGTGGCAACGATTTCAAGATTCCGCTGACGCGGCGCACGTTGCGCGCCGTGCTGTCGCAAGCGACCCAAGCCTGAACGATTTAAGCCCGAAGGAGCGCGTGGATGGCGTCACTGCAGATGAATTCACCGATCGGGCGCAACGCGCTCGACGACGCTGGCACCGACGCCATCGTCGGCAAGCCGCTGGACCGTGTTGACGGCCGATTGAAGGTCAGCGGCGGTGCGCGCTACGCCTTCGAGACGCAGCAGGCGAACACCGCCTACGGCTTCGTGGTCGAAGCCTCGATCGGCAAGGGAAAGATCAGGTCGATCGACAGCCGCGCCGCGCAGAAGGCGCCGGGCGTCGTGCTGGTGCTCACCCATCTCAATGCACCCGAACAAGGTACCGGCAACCATCGTGAGGCTCATCCGGTACTCACGGGCCCCGATGTGACGCGCTACGGTCAGCCGGTTGCGTTTGTGGTGGCGGATAGCTTCGAACAGGCCCGGGCGGCGGCTTATCTGATCCGCATCGACTATGACCAGGCACCCGGAAAATACGCCCTGCGCGACGGCCTTAAGCAGGCGCGCATACCGGAACAGGCCGATGCGCCTGCTGCCGACAGCGCGGTCGGAGATTTCAAGGCTGGATACGAATCCGCGCCGGTACAACTCGACGTCACTTACACCACGCCGTTGCAAAGTCACGCGATGATGGAGCCTCATGCCACGCTGGCCATGTGGCAAGGTGACAGATTAACTCTGCACACTGCGAACCAGATGTTGAACCAGGGGCGCGAGGCGATCGCAAAGACCCTGAAACTTCCGGGCGAGAACGTGCGGCTGGTCAGCCCGTTCATCGGCGGCGGCTTCGGTGGCAAGCTGTGGGTGAATGCAGATGCCATCCTCGCGGCGATCGCCGCGCGGCAGTTGGGACGGCCGGTGAAGACCGCCCTCACCCGTCAACAGATCTTCCACGTTACGACACATCGCTCCGACACCATCCAGCAGATTCGCCTCGGAGCGGACGCCGACGGCCGACTGCTGGCGATCGGGCATGATGTCTTTTCCGGTAATCTGCCCACCGAGCAGACATATGAGGGCGCCGCGCTGCAAACCCGCACGCTGTATGCGGGAGCCAACCGCTTGACGCGGCATCGCCTGGCGCCGCTGGATATTCCTGTCGCGTCATCGATGCGCGCGCCGGGAGAAGCGGTCGGCCTGATGGCCCTGGAATGCGCCATGGATGAGCTTGCCGACAAGCTCAACATTGACCCGATCGAGCTGCGCATCCGCAACGAACCGGCCGAAGATCCGGAAAAGCATGTTCCGTATTCCAGCCGCCATTTGGTCGCCTGCCTCCGGGAAGGTGCGCAGCGGTTTGGATGGCAGAACCGCAATGCGAGGCCGGGCCAAGTGCGTGACGGACGCTGGCTGGTCGGCATGGGGGTGGCAGCCGCCACCCGCGGCAACCCGCTTCGCCATTCCAAGGCCAATGTCCGGCTCGGGCCGGATGGGGTCGCCATCGTCCGAATGGCGATGACCGACATTGGCACCGGGACCTATACCATCCTGGCGCAGATCGCCGCCGAGATGCTCGGACTGCCGATGGAGCGCGTCCGGGTCGAACTCGGAGACACCAGTTTTCCGGAGGCCGCCGGCTCGGGTGGCTCGTTCGGTGCAGCCAGTTCGGGCTCGGCCCTCTACGAGGCGTGCGACGCCTTGCGCGAAAAACTGGCGGGGATCGCCGGAATGGATCCGGCGACCGCGCGCTTCGCCGACGGCAGCATCGCATCGGGAGAACAGTCCACGCGGCTGACGGACCTTGTCGGCGCCGGAGTTGACGCCGACGGCGAAATTATCCCCGGCCGCACCAGCAAGGACTTCTCGCAGCAATCCTACGGAGCTCATTTCGCGGAGGTCGGCGTTGACGAGGATACCGGCGAAGTGCGTGTGCGGCGTATGTTGGGCGTATTCACCGCAGGCCGTGTCCTGAACGCGAAAACAGCCCGCTCTCAGGCGATCGGCGGAATGGTTTTCGGCGTCGGAGCGGCGCTGCATGAAGAAATGACGCTGGATCCGCGCTTCGGCTATTACGTCAATCACGATCTGGCCGAATACCACGTGCCCGTGCACGCCGACATTCCGGCCATCGACGCCATTTTTCTTGCCGAGCTCGACGACAAATCCAACCCGCTGAAGAGCAAAGGCATCGGCGACCTCGGCATCTGTGGCGCCGCCGCGTCGGTCGCCAACGCGGTCTACAACGCCTGCGGCGCGCGGATCCGGAACTATCCGATCACGCTCGATAAGCTGCTCGCCAAACTGCCGGCGGAGGCTTGATGCGGGAGTGGATGGTTTCGATCAGGCACCGTTCGATCACCCTGGTTGCCGCCGCAATTTCCGCAGCGGGCGTGCTTGGCGCCGCTCTGGCGATCGCGCATGGCGCTGCTGCGGAGCCAGCAGTGCCGGACCCTCCGGCGACCGAATATCTGCCCAGCATCAGCGACATGATGATCGCGACGATCCAGCCGC
>JAQGMS010000293.1 GCA_028292245.1 Ramlibacter sp.
GCCGTGATCGAAGGCGTCGACAAGCTTTCCGGCGCGACCGTGATGGCGACCGACCTCCGGGCTTCGGCCAGCCTGGTGATCGCCGGCCTCGTTGCCGAGGGCGAAACCATGGTCGACCGCATCTACCACCTGGATCGCGGTTACGACCAGATGGAAGCCAAACTGCGCGGCATCGGCGCCGACATCGAGCGCGTCAAATCATGATCACGCTGGCGCTTTCCAAGGGACGTATCTTCGACGAGACCGTGCCACTGCTCAAAGCGGCCGGGATCGAGGTGCTCGAGGATCCCGAGAAGTCGCGCAAGCTGATCCTGGCGACCAGCCAGCCCGAGGTGCGGGTGGTGGTGGTGCGCGCCAGCGACGTGCCGACCTATGTCCAATATGGCGGCGCCGACCTCGGCGTCACCGGGCTCGACACCTTGATCGAGCACAGCGCCGACTGGGGCGGCGGCGCGGGCCTGTACCAGCCGCTGGACCTGCGCATCGCGAAGTGCCGCGTCAGCGTGGCGGTGCGCGCCGATTTCGACTACGCCAGCGCCGTCAGGCAGGGCTCTCGCCTGCGCGTCGCCACCAAGTACGTCAACATCGCGCGGGAGTTTTTCGCGGCCAAGGGTGTGCACGTTGATTTGATCAAGCTGTACGGAAGCATGGAACTGGCTCCGCTCACCGGCTTGGCCGACGCCATCGTCGACTTGGTGTCCACCGGCGGCACGCTCAAGGCCAACAACCTGGTCGAGGTCGAGCGGATCATGGACATCAGTTCGCGGCTGGTGGTCAACCAGGCCGCGCTCAAGCTCAAGCAGGACCCCATCCGCCGCGTGATCGACGCGTTCGCGGCCGCCATCAAGAAGAGCTGATGGCCATGAACTGGATTGCCAAGCCCGCTCGCCTGTCCACGACCGATGCCGGATTCGAAGCGCAATTCAAGGCCCGCCTGCACGTTTCCGAAGAGGCCAACGCCCTCATCGAGCGGCAGGTGCAGGACATCGTGGCGCAGGTGCGCCTGCGTGGCGATGCGGCTGTGCTCGAATACACGGCACGCTGGGATCACGTGCAGGCCGTGTCGATGAAGAATCTCGAGCTGACGCAAGCCGAGCTGAAGCTCGCTTTCGATTCGCTTCCTGGCAAGCAGCGCGCGGCGCTGTCCGCCGCGGCGGTGCGCGTGCGCAGCTATCACGAAGCGCAAAAGAAGGCTGCGGGCGAAAGCTGGAGTTACCGTGACGAAGACGGCACGCTGCTCGGGCAGAAGGTGACGCCGATCGACCGCGCCGGCATCTACGTGCCCGGAGGCAAGGCGGCTTACCCGTCCAGCGTCCTCATGAACGCCATCCCCGCTCACGTGGCAGGCGTCCACGAAATCATCATGGTGTCGCCGACGCCTCGGGGCGAGCGCAATCCGCTGGTGCTCGCGGCCGCTTATGTGGCGGGCGTGACACGAGTGTTTGCCATTGGCGGCGCGCAAGCGGTGGCCGCGCTGGCGTATGGCACGCAGACCGTGCCGGCGGTCGACAAGATCACCGGACCGGGCCGCGACTATGTCGCCGAAGGCAAGCGGCAGGTGTTCGGCAAGGTCGGAATCGACATGATTGCCGGCCCCAGTGAAATCCTGGTGCTCGCCGACGGCACAACGCCGCCCGATTGGGTGGCGATGGACCTGTTCTCGCAAGCCGAGCATGACGAACTGGCCCAAAGCATCCTGCTGTGCCCGGACGCTGGGTACATCGGCAAGGTGCAGGCCGAGATCGACCGGCTGCTGCCGGAAATGCCGCGGGCCGAGATCATCGCGAAGTCGCTCAATGGCCGGGGCGCGCTGATCCAGACGCGCAGCATGGAAGAGGCTTGCGAGATCAGCAACCGCATCGCGCCGGAGCACCTGGAAATCGCCAGCAGCGATCCGCACAAATGGGAGCCGCTTCTCAAGCACGCGGGCGCCATCTTCCTGGGCGCCTTCACCAGTGAATCGCTGGGGGACTACTGCGCCGGTCCCAATCATGTCCTCCCCACCAGCAGCACCGCCCGTTTCTCCAGCCCGCTGGGCGTCTACGACTTCCAGAAGCGCAGCAGCGTGATCGAGGTGAGCGAGGCCGGGGCGCAAAAGCTAGGCGCCATCGCCGCCGAACTGGCGTACGGCGAGGGCCTGCAGGCGCACGCGCGTGCGGCCGAAATGAGGCTCAAGCGATGAGCAACCGCGACCCGATGCGGGCCACCGGCGTCTTCCGGCAGGACGTGCAGTCCATGCATGCATACGCCATCCAACCGTCGGCCGGCATGGTCAAGCTCGACGCGATGGAAAATCCGCATCGCCTGCCGCCCGAACTCCAGGCCGAACTGGGCCGCAGGCTTGGCGCGCTGGCGCTGAATCGGTATCCCGGCGAGCGGATCAATGACCTGCGGGCGGCTCTGGCCAGCCACGCGCAGATGCCCGAGGGCTTCGACATCATGCTGGGCAACGGATCGGACGAGCTGATCTCGCTGATCGCGTTGGCCTGCGACGTGCCTGGCGCGGCCATCCTGGCGCCGGTACCGGGCTTTGTGATGTACGCCATGAGCGCCCAGCTCCAGGGCCTGAAGTTCATCGGCGTCCCGCTAACGGCCGATTTTGAATTGGACGATGTGGCGATGCTCACCGCCATCACCGAGCACCTGCCGGCGGTGATCCACATCGCCTACCCGAACAACCCGACGGCCAACCTCTGGGATGACTCCGTGATCGAGAAGATCATCGAAGCCGCGCCCGGCCTGGTGGTGATCGACGAGGCCTACCAGCCGTTTTCCAGCAAGAGCTACATCGACCGCATCGCGCGCCACTCGCATGTGCTCCTGATGCGAACCTTGAGCAAATTTGGCCTGGCGGGCGTTCGCATCGGCTACATGCTGGGACCGAAGGCGCTGATCGCCGAAGTCGACAAGGTCCGACCGCCCTACAACATCAGCATCCTCAATTGCGAGGCGGCGCTGTTCGCCCTCGAACATACGGACGTCTTTGCGGCCCAGGCCAAGGACCTGCGCGAGCAGCGGACGGTGCTCGCTCGCGCCCTGGCCGATCTGCCGGGCGTCCAGCACTGGCCCAGCGACGCCAACATGATCCTGGTGCGAGTACCCGATGCGCAAAAGACCTTCGACGGCATGAAATCGCGTGGTGTCCTGGTCAAGAACGTTTCTAAAATGCATGCATTGCTGGCCAACTGCCTGCGCCTGACGGTCGGGACTTCCGACGAGAACGCGCAAATGCTCGCGGCCCTCAAGGCTTCCCTATGACCACCCTTCCCAGCAGCTCTGAAACGAATCCGGCAAGCCACCGCCAGGCGCAGGTTGTCCGCAAGACGGCTGAAACCCAGATCACGGTGCGCGTCGACCTGGACGGCACGGGCGCGGCGAAGCTTGCCACCGGGATCGGCTTTTTCGACCACATGCTCGACCAGATCGCCCGCCATGGCCTGATCGACCTGGACATCGAGGCCCAGGGCGACCTGCACATCGATGGCCATCACACCGTGGAGGACGTGGGCATCACGTTCGGCCAGGCGGTCTACAAGGCGGTGGGCGACAAGAAGGGCATCCGGCGCTACGGACATGCCTACGTGCCGCTGGACGAGGCGCTGTCGCGGGTGGTGATCGATTTTTCGGGCCGCCCGGGCCTGGTCATGAACGTGCCTTTCAAGAGCGGCATGATCGGCACTTTCGACAGCCAGCTGGCCCACGAGTTCTTCCAGGGCTTTGCCAATCACGCCTTCGTGACCCTGCACATCGACAATCTGCGCGGCGAGAACGCGCACCATCAGTGCGAAACGGTGTTCAAGGCGTTCGCGCGCGCGCTGCGCGTGGCGCTGGAGCTCGATCCGCGCGCGGCCGGAACCATCCCCTCCACCAAAGGCTCGCTCTAATCTCATTTGCGTGGGCCTTGGCCGTGAAGCTATGAAAACTGTAGCAGTCGTCGACTATGGGATGGGCAACCTGCGCTCGGTGGCACAGGCCGTGATGCATGTGGCGCAGGGCAGCGGTTTCCAGGTGGTGGTCACGTCCCGGCCCGAGGAAGTGCGCGCGGCGGAGCGCGTGGTGCTCCCTGGGCAGGGAGCCATGCCGGATTGCATGCGCGAGCTGCGCGATTCGGGTCTGCAGGAATCGGTTCTGGAAGCGGCTGCGGGCAAACCCTTGTTCGGTGTGTGCGTCGGCATGCAGATGCTGCTCGATCGCAGCCACGAGGGGCCTACGGCCGGACTGGGCCTGGTCCACGGCGAAGTCCTCAAGTTCGAACTTGGCGGCCGGTTACAGGACGATGGCAGCCGTTTCAAGGTGCCCCAAATGGGCTGGAACCAGGTCTGGCAAGCGCAACCACACGCGTTGTGGCAAGGCGTCGCGGACGGCAGCTACTTCTATTTCGTGCACAGTTACTACGCCCGGCCGTCGGATGCGCGCCACAGCGTAGGGGAAGCCGACTACGGCGCGCGCTTTACCGCCGCGATTGCACGCGATAATATTTTTGCCACGCAGTTCCACCCCGAGAAAAGTTCAGACCAAGGATTGGCTCTCTACCGCAACTTCCTCCAATGGGCGCCTTGACACCCACGGACGGGGCCAACCCGCCCGGCCGAGCCGCCCGTTCATCCCCCGTTTATGCTTCTCATTCCCGCGATTGACCTGAAAGACGGCCACTGCGTGCGCCTCAAGCAAGGCGACATGGGCCAGGCCACGACCTTCAGCGAGGACCCGGCCGCCATGGCGCGCAGCTGGCTCGAAAAGGGCGCTCGCCGGCTGCACCTGGTGGACTTGAACGGCGCCTTCGCCGGCAAGCCGCAGAACTTCGCCGCGATCAAGTCGATCCTGAAGGCGGTGGGCGACGACATCCCGGTGCAACTGGGCGGCGGCATCCGCGACCTCGACACGATCGAGAAATACATCGACGGCGGCCTGCGTTACGTCATCATCGGCACCGCCGCCGTGAAGAACCCGGGCTTCCTGAAGGACGCCTGCACCGCGTTCGGCGGCCACATCATCGTCGGCCTCGATGCCAAGGACGGCAAGGTCGCCACCGACGGCTGGAGCAAGCTCACCGGACACGAAGTGGTCGACCTGGCCCGCAAGTTCGAGGATTGGGGGGTCGAATCCATCGTCTATACCGACATCGGGCGCGACGGCATGCTCACAGGGATCAACATCGAAGCCACCGTCAAGCTGGCCCAGGCCCTGCACATTCCCGTGATTGCCTCCGGCGGGCTGTCCAACATCGCCGACATCGAAAAGCTGTGCGCAGTGG
>JAQGMS010000428.1 GCA_028292245.1 Ramlibacter sp.
CTTCAATCGAAATCCGGCTCTGCGCGAACGCATGCTGCGAAAACCAGTTGCAGAGTTCTGCCCGGGCGCACCGGGGCATACCGGATCTCTCCACGAGCAACTGTTCGACGTCGGAGCCCACTATGGCGACGACGACCGCGACAGCGCGTTCTGGTCTCCGGTTTCGGTCCGAACGAGAGCCGATGGCAGTAAGGCGGTCTTTCCGCATTTCATCTTTGATCGAGGCCGGCCAGGGACCATCACCGTAAACCAGTCAGGCCAACGCTTCGTCAATGAGGCCCTGTCGTATCACCCGTTCACACAAGGTCTCTTCGCAGCGAATTCGACATCGCCAAGTATTCCGGCCTACCTGATTGCTGACGAAGCCGCGCTCAGGAAATACGGACTCGGAATGGTGCGTCCTGGTCGCTGGGGGCGTGAAGCGTTCGTACGAGAGGGGTATCTGACGCGCGCCAAGAGCCTGCCCGAGTTGGCGAAGAAGCTCGGCATAAGTGCGGAAAATTTGGTTGCGAGCGTTCAACGTTTCAACGGGTTTGCTCGCGACGGCGTCGATCCTGATTTTGGACGCGGTTCAACCGAGTACCAGCGGATTACCGCAGGAGATCTGGCACATGGGCCAAATCCCTGTCTCGGAACGCTGGAGAAGGCCCCGTTCTATGCCGTGCGTCTCTACCCCGGAGACATTGGAGCCGCGACGGGCTTCGCTACGAACGAAAATGCGCAAGTACTACGGAAAGATGGAAGTCCGATCGCGCGCCTTTATGCGTGCGGAAACGATATGCATTCCGTGATGGGCGGTAATTACCCCGGTCCAGGCATCACATTGGGCCCCGCGATTGTGTTCGGCTATGTTGTAGCACGCGATATCGCGAAGCATTCAGCGGCCTGAGCTAACTCATTAATTTATCACGCTGGGGCCGTTCTTGAGAGCGCCAGCCGCGTCAACGCGGAGTGCGGTTTGGCCATGCAGGCTGGCCTCCGTCACCAGTCCCCATGATGAATCACGATTTGCCGCGCAAGGGAATCCCTTTCAATTCCGCAAGATCGGAAACTGCTCTAGAAAGATTCGGGGTGCTGTTGATGGTTTTAGAAGAACTATCTGTTAAGATTTTTGATGGCCCCTTCGCAACCACTCGTCGTACTCATGGTCACGGCACACCAGCGTGGTGAGCGCTGAATACGTCTCAACCGCCCGAAGGGGATCGTCAGGGAGCCAACTCGGAGACATGGGGTGGGATCCTGTGCATCCACGGACGCGCTCGTTCGAATGCGGCCGCAGCCCGAAGCACCGCGGCGTCTCCGTACCAAGGACCGACGATTTGCAGGCCGACCGGGAGCCCTACGTTGGTCCAGCCGCATGGAACGCTGATGGCGGGATGCCCCGTTAAATCGAAGAGATTAAGATAGGGTACCCAGCTTTGGCGCATGTCGCCGGCATTCAGGCCGCCGATGATGATGGGTTCGAGCGCGGCGTGATCCGCCGTGAGGGGCGGTCGGCTCATCGTTGGGGTTAGCACAAGATCATAGGTGCCAAACCAGCCCTGCACGGTGCGAAAATGTTCTGTCCGCTTATACGTCGCGCGCGTGATTTGTTGGCCGCTATATGCGCCACCTGCGCGAATTCCCTCGGCAAAGCTCGGATCGAGCAGCGGCGCCAATCCCTCAATCCGATCGAAGAACCGCGCCGCCCAGTTCGACTGCTGAAGTACCCGCCACGCCTGTTCAGCGTTCTCGACCGGCGTCTCGACCAAATCGACGTGGCATCCAAACGCGCGAAAGGTGTCGACGGCTTCCTCGCAAGCGCGACGGACCTCATCGTCAAGCATCGTATTTCCAACGAGCGGGCGCCAGGCTACGCGAAGACCCCTCAGTGAGTCGGAGCTCATATCCGAAATTGCAGCAAGTGCTTGTGTGCCGGTGACGCCAAGGGAATGCGGGTCGCTGCTATCGGCGCCGGAAAGGACGTCCAACATCAACGCCGTATCGGCGACCGTGCGAGCCATCAGCCCAAGGTGAATGAAGTTGTTGAAGCCGTCGGGTACCTGACTATGCGGAATTAGGCCGAGCGTCGGCTTCAGACCGACAATGCCGGTACAAGCAGCCGGCAGACGCGTGCTGGCGCCGGCATCGGTTGCCAGCGAGAGCGGCCCAAGTCCGGCAGCAACTGCGACTGCGGAGCCGCCGCTCGATCCGCCAGGCGTGTATCGTAGATTCCACGGGTTGCGCGTGGTGCCAAACAGCGGAGCATCCGTCATCAGCTTGTGAGCGAATTCGGATGTCGTCGTCTTGCCAATAATAAAGGCCCCAGCCTGCTTGAGACGATGCACCGCGATGGCGTCGGCATTCGGCACGTTGTCCATCATGGTGCGGGAGCCCCATGTCGTGCGGATACCGGCAGTGTTAATGATGTCCTTGACGGAAACCGGCACGCCGTGCAGCGGCCCCACGTCTTTGCCGAGTGCAATCGCGGCATCGGCCTCGCGGGCGGCGGCTAATGCTCCATCGCGGCAGACGGTGATGAAAGCATTGAGCGAGGGCTGGCTGGCTTCAATGCGCGCGAGCAACGCTTCGGTCAGCTCGACGGACGAAAGCCGACGCGAACGAATGCGTTTCGCCAGCTCGATGGCCGGAAGATAGGCGAGTGTCTCCAAGCCCAACGCTCCTCGACTTACAGATGGTAGAGCAGGGGTCAGATCGGCAGGCAAAGCGCGTTGTCGACCAGTAGATTGTCGTAGACGCAGCGGCGCTCGGCGAGTTTCAGTACGCCGTCGATGCGACGGAACTTGTCGTAGTAGACGCCGACTTGATGCAACGTGGCGTCGGGCCGGTCGTACAAGACCTGGAGTACGACATAGTTTGCCCGCGCCGTGATTGTGCCGTCCGAGGCTTCGGACAGTATTGCCTGATTGGCTATGATGTGACGCAAATAGCGCGGCGCGAACATGGCCGTCTCTTTCAAGGCAAAGGCGCGGTCTCGAATCATCCCTTTATTTTCGCAGTAGATCAGGCCGACCGGCAGCTTGCGGTCAAAGTTCTCGCGCGACAGGATGA
>JAQGMS010000448.1 GCA_028292245.1 Ramlibacter sp.
CCAGGCAAACTTCGTCCGGCAGCAACCAGGTCTTTGCCATCTGATAGCCGACCCACGCATGGTTGATCGCGTGGCGTAAGTCCTCGCTGGCGGTCACGCTCGCGTCCTCACGCGGCCTGGCGCCTGCGAATACGGGTTCGTAATTTTCGAATTTTTGCATCATGGCCAGCATGCCGCAGTCGCGGAACAGGCCGAACGTCTGCAATCCATCGCGGTCCACGTGCTTGAAATGGCGAACGAGAAGTGCGCTGATTTGCGCGATTCCCGTCGAAGCCTCCCAGAACTCATCCATCAGTTCGCTGGTCCCGCCGGGGAAGGCCTGGCGCAACAGCAACCCGGACACCAGTTCCGCGACATGGCGAAGACCTAGCAATGCGATCGCCTGCTGCACTGACGTCGCCTTGCGGCTCAAGCCGTAAAACGGCGAATTCACCGTTTTCAGCATCGAGGCTGCAAGGCTCACGTCGCCGCCGATCAGTTTGCCGAGCTTCGCGAAATCGGGATCATCGCTGCGCATTTCCTGCATCAGCTTGGTCAGTATCATCGGGCACGGCGGGATGCCGATGTCCTTGACGATCTGCTCCGCTTCGCGGTTAAGGACTTCGAGATAGGTTTCCATACCAGTTTGGCCCGGCAAAAGTTTGAAGTCGAGACGCGGCCCTTCCCCGAGCGCGTCGATTACGTGATATCGGCCAAATGCGGAGAATCTTTAGGAGGAACAGCCCGGCGCCATCGGCATGGGTCTCGCCGTCTTCGCGCGCGCATTAATGGAAAGCTCGCCGTCTACCAGTTGAACGGCCCTTCGATCTGAGACGAGACCTCCATCTCGCCCGGAATGTAGTGGCAGACATAAGACCGCCGCGTGCGTTTCGGATCTGTCACCACGCTGCCGCCATGTATCAACATGCCGTGCCACAAGAAGACATCGCCTTTACGGGCCAGGTAATGATGTCGTTCATATTGCTCACTTCGGCGAGCGACGTACTCGGAATATTCCCGCGGCCTGGGGTCTGTCCTGAGGTTGGTCTGCGGATAGTTGTCGAATTTTGGATAGAGCGGCTCGCGGTGCGAGCCGGGATAAAAAACCAGCGGGCCTGCATCCGGTGAAACATCCTCGCAGGCCAGCCAGGCTCCGACCAGGTAGTTCCTGGGCGCAACGTGAAAGACTGCTGTGTCCTGGTGCAGTTCCTGCTCGCTCCCATACATGAAATTGATGGTGAAGCGGGGCTCCGCCGGCCGACCGAGTATCAGTGAAGCCAGGCGGTTCAATTCGGGATTATCGAAGACCGCTCTCGCATACTCCGAATGCAAATAGAAGCCATGGACGCGCCAGTGGGAAGCATCACGGATTGCAAAGCGTCTGGAGATTTCCAGCGCAAGCACTTCAGCGTGGGACAGATTGAGAGGATTCCGAGAATCCAGTTTCGTATCCAGAATCCGCAATCCTGCGAGCGGCTCCCGAGCGGTCCAGATTTCGTTCATGTCCCGCGTCATTGCATCGATCTCTCGCTCGTCGACGACGCCGGGCACGACGCAATAGCCGTCAGTGAGCCACTTGTGAAGAAGAGCGTAGTCCTCGTCGCTCAGGCGCTCCTGACGCCGTCGCACGTCGAGCAGCTCAAGCGCGTCGGGCCGGTCGAACCACGGGGCATCCTTTGGCTTGTGCTTCCAGCGTTTCTTTCGTTTCCCGAGGCCGAGGAAGCTCGACATATTCATCCCTGGTTCTGTCCTGTCTTCGACCACGACGCAGTCGCCATGCGAGGCCGCTGACGTGCTTGCGCCGCGACGGTTATTTTCGCTTCACCGCCCGGTGCGCGGTACGGCCGGCGTCTCGAGCGTCACCGTATGCGTCGCGCCGGCCTCGATGACGGCTGCGCGCTCGATCTGATCTTTGTGAAAGGTGATCGCCAGAACGGCGCGCGCCGGCTCATTCGCAGCCAGGCCGCCGACCTGCTGCAGAGGCTCGCACGCAAAGCCATTGCAGATTTCCGCGCGGCGTTCGCGCGGCATCGCGCAGCCGGTTGCGCCCTGATAAAGGCACGCGCTTCGCACATGCTCGGTCGGCAACATCGAGAGATAGGCCTCGACGGCGTCGGCGAGTGTGCGTCCGGGCTCCTCTTGCTGCCATCGTTGCAGCACAGTCAGATCGATGAAGGCACGCCAGCCGGCGCCGTGTTGGCAGCAGCGGCCGCGGCATTGGCCGCAGAGGCGCGCACCTTGCTGAAGTTTGTCGTCAGCGGTGGATGGGGCAAGGCGCGAGCGGTCGATGATCATGCCGTCAGCGACCACTGATTGGAGGTAAACGCGATGCTGTTGACGGTCGTCGGGGTTTACCGGAACCATCTGGTCTTCGCAGTGTTGCAACCATACGACGGCAGGAGGACGTTCCCGGAGGTGAGGCAGTTGCGCGCAGGCAGCGGCGGGCGCTGCGCTGCCGATCGCCACCCTGAGCCTGGTCGTGTGTTCCTGGGCCGCCTGGTGACGGCATCGGGCGGAACCGCAGATGCCTGCGCCGCTGCGGCGCGTCAACGCGTCGAGCCGGGCGCCGCAATGGCGACACAGGGTGTCGTTTTGCACAGCGGCATGCGATCCGGCCCTGCCCACCGGCCGTCCGGGCGTTACCTGCTCCGGCGACGGCATTACCGAACGCCCGCCGCAGTCGACCTCAGCAGCCGCCCTCCCAGCGCGCCGGTGTGCTCGCCGTCCCTGAATGCCACTTGACCGGCAATGATTGTTGCCATGATCCCGGTCGACTTCTGCTTGAGCCTTCGCGCTCCGGTGGGAAGGTCGTGCTCGATCGTCGGGATCTGCGGCGCAAGAGTCGTGGGATCGAAGATGTTGAGATCCGCGATGCAGCCCTGGCGCAACAGGCCGCGATCGGTGAAACCCCACGCCATCGCCGGGGTGAGGGTGATCATCTTCACGCCTTCTTCGAGCGAGAACGCGTTGCGCTCGCGAACCCAGTAGGCGAGCAGGTGCGTGTGTATCGAAGAGTCCATGATCAGGCTCACATGGGCGCCTGAATCCGAGAAT
>JAQGMS010000005.1 GCA_028292245.1 Ramlibacter sp.
CTGCGCCTCTCGTACTTCTACATGCACGAGTCCTGCGGCCAGTGCACGCCTTGCCGCGAAGGCACGGGGTGGCTGTGGCGCGTGGTTGACCGCATCCACAACGGCCATGGCAAGCCCAGCGACATGGCCCTGCTCAACTCGGTGGCCGACAACATCCAGGGCCGCACCATCTGCGCGCTCGGCGACGCGGCGGCGATGCCGGTGCGCGCCATGATCAAGCACTTCCGGCACGAATTCGAAGCAATGATCCAGAACGGAAAGACCTCCACCCCATCCCTCCCCCGGGAGGGGAGCGTGAGCAATGAAGCGCGGAGCGCTCAATGATTGAGATCGAACTCGACGGCCAGAAGGTGGAGATCACCGAGGGCAGCATGATCATGCATGCGGCCGACAAGGCGGGCACCTACATCCCGCACTTCTGCTATCACAAGAAACTGTCGATCGCGGCCAACTGCCGCATGTGCCTGGTCGACGTGGAGAAGGCGCCCAAGCCGATGCCCGCCTGCGCCACGCCCGTGACCAACGGCATGATCGTGCGCACCAAGAGCGACAAGGCCCTGAAGGCCCAGCAGTCGGTGATGGAGTTCCTGCTGATCAACCATCCGCTCGACTGCCCGATCTGCGACCAAGGTGGCGAATGCCAGTTGCAGGACCTGGCTGTCGGCTACGGCGGCTCTTCGTCGCGCTACGAGGAAGAAAAGCGCGTCGTGCTGCACAAGGACGTCGGCCCGCTGATCTCGATGGAAGAGATGAGCCGCTGCATCCATTGCACACGTTGCGTGCGTTTCGGCCAGGAAGTGGCCGGCGTGATGGAGCTGGGCATGATCCATCGCGGCGAGCATTCCGAGATCACCACGGTGCTCAACGACACCGTCGATTCCGAAGTCTCCGGCAACATGATCGACCTGTGCCCGGTCGGCGCGCTCACCAGCAAGCCGTTCCGCTACCAGGCCCGCAACTGGGAGCTGTCGCGCCGCAAGTCGGTCAGCCCGCACGATTCCACCGGCGCCAACCTGATCGTGCAGGTCAAGAACAACAAGGTCATGCGCGTCCTCCCCTTGGAGAACGAAGCGGTCAACGAGTGCTGGCTGGCGGATCGGGATCGCTTCTCGTACGACGCACTGAACGGCGACGATCGCCTCACCTCGCCGATGCTCAAGCAAGGCGGGCAATGGAAGGCCGTCGACTGGCAGACCGCGCTCGAGTACGTGGCCAACGGCCTGAAGCAGATCAGGGCCGACCACGGCGCAAAGTCCATCGGCACGCTGGCGAGCCCGCACAGCACCGTGGAAGAGCTCTACCTGGCCGGCGCGCTGATGCGCGGCCTGGGCAGCGAGAACATCGACTATCGCCTGCGCAACGCCGAATTCCCGGCGTCGGAAGGCGTCCGTTGGCTGGGGACGTCGATCGCCTCGCTGTCGAACCTGCAGCGCGTGCTGGTGATCGGCGCAAACCTGCGAAAGGACCATCCGCTGTTCGCGTTGCGCATCCGCGCCGCCGTGCGCAAGGGCGCGGCTGTGTCGGTGGTCCATGACGTACAGAACGACTGGGCGATGTCCATCGCTTCGTCGGTGATCACGCCGGCGGCGCAGTGGGCGCAGGCGTTGGCCGACGTGGCGGCGGCGGTTGCCGCGGAAAAGGGCGCTTCGGCGCCCGCGCAGGGCAACGCCACCGATGCGGCCAAGGCGATCGCCAAATCGCTGCTGGGCGGCGAGCGAAAGGCCATCTTGCTGGGCAACGCAGCGGCCCACCACGCCAATGCGTCCGGCCTGCTGGCGCTGGCCAACTGGATCGGCGCGCAGACCGGCGCGACGGTGGGCTTCCTGACCGAGGCGGCCAATACCGTTGGCGCGCAACTGGTGGGCGCAACCCCGGGCGCGAATGGCTTGAACGCAGGCCAGATGCTGAGCGGCTCGCTCAAGGCCGTGATCCTGTTGAACAACGAACCCGAATTCGATTCGGCTGCCGGCAAGAAGGCGGCGGGCGCATTGGGACAGGCCGAAATGGTCGTGACGCTCAGCCCCTTCAAGGCCAACCTGGAGTTCAGCGACGTACTCCTGCCGATTGCGCCGTTCAGCGAGACGCCGGGCACATTCGTCAACGCCGAGGGCCGGGTGCAGAGCTTCCATGCCGTGGTCAAGCCTTTGGGCGAGACGCGTCCGGCCTGGAAGGTGCTGCGCGTGCTGGCCAACCTGCTGGGCCTGCCCGGTTTTGCCTACGAGTCGGCGCAAGAAGTGCTGGTTGCAGCCCGTGGCGCGCTGGATGCGCAAGCAACCCACGTGCAAGGCGAGAAGTTGAACAACGCGTCGACCGCCGCGATCGACGTATCGGCGCAAGCCGGCAAGCCGATCACCGCATCGATCTACCAATTGGACGGCATCGTGCGCCGCGCACCCTCGTTGCAGCTCACCGCCGATGCGCGTTCCGTGCAAGCGCGTGAGCAAGCGAGCGAAGGGGTGCCGGCATGATCGACCAGATCTATGGCTTCGGCAACGGCCTGATCGGGGCGGGTTGGTGGACGGCTGCCGGCTGGCCTGTCATCTGGACGCTGATCAAGATCATCGTCGTCGTCGCGCCCCTCATGGGCGCCGTCGCTTACCTCACGTTGTGGGAACGCAAGGCCATCGGCTTCACGCAGATCCGCATCGGCCCGAACCGAATCGGCCCGCTGGGGCTGTTGCAGCCGATCGCCGATGCGGTGAAATTGCTGACCAAGGAAATCATCCTGCCCAGCGCGGCCAACAAGGGCCTGTTCTACCTGGGCCCGATCATGACCATCATGCCGGCGTTGGCCGCATGGGCCGTCATCCCGTTCGGGCCGGACGTAGCGCTGTCCAACATTAACGCCGGGCTGCTGTTCCTGATGGCCATCACGTCGATGGAAGTCTATGGCGTGATCATCGCGGGCTGGGCTTCCAACTCCAAGTACGCCTTCCTCGGCGCGTTGCGCGCCTCCGCGCAGATGGTCAGCTACGAAATCGCGATGGGCTTCTGCCTGGTCGTGGTGCTGATGGTCGCGGGCAGCCTGAACATGACCGACATCGTGATGGGGCAGGCCCGCGGGACCGGCGCCAACATGGGCCTGAACTTCCTGTCCTGGAACTGGCTGCCGCTGCTGCCGATCTTCGTGGTGTATTTCATCTCGGGCCTGGCGGAAACCAACCGGCATCCGTTCGACGTTGTGGAAGGCGAATCGGAAATCGTCGCGGGCCACATGATCGAGTACTCGGGCTTGAGCTTCGCGATGTTCTTCCTGGCCGAGTACGCCAACATGTGGCTGGTGTCGATCCTCGCCGTCACGATGTTCCTGGGCGGCTGGCTGCCCCCCTTCGAGTTCCTTTCGTTCATCCCGGGCTGGATCTGGCTGGGCCTGAAGACTTTCGCGGTGGTCACGATCTTCCTGTGGGTGCGCGCCACCTTCCCGCGCTATCGCTACGACCAGATCATGCGGCTGGGCTGGAAGATCTTCATCCCGATCACCTTGGTGTGGCTGGTCGTCATCGGCGCCGTCATGCAAACCCCCTACAACCCCTGGAAATAGAGCCATGACTTACCAAGCCCTGGCATCGCAGCGCCCCGCCTTCTCGCTCAAGGACTTCCTGTCCAGCTTCATGCTGTTCGAGTTGTTCAAGGGCCTGGCCATCACCGGCAAGTACGCCTTCAGCCGCAAGATCACGGTGCAGTTCCCCGAGGAAAAGACACCGCTGTCGCCTCGCTTCCGCGGCCTGCACGCGCTGCGCCGCTACGAGAACGGCGAGGAGCGCTGCATCGCCTGCAAATTGTGCGAGGCCGTGTGTCCCGCGCTGGCCATCACGATCGAGTCCGACCAGCGTGCCGACGGCACGCGCCGCACCACGCGGTACGACATCGACCTGACCAAGTGCATCTTCTGCGGCTTCTGCGAAGAGAGCTGCCCGGTCGATTCGATCGTCGAAACCCACATCCTCGAATATCACGGCGAAAAGCGCGGCGACCTTTATTTCACCAAGGAAATGCTGCTGGCCGTGGGTGACCGCTACGAGCCCGAGATCGCCGCGGCCAGGGCGGCCGACGCCAAATACCGTTGATGCACCGCTGAATCAAAAGAATAAAACATGGACATCAGAACCGGCTTTTTCTACCTGTTCTCCGCGGTGCTGCTGTTCGCGGCTTTTCGCGTCATCACCGCGCGCAACCCGGTGTACGCCGCGCTCTACCTGGTGCTGGCCTTTTTCCAGGCGGCGGCGGTGTGGATCCTGCTCAAGGCCGAATTCCTGGCGATCTCGCTGGTGCTGGTCTACGTCGGCGCCGTGATGGTGCTGTTCCTGTTCGTCGTGATGATGCTGGACATCAACGTCGACAGTTTCCGTGCCGGCTTCTGGAAGCACTTTCCGCTCGCCGCGTCGGTGGGCGTGCTGATCGCGCTGGAGATGGCCGCTGTGCTGATGGGGGGCTTCCGGCTGGGCGAGGAGCCGCGCTCGATCCCCGTGGCGGCCGCTGGCAGCATCCCGCTCTCCAACACCAAGGAACTGGGCAAGCTGCTCTACACCCAGTACCTGTATCCGCTTGAAATCGCCGCGGTGATCCTGCTGGTGGCCATCGTCGCCGCCATCGCGCTGACGCTGCGCGAGCGCAAGGACAGCAAGCACGTCGATCCGTCGGACCAGGTGCGCGTCAAGGCGAGCGACCGCGTGCGCATCGTCAAATTGGCACCCACGATGGTGGAGCCCGAGCCTGTGCCTGAAGCGGCGCCCGCCGGCGGGGGGGCCAAGGCATGATCCTCACCCTCGGACATTTCCTCTCGCTCGGCGCGATGCTGTTCGCGCTGTCGGTGATCGGCATCTTCCTGAACCGCCGCAACCTGATCGTGCTGCTGATGGCCATCGAGCTGATGCTGCTGGCCGTCAACATGAACTTCGTCGCGTTCTCGTACTACCTGAACGACATGCACGGCCAGGTGTTCGTGTTCTTCATCCTCACGGTGGCGGCGGCCGAGTCGGCCATCGGCCTTGCGATCCTGGTGCTGCTGTTCCGCAACAAGTCGAACATCAACGTCGACGAACTCAACACGCTCAAGGGCTAGGCCCCACAAGAAGAACATGAGCTCAACACTTAACGCTTCCACGCTGCTCGCCGTTCCGCTGGCCCCGCTGGCCGGCGCCTTGCTGGCCGGCATCTTCGGCACCACCTTCGGCGGCAACTGGATCGGCCGGCGCCTGTCCCACACGCTGTGCATCCTGGGCGTGTTCGTGGCCTTCGTGATTTCCGCCATGACGCTCAAGAGCGTGGCGCTCGACGGCGCGCGTTTCAACGAAACGATCTACAACTGGATGACGATCGGCGGCCTGAAGATGGAGGTTGGTTTCCTCGTCGACGGCCTCACCGCCATGATGATGTGCGTGGTGACCTTCGTGTCGCTGATGGTGCACATCTACACCATCGGCTACATGGAAGAGGACGACGGCTACAACCGCTTCTTCGCCTACATCTCGCTGTTCACCTTCTCCATGCTGATGCTGGTGATGAGCAACAACTTCCTGCAATTGTTCTTCGGCTGGGAGGCTGTCGGCCTGGTGTCGTACCTGCTGATCGGCTTCTGGTTCAACAAGCCCACCGCGATCTTCGCCAACCTGAAGGCCTTCCTGGTCAACCGGGTCGGCGACTTCGGCTTCATCCTGGGCATCGGCCTGATCGTCGCCTTTGCCGGCACCTTGAGCTATGCCGAAGCCTTCGCCAAGGGCGGCGAGCTCGCCAAATTGAGCCTGCCGGGCACCGACTGGATGCTGATCACGGTGATCTGCATTTGCCTGTTCATCGGCGCGATGGGCAAGAGCGCGCAGTTCCCGTTGCACGTCTGGCTGCCCGACTCGATGGAAGGCCCGACGCCGATTTCCGCGCTGATCCACGCGGCGACGATGGTGACGGCCGGCATCTTCATGGTGGCGCGCATGTCGCCGCTGTTCGAGCTGAGCGACGTGGCGCTGTCCTTCGTGCTGGTTATCGGCGCCATCACCGCGCTCTTCATGGGCTTCCTGGGCATCATCCAGAACGACATCAAGCGCGTCGTGGCCTATTCCACGCTGTCGCAGCTCGGGTACATGACGGTGGCGTTGGGCGCCTCGGCCTACTCGGTGGCGGTGTTCCACCTGATGACGCACGCGTTCTTCAAGGCGCTGCTGTTCCTGGCGGCCGGCTCGGTGATCATCGGCGTGCACCACAACCAGGACATCCGCTGGATGGGCGGCCTGCGCAAATACATGCCCATCACCTGGATCACCTCGCTGCTCGGCTCACTGGCCCTGATAGGCACACCGTTGTTCGCGGGTTTCTATTCCAAGGACAGCATCATCGAGGCGGTGCACAACAGCCACCTGCCGGGCGCAGGCTTCGCGCACTTCGCGGTGCTGGCGGGCGTGTTCGTGACGGCGTTCTATTCGTTCCGCATGTACTTCCTGGTGTTCCATGGCAAGGAACGGTTCGACCAGAACCCGGATGCGCACCACGCGCACGACGAGCACGAAGAGCCCGATCCGCACCATCACCATGACGACCATCACGTGCCGCACGAGTCGCCGTGGGTGGTCACGGCACCGCTGTTGCTGCTTGCGTTCCCCTCGGTGGTGATCGGCTTCATCACCATCGGGCCGATGCTGTTCGGCGACCTGCTGAAGGACTCGATCTTCGTCAACAGCGAGTTGCATCCCGCCATGGAGAAACTGGCGGAGGAATTCCACGGCCCGGCGCAGATGGCGCTGCACGGCCTGCTGTCCGCGCCGTTCTGGCTGGCGCTGGCCGGCGTGGTGCTGGCCTGGTACATGTACCTGGTCAACCCGGCGCTGCCGGCCAAGGTGAAGGCGCGCGTGGAGCCGCTGTACACCTTGCTGGACAACAAGTACTACATGGACTGGTTCAACGAGAACGTGCTGGCGCGCGGCGCGCGCCTGCTGGGTGTGGGCCTGTGGAAGGGCGGCGACGAGACCGTGATCGACGGCGCGATGGTCAACGGCAGCGCGCGCGGTGTCGCCTGGGTGGCCGGCGTCGTGCGCTGGTTCCAGACCGGCTACATCTACCACTACGCGTTCGCGATGATCATCGGCGTGTTCGTGCTGATGACGTGGTTCGTGTGGCTCAATAAATAAGACGAGAGATAAGAACAAATGGGACTCTTGAGCCTTGCGATCTGGACGCCGATCCTGTTCGGCGTCGTGCTGCTGGCACTGGGCCGCGACGATCAGGCGCGCGCCGTGCGCTGGTTCGCGCTGGTCGGCGCCGTGGTCAGCCTGCTGGTCACGCTGCCGCTGTACAAGCACTTCGACCTCGCGACGTCGGCCATGCAGTTCGTCGAGAAGGCGCCCTGGATCGACCGCTTCAATGTGAGCTACCACCTCGGCCTGGACGGCATCTCGTTCTGGTTCGTGCTGCTCACGGCGTTCATCAACCTGGTGGTGGTCATCTCCGCCTGGGAAGTGATCACCGAGCGCGTCAATCAGTACATGGGCGCTTTCATGATCCTGTCGGGTCTGATGATCGGCGTCTTCTGTGCGCTCGACGGCATCCTGTTCTACGTGTTCTTCGAGGCGACGCTGATCCCGATGTACCTGATCATCGGCATCTGGGGCGGCCCCAACAAGATCTACGCGGCGTTCAAGTTCTTCCTGTACACGCTGCTCGGATCGCTCCTGATGCTGGTCGCGCTGGTCTACCTGTACACCAAGTCCGGCGGCAGCTTCGACATCCTCACCTGGCACAAGTTGCCTTTGAGCCTGCAGGCGCAGACCTTCCTGTTCTTCGCCTTCTTCGCGGCGTTTGCGGTGAAGGTGCCGATGTGGCCGGTCCACACCTGGCTGCCCGACGTGCACGTCGAGGCGCCCACCGGCGGCTCCGCCGTGCTGGCCGCCATCATGCTGAAACTCGGCGCGTACGGTTTCCTGCGGTTCTCGATGCCGATCGCGCCCGACGCCGCGCACGAATGGGCCTGGTTCATGATCGCGCTGTCGCTGATCGCCGTGGTCTATGTGGGCCTGGTGGCGATGGTGCAGCAGGACATGAAGAAGCTGGTCGCCTATTCGTCGGTGGCGCACATGGGGTTCGTGACGCTCGGCTTCTTCATCTTCAACGACCTCGGCGTCGCCGGCGGCATCGTCCAGATGATCGCGCACGGCTTCGTTTCGGGCGCGATGTTCCTTTGCATCGGTGTGCTGTACGACCGCGTGCATTCGCGCGAGATCGCCAGCTATGGCGGCGTGGTGAACACCATGCCCAACTTCACTGCCTTCGCGCTGCTGTTCTGCATGGCCAACTGCGGCCTGCCGGCCACCGCCGGGTTCGTCGGCGAGTGGATGGTGATCCTGGGCGCCGTCAAGGCCAACTTCTGGCTCGGCGTGGCGGCGGCTTCGGCGCTGGTGTTCGGCGCGGCCTACACGCTGTGGATGTTCAAGCGTGTCTACCTCGGCCCGGTGGCCAACGACCACGTGCGTGAGCTCACCGACATCAACAGCCGCGAGTTCCTGATGCTGGGCATGCTGGCCGTGGCGGTGCTGGTGATGGGCCTGTACCCGAAGCCCTTCACCGACGTCATGAACGTGTCGGTGGCCGACTTCCTCAAGCACGTGGCAGCGTCCAAACTCTGAACGAACAAGAAAAATGATCGACAAACTCAGCTGGATCACTGTCTACCCGGAGCTGGTGCTGCTGGCCATGGCGTGCGTGATCGCCATGATCGACCTGGGCGTCACCACCCACCGCCGCACGCTCACGTACGTGCTGACGCTGCTCACGCTCGGCGTGGTGGCCGCGATGCAGGCGATGTACGCCTCCGGCGACCAGACCTTCTACGGCTTCGGCAACATGGTGGTGAGCGACCCCATGGGCAACTGGCTGAAGTTCTTCGCCACCATCGCGATGATGGTCTGCCTGGTCTACGGCCGCCCGTACGCCGGCGACCGCGACATGTTGCGCGGCGGCGAGATGTTCATCCTGGCGATGTTCTCGCTGCTGGGCATCTTCGTGATGATCTCCGGCAGCAATTTCCTGGTGATCTACCTCGGGCTGGAGCTGCTCACACTGTGCAGCTACGCGCTGGTCGCGCTGCGGCGCGATCACGCCACCTCTACCGAGGCGGCGATGAAGTACTTCGTCCTCGGCGCGATGGCCAGCGGCTTCCTGCTCTACGGCCTGTCGATGCTGTACGGCGCCACCGGCTCGCTGGACATCAATGAAGTCTACAAATCGGTGGGCAGCGGCCGCATCAACCACCAGGTGATGGTGTTCGGCCTGGTGTTCATCGTCGCCGGCCTCGCGTTCAAGCTCGGCGCGGCGCCGTTCCACATGTGGATCCCCGACGTCTACCAGGGCGCGCCCACTTCCGTCACGATCATGATCGGCAGCGCGCCCGAGCTTGCGGCTTTCGCCATCGCCATCCGCCTGCTGGTGGAAGGGCTGATTCCGCTGGCGCTCGACTGGCAGCAGATGCTGATCGTGATGGCCGTGGCCTCGCTGTTCATCGGCAACCTGGCCGCCATCGCGCAGACCAACCTCAAGCGCATGCTGGCGTACTCCACCATCGGCCAGATGGGTTTCGTGCTGCTCGGCCTGGCCACCGGCGTCATGAACGGCAATACCAACAACGCGCAGTTCGCCTACAGCTCGGCGATGTTCTACATCATCACCTACGTGCTGACGACGCTGGCCACCTTCGGGATCATCCTGCTGCTGGCGCGCGAAGGCTTCGAGAGCGAGGAAATCTCCGACCTCGCCGGCCTGAACCAGCGCAACCCGCTCTACGCCGGCGTGATGGCCGTCTGCCTGTTCTCGCTGGCCGGCGTGCCGCCGCTGGTGGGCTTCTACGCCAAGCTGGCGGTGCTGCAGGCGCTGATCGCTTCCAGCCAGGCCGGGTACATCGCACTGGCCGTGTTCGCGGTGATGATGTCGCTGATCGGCTCGTTCTATTACCTGCGCGTGGTCAAGGTCATGTACTTCGACGCGCCGATCACGGTCACCACCGTGGTGGCGCCGCTGGACGTGCGCCTCGTGCTGTCGCTCAACGGCGCGCTGGTGCTGATCCTGGGCATCCTGCCGGGCGGCCTGATGACGCTGTGCATGAACGCGATCATCAAGACCCTGGCCACTTGACGCCGCACCCGGCTGGGCACTGAGATGTCCCAAACCGCTTCCATCTGGATCGTCATCCTGGCCGCCTTGGCGGCGGCCAACCTGCCTTTCATCAACGAGCGGCTGCTGGCGGTCATGCCGCTCGCGCGAGAAAAGAACCTGGCGATCCGCGTTGCCGAACTGGTGCTGATGTACTTCCTGGTCGGCGGCCTGGGCTTGCTGCTGGAGCAGCACGCGGGACAGATCGCGCCGCAGACCTGGGAGTTCTACGCCGTCACCGGGCCGCTGTTCATCATCCTCGCCTTCCCGGGTTTCATCTGGCGCTACCTGCGCCGGCACCATCCGCGGCCCCGGACCGAAACCTGAACATGCCGGACGACAGCCACCTGATCGAACAGAAGATCGACAGCCAGGAGCTGCTCAAAGGCCGTTTCCTGCACGCCTTCCGCGACACGGTGCGCCTGCCCGATGGCAGCCAGACCACGCGCGAATATGTCGTCCATCCGGGTGCCGTGATGGTGATCCCTATCCTCGACGACGGCCGGTTGGTGCTGGAGCGCCAGTTCCGCTATCCGATGGGACGGGTGATGGTCGAATTCCCGGCGGGCAAGCTCGACGAGGGCGAAGACCCGCTGGCCTGCGCGCGGCGCGAACTGCTGGAAGAGACCGGCTACACGGCGACCGAGTGGACGCGTGCCGGGTTGCTGCATCCGGTGATTTCCTATTCGACCGAGTTCATCGAGATCTGGTTCGCGCGCGGCCTGACCTTGAGCAAGCCGGCGCTGGACGAAGGCGAATTCCTGGAAGTGTTCACCGCCACGCCGGCCGAATTGCAAGCCTGGTGCCGCGACGGCCAGGTGACCGATGCCAAGACGCTCGCCGGCATGCTCTGGCTGCAGAACGTCCTTTCCGGCGTGTGGACTTTGGACGGCGCGCGATAATCAGGGCCATGAAGGTCCTCAACCTGCAGTGTTCGCACAGCCACAGCTTCGAAGGCTGGTTCGCGTCGGAAGACGAGTTCCAGGCGCAATTGACGCGCGGCATCGTCGAATGTCCGCTCTGCGGTGACAACGGCGTGACCAAGATGCTGAGCGCGCCCCGCCTGAACCTGGGCGCCGCGCAGCCCGCGGAGCGGCAGGAGGTCGTCACGGCGCCTGACGCCACGATGCAGGCGGCCTGGCTGAAGATGGTGCGGCATGTGATGGCCAACACCGACGACGTCGGCGACCGCTTCGCCGAAGAGGCGCGGCGCATCCACTACGGTGAAACCGAAGAGCGCGGCATCCGCGGCCAGGCGTCGCGCGAGGAAACCGAGGCGCTAGTGGAGGAGGGCATCGGAGTCTTGCCGTTGCCCATCCCTAAATCCCTCAAAGGGCCGCTGCAGTAGGTTGTTTGGTTGGCGTGCTGCGGTTTTTTGAACGCAGAGGTCGCAGAGTTTTCGCAGAGGACGCAGAGGAATACCAAAGAAGGTTTTTCTTCTTACCTTTCTCTGTCTTCCTCTGCGTCCTCTGCGTAACCTTTGCGCCCTCTGCGTTCAAAATACCTCAGCGCGCCAACCGCCCCCAACCTAATCCATGAACTGCAAAGCCGCCAGCCGCGCATAAACCCCGTCCGCGGCGACGAGCGAATCGTGCGTGCCTTGTTCGACGATGCGGCCGTGATCGAGCACGATGATCCGGTCGGCTTTTTGCACTGTCGCCAACCGGTGCGCGATGACCAGCGTGGTGCGGTCGCGCATCGCCGACTCCAGCGCGGCTTGCACCATGCGCTCGCTTTCGGCATCCAGCGCGCTGGTCGCTTCATCCAACAGCAACAGCGGCGGGTTCTTCAGCATCGCCCGCGCGATGGCGATGCGCTGGCGCTGCCCGCCCGACAGGCGCACACCGCGCTCACCCAGGAATGTGTCGTAACCCTCCGGCAAGGCCATCACGAAGTCGTGCGCGAAAGCGGCCTTGGTCGCCGCGATCACCTCGTCGTCGCCGGCGCCGGGCTTGCCGTAGCGCACGTTCTCCATCGCGCTGCTGGAAAAGATCACCGCGTCCTGCGGCACGATGCCGATGCGCTGGCGCAAGTCGTGCAGCGCCACTTCGCGCGTCGGCACGCCGTCCAGCAGGATGCGCCCCTCGCGTGGGTCGTAGAAGCGCAGCAGCAGCTGGAACACCGTGCTCTTGCCGGCGCCGCTCGGCCCGACCAGCGCCACGGTCTCGCCCGGCGCGATCGACAGGCTGAAATCCTTCAATGCCGGCGTCGCGGGCCGCGAAGGGTAGTTGAACGTGACCGCGTCGAACATCACGGCGCCGCCGCCCTGCGCCGAAGGAAACTGCACCGGCCGCGCCGGTGAGGTGACCGGCGACCGGCTGTCCAGCAACTCCATCAGCCGTTCGGTGGCGCCGGCGGCGCGCAACAGGTCGCCGTACACCTCGCCGAGCACCGCCACCGCGCCGGCCAGGATGATCACGTACACCACGGTCTCGCCCAGGTGGCCGGCCGTGATGCGGCCCGCCATCACCGCCTGCGTTCCCTGGTACAGGCCCCACAGCAGCGCGGCGCTGGTGGCAATGATGATGAAGGCGATGAGCAGGGCCCGGGCTCGGGAGCGTTTCACGGCAGTGCCGAAGGCCTCGGTCGTCGACGCATCGAAGCGCGTGGCTTCCCGCGATTCGGCGGTGTAGCTCTGCACCACCGGGATGGCATTGAGCACCTCGGCCGCGATGGCGCTCGAGTCCGCCACGCGGTCCTGGCTGGCCCGTGACAGCCGGCGCACGCGCCGCCCGAACCAGACGCTGGGCAGCACCACCACCACCAGGATGCCCAGCACCTGCGTCATCACATAGGGATTGGTCCACACCAGCATCGCCAGCGCGCCGATGCCCATCACCGCATTGCGCAGGCCCATGCTCAGCGATGAGCCCACCACCGTCTGCACCAGCGTCGTGTCGGTGGTCAGGCGCGACAGCACTTCGCCGGTTTGCGTGGTCTCGAAGAACTCGGGGCTCTGCTCCAGCACGTGCGCATACACCGCGTTGCGCAGGTCGGCGGTGACGCGCTCGCCCAGCCAGCTCACCATGTAGAAGCGTGCCGCCGAGAACATGCCCAGCGCGACGGCAACACCGAAGAGCTCGACGAAGTGTTCGCGCAAGGCCAGCAATTGCGTTCCCTTGTCCGAGGCGGCCAGGCCGCCATCGATCAGGCTGCGCAGCGCGACCGGAAACACCAGGGTCGCCACGGCGGCCATCACTAGGAAAAGGATGGCCAGGCCGATCCGGCTCCGGTACGGCCGCAGGAACGGGAACAGGCCCGAGAGCGAGCGGGGCGAGGCTTTGGGGGAGGGAGTTGCCATTGCCCGAGTGTACTAAACCATTTGTCCTAGCAAAGAAAGCCTTGACAATATTTGCCTAGGCAACTAATATTCAGGCATGACGCGCAAGCCCCCCGCCACCCCTGCCTTCTACGACCCGGACAACTACCAGCCCAGCGAAAGCGTCGGCTTCATGATGCGGCGCATCCTCAACCTGGTGACCACGCAAGTCGACCGCGAGTTCGAACCCAGCGGCCTCACCAGCGCGCAGTGGGTGCCGCTGCTCAAATTGCACATGGGGGCGGGCTCCACCGTCGCCGAACTGGCGCGCAATTGCCAGCTCGATGCGGGCAGCATGACGCGCCTGCTGGACCGGCTCGAGGCCAAGGGCCTGGTGCGGCGCGTGCGCTCCAGCGAAGACCGCCGAGTGGTCAACATCGAACTGACGGACGAAGGCACCGCCGCGGCCAAGACCATTCCGGCGGTGTTGTGCAGTGTGCAGAACTCGCACATGCGCGGCTTCACCGTCGAAGAGTGGCAGCAGCTCAAGGGCCTGCTGCGCCGCATCCTGGACAACGCCACCGCGATCCAGGGCGAAAGAGAAGGACAACAACAATGATTCATTCCATCCGCGCGCCGCGCTTGGCGGCTCTGGCCGCGGCTTTGGTCCTGGCCGGCTGCGCCAACATGTCGGGCATCGAACCGCAGGCACGCATGCGCGACGCGCAGTCCGTCGGCCTGGCCCCCGCAAGCGCTTCTTTCGCGCCGGCCGCGCAATGGTGGCGCGAGTTTGGCGACGAACAGCTCGATCAATTGATCGCCCAGGCCCTGCAAGGCAATCCGAACCTCAAGCTGGCGCAAGCCCGCCTGGCGCGCGCGCAAGCGGTGACCGAGGTGGCCGACGCCGCCAAGTTGCCGCAAGTCAACGGCTCGCTCGACCTCACGCGCCAGCGCTACACCGGCAATGGCGCGGTGCCGCCGCCGCTGGCCGGCGCGATCCGCAACAGCGGCACCCTGCAGCTGTCGGCCAGCTGGGAGCTCGATTTCTTCGGCAAGAACCAGGCCGCGCTCGACGCCGCGCTCGGTGCTGCGCGCGCGGCACAGGCCGATACCGAAGCGGCCCGCATCCTGCTGGCCAGCAACGTCGCACGCGCCTACTTCCAATTGGCGCGCGTGAACGACCAACTCACCGTCGCCAAACGCACGTTGGCGCAGCGCGACGAATCGCTAAAACTGGTGCGCGACCGCGTCCGCGCCGGGCTGGACACGCGGCTCGAGCTGCACCAGAGCGAGGGCGGATTGCCCGAAGCGCGCCAGCAGATCGAGGCGCTGCAGGAGCAGGCCGAGCTGGCGCAGCATGCGCTGGCCGCGTTGACGGGGCAGGGCAACCAGGTTGTCGTGCGCACGCAGCCGTCACTGGCCACGCTCAAGGCAATGCCGGTGCCGGGCCAGTTGCCCGCCGACCTGCTCGGCCAGCGCGCCGACATCGTGGCCGCGCGCTGGCGTGTCGAAGCCGCCGGCTACGACGTCAAGAACGCCAAGGCGCAGTTCTATCCCAACATCAACCTGATGGCTTTCGTCGGGCTGTCCAGCATCGGCCTGGGCCGGCTGATCGACACGGGCAGTGAGCAGTGGGGCGTCGGCCCGGCTATCCGCCTGCCGATCTTCGAAGCCGGCCGGCTGCGCGCCAACCTGCGCGGCAAGACCGCCGACCTCGATGCCGCCGTCGAAAGCTACAACGCAGCGGTGCTCGAGGCGATCCACGAAACCGCCGACCAGGTCGCCTCCAGCCAGTCGATCGTGCGCCAGCAAGCCGAGCAGCGCGATGCGCAGGCCTCCGCCGAAGGTGCTTACGACATTGCCGTGCAGCGCTATCGCGCCGGCCTGGGCACCTACCTCAACGTGCTGACCGCCGAGACCAACGTCCTGGCCCAACGGCGGCTGGCGGTCGACCTTGCCGCCCGCGCACTCGACACCCAGGCCGCGCTGGTACGTGCCATCGGTGGCGGCTACCAGCCCGGCACCGCAGCCCCCGCCGTGGCCTCCAAATAATTTCCCGCGAAAGAAACAAGATGAGCAACGAAACACAAAACGCTCCCGCCGCCGCGGCCACGACCGCCGGCAACCCGCGCCGCAAGAAGGCCCTCACGGCGCTCGCCGGCACCGTGGCCGTCGTCGGCCTGGCCTGGGGCGCCTATGAATGGCTGGTCGCCAGCCACTACGAATCCACCGACAACGCCTATGTGCAGGGCAACGTCATCCAGATCACGCCGCAAATCGGCGGCACGGTGATGGCTATCTATGCCGACGACACCGACTTCGTCAAGGCCGGCCAGCCGCTGGTCAAGCTCGACCCCGCCGACGCCACCGTGGCGCTGGAGCAGGCCGAAGCCAATCTCGCACAGACCGTGCGGCAAGTGCGCACGCTCTATGTCAACAACGGCTCGCTGGCCGCGCAGATCAAGTTGCGCGAATCGGACGTCGCCAAGGCGCAGTCGGAAATTGCCCGCGCCAACGACGACCTCAATCGCCGCCAGTCGCTGGTGGGCAACGGCGCGGTGTCGCGCGAGGAACTGAACCACGCCACGACGCAACTCGCCAACGCGCGCAGCGCGCTGGAAGCATCGCAGGCCGGCGTCGTCGCCGCGCGAGAACAGCTCGCCAGCAACCAGGCGATGACCGACGGCACCAGCGTCGAACAGCATCCCAGCGTGCAAGCCGCGGCCGCCAAGGTGCGCGAAGCATGGCTGGCCTCTCAGCGCGCCGCGCTGCCGGCGCCGGTGGACGGCTACGTGGCCAAGCGCACCGTGCAATTGGGCCAGCGCGTGGCCGCGGGCGCGCCGCTGATGTCGCTCATTCCGCTCAATCAAGTGTGGGTCGACGCCAACTTCAAGGAAGTGCAGTTGCGCAAAATCCGGCTCGGCCAGCCCGTCAAGCTCACCGCCGACGTCTACGGCAAGAAGGTCGAATTCCGTGGCACCGTGGCCGGCCTGGGCGCGGGCACCGGCGCGGCATTCGCGTTGCTGCCGGCGCAGAACGCCACCGGCAACTGGATCAAGGTGGTGCAGCGTGTGCCGGTGCGCGTGTCGCTCGATCCGAAGCAGGTGGCCGCCAGCCCGTTGCGCGTGGGCCTGTCGATGGACGTCGAGGTGGACGTGAGCAACCAGGACGGCAAAACGCTGGCCGACGCGCCGCGCACCACGCTGGTCGGCCAGACCCCGGTCTACAGCGCCGTCGACAGTGGCGCCGATGCTGAAGTTCGCCGCGTCGTCGCGGCCAACAGCGGCCGCGGCCACACCGTGCTGGGCGCTGCGCCCGCCGCATCGCGACCGGTCGCCAAGGCGGCCGCTACTTCGGCGCACTGACCATGGCCGAGCCTGCCGCGCTGGAGCACCAGCCGCTAGAGGGAGCCGCGCGCGTCTGGGGCACGATCGCGCTGTCCGCCGCCACGTTCATGAACGTGCTGGACACCTCGATCGCCAACGTCTCGCTGCCCGCGATCGCCGGTGACCTGGGCGTCAGCCCGAACCAGGGCACCTGGGTCATCACCAGTTTCGCGGTGGCCAACGCCATCGCTGTGCCGCTGACCGGCTGGCTCTCGCAGCGCTTCGGCCAAGTGCGCCTGTTCGTCGGCAGCGTCATCCTGTTCGTCATCGCTTCGTGGCTGTGCGGCCTGGCGCCCAACATGGCGACGCTGATCGCGTTCCGCGCGCTGCAAGGCTTCGTCGCCGGGCCGATGATCCCGCTGTCGCAGTCGCTGTTGCTCTCCAGTTACCCCAAGGCGCTGGCCGGCCTGGCGATGGCGATGTGGGCGATGACCACGCTGGTGGCGCCGGTGATGGGTCCGCTGCTGGGTGGCTGGATCACCGACAACTTCAACTGGCCCTGGATCTTCTACATCAACATCCCCGTCGGCATCGCCGCGGTGCTGTCGTCCTGGGCGATCTACCACAAGCGAGAGAGCGCGACGCGCAAGGTTCCCATCGATGGGGTCGGCCTGGCGTTGCTGGTGACCTGGATCGGCGCCCTGCAGATCATGCTGGACCTCGGCAAGGAAAACGACTGGTTCCACTCCAGCCTGATCGTCACGCTGGCCGTGGTGGCCGCGGTGGGCTTCGCCTTCTTCCTGGTGTGGGAGCTCACCGACGACCATCCGGTGGTGGACCTGCGCCTGTTCGCGCGGCGCAATTTCTGGACTGGCACCGTGGCCACGGCGGTGGCTTACGGCCTGTTCTTCGGCAACGTGGTGCTGCTGCCGCTGTGGCTGCAGCAGTTCATGGGCTACACCGCCACCGACGCCGGCATGATCATGGCGCCGGTCGGCCTGATGGCCATGCTGCTGTCGCCCATCGTCGGCAAGACCATCGCCAAGGTGGACCCGCGGCGCTACGTCACCTTCGCCTTCATCGTGTTCGGGATCGTGTTGTGGATGCGCTCGCGCTTCAACGTGCAGGCCGATTTCTGGACCATCATGATCCCCACCGTGATCCAGGGCGTGGCGATGGCGTTCTTCTTCATCCCGCTGGTGACGATCACGCTGTCCGGGCTGCCGCCGGAGCGCATCCCCTCGGCTTCGGGCCTGACCAACTTCGCGCGGATCACGGCCGGCGCCTTCGGCACGTCGATCGCCACCACCTTGTGGGAGAACCGCGCGGCGCTGCACCACGCGCAACTGGCCGAGGCGATCAATCCCGGCAGCCAGGCCGCGCAGGCGGCGTTGTCGGGATTCATCGCGAGCGGTTCGACGCAGGAACAGGCGCTGGCCCAGATCAACCGCATGGTCGACCAGCAGGCCTTCATGCTGGCGGCCAATGACATCTTCTACATCTCGGCGGTGCTGTTCCTGCTGCTGATCCCGCTGGTGTGGCTGAGCCATCCGCAGCGCGTGGCGCCGGGTGGCGGCGCGGAGGCGGCCGGGGCCCACTGATGTCCGCCGTGAAGCACCGCGGCATGATCACCGTCTCGATCATGCTGGCGACCATCATGCAGGCGCTCGACACCACGATCGCCAACGTGGCGCTGCCGCACATGCAGGGCAGCCTGCAGGCCTCGCAGGACCAGATCACCTGGGTCCTGACTTCGTACATCGTCGCCTCGGCCATCGCGCTGCCCCTGACCGGCTGGCTCTGCGCCCGCTGGGGCCGCCGAAAAGTCTTCATCGTCTCCGTGGTGGGTTTCACCATCGCCTCGGCGCTCTGCGGCCTGTCCACGTCGCTCGGCGCCATCGTCGCGGCGCGGCTGCTGCAAGGAATCTTTGGCGCCGCCCTGGTGCCGCTCTCGCAGGCCGTGCTGCTCGACATCAATCCACCGAACAAGGTCGGCCAGGCGATGGCGATCTGGGGCGCCGGCATCATGGTCGGGCCGATCCTGGGCCCGATGCTCGGCGGCTGGCTGACGGAAAATTTCGACTGGCGCTGGGTGTTCTTCATCAACCTGCCGGTCGGCCTGTTCGCGCTGTGGGGCATCATGCGCTACCTGCCGGAAAGCAAGCCTCGCAGCGAGCGGCTGGACATGTTCGGGTTCATCGCGCTCAGCCTGGCGATCGGGCTGCTGCAACTTTTCCTGGACCGCGGCGAACTGCTCGACTGGTTCGACTCGTGGGAGATCAAGCTCGAGGCAGCCGGCACCCTGGTCGCCTTCGCGTTTTTCGCCGTGCACACCTGGACGGTGCAAGGCGTGTCGTTCTTCGATCGCGAACTGCTCAAGGACCGCAATTTCGTGACGGGCCTGCTGTTCGCGTTCATCGTGGGCATCGTGCTCTACGGCACGATGGCGCTGTTGCCGACCTTCCTGCAAAACCTGATGGGCTACCCCGTGGTCTACACGGGCGAAGTCACGGCCCCGCGCGGCATCGGAACCATGATCGCGATGATCGTGGTGGGCCGCCTGGTGAACCGGGTGGACGTGCGGGCCATCATGGCGACCGGCTTCGCGCTCACGGCTTTCTCGCTCTACCAGATGACCAACATCACGCTGCAGATGGACAGCAGCGTGGTGGTGTGGTCAGGCTTCATCCAGGGCCTGGGCATCGGGTTCACTTTCGTTCCGCTCTCGGCGGCCACGTTCGCCACGCTGGCGCCGCGTTTGCGAAACGAAGGCACACCGATCTTCAGCCTGCTTCGCAACATCGGCGGCAGCGTCGGCATCTCGATCGTGCAGGCCTTGCTGACCCATGGCTCGGCGCAGGCCCACGCACAGCTGGCCGCGACGGTTGCGCCGGGCAACCTGGGCCTCATGGGCCTGCCCTCGGCGCTGAGCCCGGACACCGCGGCCGGGTTGGCGGCACTGAACGTGGAAGTCGGAAAGCAGGCCGCGCTTATCGGCTACGTGGGCGATTTCTCGATCATGATGATCGTGACCCTGGTGGCCATTCCGTTGCTGCTGCTCATTCGCCGGCCCGCCCGCAGCAACTCCGCCGCGCCCGCGGAAGTGCCACACTGACGCGGCCCCTCCGGTCCGAGTGTCGCGCCGTTCAGGCCTCGCGGTACCAGTTGTGCAATTGCGAGAAGTCCAGGTCCCAGCCCGTCAGCGCCGTCACGAGTTTCGTGCTGGCCGCCGTGACGCGGGTACGGTTGATGAGCGGCACTACCGCTACTTCCTTGATCACCAGGTCGTTCATGGCGATGAAGAGGGCCGCGCGCTTGACCGGGTCGAGCTCCAGTTCGGACGCCCGGTACAGCTTCTCGTAAGCGTCGCTCTGCCAACGCGCGAGGTTGCGGCCTTGCCACTTGTTGGCCTTGCTCGAAATCTGCGCGCGGGTGAACCGGTTCATGAACAGCCCCGGATCGGGCGCGCCGGCCAGGGCGGTGAACATCTGCATGTCGCACCAGAACTTGCCGTTGGTGTCGGGGTTGGCGACGTCGGTCGCGAAGAACACCGAGCCGCTCACGGCTTTCAGCTCGACATCCACACCGGCCTTCAGGCAGGCTTGCTTGATCACGGCCTGCTCTTTCTGGCGAATGCCGTTCACTGAAGTCTGGAACACGAACTTCATTCTCTTGCCGCCTTTTTCGCGGATGCCGTCGGCGCCCTTCTTCCAGCCGGCGCCATCGAGCAGTGCGCCGGCCTTCTCGATGTTGAACTCGAACTTCAGGTTCGGCGAGCGGAAGCGTGAAGGCGCGTTCAGGTAGTTGGGCGTGGCGACGCCGGTGCGGCCGTAGATGAAATCCTGCATGCCTTGCCGGTCGGTCAGCAGCGCCATGGCCTGGCGCACCGGCAATTCGCTGAAGGCGAAGTGCCGGCTCTTCGGGCTGGCCCGCTCGCCGTCGACCTCTTTCCACGGGTCGGCCATGTTCAATTGCAGGAACTCGATGTCGCCGGCCGGAACGATATGGACCCTGCCTTTGCCGGCGTCCTCCATGCGCTTGAGCACCTCGTCCTCGACCTGCAGGTTCCACGCGTAGTCGTACTCGCCGGTCTGCAGCACCGCGCGCGCCGCCGACGTGGCGTCGCCACCGCCCTTGATCTCGATCGTGTCGAAGTACGGGCGATTGGGCATGTGGTAGTTGGTGTTGATCACCCCGCGCACCGTATCGCCGGGCTTGAACTCCACGAACTTGTAGGGGCCGGTGCCCACCGGTTTCAGGTTGGCCGGCGCGTCGCGCGACTTGGCGCCGATGTAGGCCGCGAACAGGTGCTTGGGGATGATCAATTCGTTGCACAGTGCCCGCGCCCAGAACGGCGTGGGCCTGTCGAAAGTGATGCGCAACGTGTGCGCGTCGACCTTCTCGGCCTTGCAGTCGGCGAAGCTGCCGATGGTGGTGGCCGCTGTTGACGGGTCGCGCACGTATTCCCAATTGAAGACGCAATCGTCGGCCGTGAACGGCTGGCCGTCGTGCCAGGTGACGCCGGGCTTGAGCTTCCAAGTCACCGACTTGCCGTCCGCCGCCACGCCGCCGTTCTCGCGCGAGGGAATTTCGGCGGCCAGCACCGGCACCAGGTTGCCGTCTGCGTCCCACGAGGCCAGCGGCTCGTAGAAAATGCGCGCCGCCTCGGCGTCCTTGTTGCCGGTGGCGAAGTGCGGGTTGAGCAGCGTGGCGCCCTGCCACCACAAGGCCCGCAGCGCGCCGCCACCGCCGCGCTTGGTGGGCTTGTAGACGGGCGTGGCGGGGATCGTCTGGGCAGCGGTGATGCCGGAGTGCAGCAGCAGCTGCGCGGCCATGGGAGCGGTCAGGCCCAACGAGACCATTTGCGCGATGAAGGCGCGGCGGGGGAGGGTGCCGGCGCGGACTTCTTCGATGAGGTGGCGGAGGGCGGGCTCTTGCATGGCGGGGCCTTTCAACTCGTTTGATCCGAGGGTACTTCACTGTATGCGAAGGCACAAAGGGAATTTCTATGGGGCTGTCTGGTCTGCATTGCCTCCCCTAATTGGGGGTTGCCTAACGGCAGAACCTACGGCTAGCATGCGTCTAAGGAGAAGAGGCAGTCACAGCGATGCGGGGCGCTGTAAAACAATGTGCTGCTCGGAGCCGCCGTTGCCTGCCGCAGGCCGTCAATCAACTGATCCCGCATTCAAATTCTCCGGTGGTGGTTGAGCATGCGGGGAGGCCATTGCTGCATCTCCGACGGAAGTGAAATAAAAAGGGAGTCAGCTAGTGGCGATTGATCTGGTCAAAGTCGAACATGTCCTTCAGCAGACTAGGCTGGGGGTGTTGACCTTGGTTGACCTGCACGCGTTGAACACAGTGCGAGACCCATACCGGGCGGCACTGTTGCAGCCGGACGGCGTTATCGAAGCCAACCAGAATCGTGTGGGTCATCACGACGCGACCGCGGGTCGTAGTTTGTGTTCCAGCTTTCTGGGTGTTGCGTCTGATACCAAAGCGGACCTTGCCGTCGCACCCGAATATTGTGTGCCTTGGAGTGTCATAGACGACGTCGTTGCGGGCTCGAGGCGCCCTCACCTTGGTGGCATCTGGGTGCTCGGGTGCGAGAGCATCACTCCGGCGGATATCGAGACACTCGATGCACGGTACAACCAACGAGATGACTTGGTTTTCCTGCGCCAGCCGCTCGACCCCAGGCAGGTCGCCCAAAAGCGCTACTTGGACCCACTTCTCTATGTCTTTTGGGGAAGCGACCCATCCGGCAAAAACGTCCTTTGCTTATTGGTGCAATTCAAGACAGTGGCGTGTCGGGACTACAGGGATGTAGAGCAGACGTCGCTCTGCCTCGGCAGCGTTGTCTACGTTTTCAACAGTGGAGAAGGCAAGATCAGGTTGATGTCGATCATTTGCTCTGACGCATTCGAGTTCACCCCACTGGTCGAAAGGAGCCATCGTGATTGCCTGCTAATACATATCCAGCTGAATCCAAAACCCGCCCACGCGGACTATGCCGCTTATCGGGCTCGATTGATTTCAGTAGGCTCGAATAGCAACGTGGAGCTGATCTGCCTGAATTGGGCTCGCAACGTCAAGGAAGTGCAAGCGCATGGAGCGCTGGTTGAGTGGAGGAACGTCGCGGGATCCGCTTGGTATGTTCCACCTTCAAAATTTGGCGCGGATAGCGCCAGCATTGACGCTTTGCACAAAAAGGGGCTGTACTACAACGTGCTAAATCGCAAGTGGCATGCGTTCTTCTTGAACTATGACGGGCACGTCCTCCTTCTGCAAAAGCAAAAGGTCTACTTCCCTGGGGAGCAGGCCTTGGTGCCAAGAAACTGCGTGGAGGTTGAGGAGCGATATCGCTGGAATGCTGGCACTACAGCGTGGGATGCTGGGTGCGCCGCAGATGATGGCTTCGCGGTTGCTCTCCAGCCGTACGACGCTGTCTCTCAGGAGCTAGAACAATCAAGTTTGCAGAGTCCGCTCGGCGTGGAGCGAGCGCTAGAAGCACTGATGGGCCCTGGCGGTCACCCTGCTCGGTGGTTTGATGTAAGCCAACTCAACGCGCTGCATTTAGATCCGGACGAGGAATCCATCCGACGCGTTACGGTTCACCAGGAAGTCGATCCAAATCGGCCTGGGGTACTGTTTCGAAAACAGCGAATCCAACGCGCGCAGGATGGCGTTCGGTTGCCTGGGAAGGGAGTCCCTTGGCCGGCCCCGGTTCGCGATCTTGAAGGTGGATTCGTGCTGACATGGTCTGAAACTTCCCCCCACCACAATGTCAAACCGTCGAATGCAGATCGAGGCACAGCGATGCTTGTTTACCTCGCCGACGAAGCGGACGATGCGGCAATAGAGCGAATTCAACAGCGACTGCGGCAAGGCATCAGGACTTTCGTTGCGGAGCAAAGCAAAGACAAGAGTTTAGATGCCTTTTGGGAGGACATGGTGCGAAGTCAAGATCGGCTGTGCATCGTGTTTCGGCGAGGCGAAGCTTATTTTGCACGAGGTCCCGAGGGATTAAATACGTATGACAAGCCGGCCGGTGAGTCGGCTGTGGATTTCGCCGGGGAGGCGCCATGATCAACCTGGACAACGTCAAAGCGTTGCTGAATCAGCGATATCCCGATCTCGCGCCCATCAGTGAGGGGGTGTTCCGCGGGGTGGACAGGCATGAGGGCCGAGAGTATGCAGTGCGCTACTTCGACTTGAACGACGAGGTTGTGAAGACTGCCAAGTCCTTGAAGGAATATCAAGAAGACCTGCTGTCGGAAGGATATTTTGCGCCCGACAAGCCAACTGACCTACGTTGGAGTCACTATCTCTATTTCATCGCGAATGACGAGCATGTGTCTGACCCAGAGTTCAGACGCTCGAGGGTGGCTGTTGAAGGTGACCGCGAATACGCTCGCAAGCAAGTAGTCCTGGAGTCCGAGCTACCGCGTCTACTAAATAGGCGGGTATCTGCCCAGGGCGCTGCGGAACTTCCGCCTGATCTTGCATCGGTCTGGACTGCCCGCTTGGAGGCGGTCGGACTTGGATTCATTCTCGACGAACAGATTCAAGTGCCCGAAGTCGTGCGGCGAATCGCGGCAGGGCAGAAGGACACTGCCGCAAGCCTCCTATCACCAATTGCGCTGCTTCCAGCAGAAGTAGCAGGTGGCAGGTGTTTCCTGAGTCGAGTGGAAATTCATGGCTTTCGCGCGCATCCAGTGGAGAAGGTTCACTCGCTGGGCCGAGCGAACCTAATCGTCGGCGCCAATGGTGCAGGTAAGACGTCCTTGCTGGAAGCCATCGAGTACGCCTACTGCGGCCGAAATCGCAGATCGAGCGTTGTTCCCAATGGCACCTCGGTTGTTGTCGATCTGAGTGGGTCCGGAGAGAAGTTGGCATCGACAACGTCGACAGTTCGTCTTCGCGCACGTCACTCACACTGGTATGCAAAGACAGAACTTAAGACTGTGACTATCGAAGACAGCTTTGGAAAGTTCAACTTTCTAGATACGGATGCGGCCGTCAACCTGAGTGTTAGCAGCAGCACGCAACAGGTTGGAACTGATGTCGCTCGCTTGGTTCTCGGAGCAGAGGCTGAGAAACTGGGGGACAGGCTCCGACGCGTATACGAGCGGGTAGACACCGATCGCATCGATCTTGAAAAGAGCCTGAACTCGAACGATGTGCTAGCTACTGGAGCGCGCGAACGCTTGAACGCCTTAGAGAGCTCGCCCAAGGTATCGGACAGCCTATTCAGCGAGCTATTGGCATCCCTGGTCCAGGTTGGCTGGATAAGGCAGCCGGCGAGCAAGGCCGAAGTTGATTCTCTTCGAAATGACGTTCTGAGTGCCATGTCGGCAGTGGGGCTATTGGGTCGCGCCGAAGCAGACGTGCTTCGAAGTGACTCTGAGAGCTTGCAGCGCTTCTGGGTTGAATTGACGAGACTCGCTCAGGAGGCAAACGAACTCCAAACTCAGTTGGGATCGCTCAATCTACAAATGGCAGAGCAAGGCCGCAGACTGAGAGATATCACCGACAGAGTCGCCGGAATCGATAGCCTCATTGTCTTCGCCAGAGCTGACTTTGAGGCCATTCATGGCAAGATTGCAACACTCCAGCAGTCGATCAATGGACGATCCTCTCAGCTCTCCACGATCGACCTGCCTCTTAACAGAGATCACTTTGTAGAAGGTCTTGCCATCCAGTTGGGAGATGCCCTGCTGTTGGCAACGTCGAGCGTCGCAAGCCTGCGCCAAAATTTGCAACAGCGACGAGGCGCGCTTCAAGCACTTGAGACAACTCAGAGCGACCTCGCCGTGTTGCGCGAGCGGCTACTGGCATCGGCACGAGAATTTATGCAGAAGGTGTCTGACCCGAACCACTGTCCAGTCTGCCGTTCGGAGTTTGCCGAAGGCGAGCTATCCCTTCGCATGGCGCTTGAGGCCGATGATTCGTCTGAGCAGTCCGCAGCGTTGAGTGCCCAAATTCTTGGGCTGGAGGATGGGCTTCGACGCGCCCAGGCGATAGAGCGTTCGCTTCAATCGCTGGCGGCCTTTGTCGGAAAGCGAGCCGTCGCGCTTACGGTAGCCGAAGCGCTCGAGCTTCTAGACTTAGAGACGTCCGCGATGGAAGCCGAATCAGCCGAACTGGCTGCCGTGCGACGGAGCATCGCTGCGCTTTCAGCAAATGGCCTAACTTCGGAAGCTCTCGCTAGCGCGCTTGTCTTGTGCGGCTTCGACAGTCTCCCCGCGATCGCCAGTCTCCTGGAAATGCGCACGGTCGTGATCGCTGGACTCGGTGAGATCCAGCGCGAGAGCGCTGAAACGCAGGAAAAGCTGGCTAGGCTGAACGAGCAAAGGGAAACGCTCGCGACTGGGCTTTCATTGAACCTTGATACCGGAGCGGTCGAGATCGCGGCACATGCGCAGTCTCGACTCAATGACTTCGAGGCGGCGATGGGTGCAAGGCAGATCATTGCCTCGCTCATGTCCCTTGGTTCTAGTGTCACGGTGGACGGCCTTACCGCCGGCCTCGCCACGTCTCAAGATTTGCTTGTGAGAGTGGTAACCGCCCGTGCCCAGGAGTCGGCCAATGATTCTGCTCTCGCGAAGGAGAGTAAGACCATCTTGGATTTGAGCAAATCGGCCGAGGAATCTCGCATCAAGATTGGCTATCTGAATGAGGCGCACACCCTGCTGGGCGAGCTCAAGAAACAGAGCTCCGATGGCGAGTTGGCGGCACGCATTCTCTCGGAAAACGCGAGCGAGATTGCACGTGTGTTTGGCAGCATCCACATGCCGAACGAATTTGACATCGGCTCAAAAAGTGGGAAGTTGCGTATCGTTCGACGGCAATCTGGTGCGGAGGTGGAACTTGGTGAGATGAGCACCGGTCAGCGCGCGGCATATGCGCTTGCTTTGTTTTTGGCCATGAATACACGCCTACAACCTGGGCCACCTGTTGTGCTATTCGATGATCCTGTAGCGCACGTTGATGACATCAATGTGTTGTCGTTTCTTGACCATCTTCGAGCGCTGGTGACGGAGGGTAAGCGTCAGATATTCTTTGCGACAGCAGATAGCAAACTGGCCGGTTTGTTCCGACAGAAGTTCCGATTCCTCGGTAACGAGCAATTTCGCGAAATATTGCTCCGACGGGAGTAGCTGCCGCCGCGATCAGCCATTGTCGGATCTGATAGCGTGGATCATGTGGCCGCATCGTGCGGTTGACGCTTCCAATTGATCCCGCGTGTCTAAGGCGGCTGAACACCTTGTCTAGCTTCACGCTAAAAGAAGCAGTTGACCGCGACAGCCAATCACGTTACAAATTGATTCCGCTGCGCAGCGACCCCAAGCAGCCTCTTAGGAGAGCGACATGAGTTCATTCAGGACGGTACTGGCCGTGTCCATGCTTTGTGCCTTAGTTGCCTGCGGAGGCGGCCAAGTCGAAACAGGCCAGACCGCGCCGCCACTTGCTAGCGCGAAACCCGTGGTTGTGCCGGAATCAAGCTGCGCCTCAGGTGGTTCAGACTACTTGATGGTCAACGGGGAATGCCACACAGCGTTCGCCGGATTCGCTCCCATTCCCGCCCAAACCCCCGCGCTGGCGGCACCAAGCGCGCACTCATCTGCGTTGGCAGCACCAAAGGGCGCCGAGGCTCTAGCTAGTTTGAGCGTGAACGCCTTCTTCGATTGGGCGGGGCCTTCGCTGCCTCAGTATTTCGGGTACTACTACTATCAAGACAGCATCTACGTCGGGGGCTACGGAACGTTTACGTACAGGTACTACTACGGAACAGGCAACTATCTCGGCGTCTTGAATGGATACGTGTACGTCTACGGGCCCGCAACCTACTACCAGATGCTGGCTGTCGCCGAGTTGTCCAGCTTCTATTGCTCCGTTTATAGCTGCTATACCCGTACGTTCACTTCATGGACGGGAAGCGTCAACGGGGTCGTGGTCAAAGACGCAGGCAATGAAAGCTTTGCGTTTTACTCGGACACACACTGCCTATACAGCTACGCGCGCAATCAGGAAACCACCAATTTCTGCTTAACAAGCGGTGCCAGCGGATATTTCGCCGGTCAGCCAGTCATTGTCATGAGTGCGGCGAACGTCAATGGCATTGGATGTTTGGCCGTTCTGGCCGATACGTACGGACGACAGATCGACATCTACACGGATGCCTATGGAACCCAGATCGTGCAGGTACTCAGCACGTACTGGAATAGAGGAAGCTGTTAGGTCGCCAGCCGCTGAAGTTGTAGAGATAAGGTCGGCGCCCGTGCTGCTCGCGGGCATGTCAGGGGGGATCATGCGAAAAATTCTAATTGGCGGGCTGCTGCTCGCTTTGCTGGCAGGCTGTGCCGGGCCCAACCGAGGTTACGGCGCTCAATGGCAGCCTGTAGTGGACGTGAGGCCGCACCAACAGGTCCAGTATCCGACGGATCTGTTCGAGTGCCAGCAATACGCCAACCAAGTTGTCAGCGCCCAGCAGGCGGCGGTCGGCGGTGCTGTCGCTGGGGCCATCTTCGGAGCGCTGCTCGGCGCCGCCGCTGGGGGCAACGGTCGTTTCAATGGGCAGATGGCTGGAGTGGGCGCGTTGTCCGGTGGAGTGGGAGCCGCAGCATCTGCGGAAGGCGGACAGCGCGGCATCATTAGCCGCTGCCTCACAGGTCGTGGTTACTCGGTCCTGAACTGACGTCAACTCTTGTCCGAGCCGGCCGGCAGTTTCATCCTGCGATCTAGGCAAGCGGCTTGAGCCGTCATTCGCTATCCTGGTCGGCCGTGGAGCAAGGTTGGCAACCGGTACTTGCCTTCGTGTCCGGCACGCCGTGATCTTCGGCGCCAAGCCGGAGTAACCTCCGCGCATGGCTCCACGTTTCTGCGTCATGGCAATCGCGGCCGCCGCCGCCCTCTCCGCCTGCGACCGCACGCCCGACCTCCGCCCCGTCTACCAACTCCGCCCAGACGACCCCACCGTCCTGGTCCAAGGCAAGCGCATCTACGAAACCCACTGCGCCGGCTGCCACGGCGCGCAATTGCAGGGCCAGCCGAACTGGCGCGTGCGCGACGCCTCCGGCCGGCTGCCGGCGCCGCCTCACGACGCCACCGGGCACACCTGGCACCATCCGGACGAAGTGCTCTTCAACATCACCAAGTTCGGTGTCGGCAAGGCCGCCAACCTGAAGGACTACGACACCGCCATGCCCGTCTACGAAAACGTGCTCACCGATGCCGAGATCGTCGCCGTGCTGTCCTTCATCAAGGCGAACTGGCCGGCGGGAATCCGGAAGAAAAACGACGAGGTGAACAAGCCGGCGCGGGCGCAGTGATAACACCACCGCGCGCCGTGGGCGGCGTAAGATTGTTTCCGCGCCCGCAGGGCCCTTTGCTCTGCCGTGCACCCGTATGCAATCACCGCCCGACGTCACGCCATACATCGGCCAACTCATCAAGTTCCGCCGCGACCTGCACGCCCATCCCGAGCTGAAGTTCGAGGAGTCGCGCACCTCCGACCAGGTCGCTGCCTGGCTGAAGGCCCTGGGCCTGCCGCTGCACCGCGGCATGGGCGGTACCGGCGTCGTTGCGACACTGCGCGGCACGGGCCCGGATGCCGGTGACCCGGCGCGGGCCATCGGCCTGCGCGCCGACATGGACGCGCTGCCGGTGCAGGAAATCAACGCCTTCGACTACGCCAGCGCCAACCCCGGCCGCATGCACGCATGCGGGCACGATGGCCACACGACGATGCTGCTGGGCGCCGCCACGCTGCTGGCCAAGCAGCCCGATTTCAACGGCACGGTGCACTTCATCTTCCAGCCGGGCGAGGAGGGCGGCGCCGGCGCGCGCCTGATGATGGAAGACGGCCTGTTCGACAAATTCCCGGTGAAGGCGGTGTTCGCGCTGCACAACTGGCCCGCGCTGCCGGCCGGGCAGATGGGCGTGCGCATCGGGCCGATCATGGCGTCGGCCATCCGCTTCGAGATCCGCATCCGCGGCAAGGGCGGCCACGCGGCCCAGCCGCACACGACGGTGGACCCGATCCCCATCGCCTGCGCCATCGTCGGCGAGCTGCAGAAACTGGTGTCGCGCGGCGTCGATCCGCTGGACAGCGCCGTGCTTACGGTCGGCAAGATCGATTCGGGCACCGTGGAGAACATCATCCCGAACGATGCCTTCATCTACGGCACCTGCCGCACGCTGGGCACCGCCACGCTGGCCCAGTTGATGGAAGGCATCGAGCGCATCAGCACCCACATTGCGCAGGCGCACCGCGCGAGCGCGGAAGTGATCATCAAGCCGGGCTACCCGACCACGGTCAACACGCCGCACGAGGCGCGCTTCATGGCGCAGGTGATGGGCCAGGTGGTGGGCGCGGGCAATGCCCATGACGACGTGCTGCCGGCGATGACCTCGGAAGACTTCGGCTTCATGCTCGAGAAGGTGCCGGGCGCCTACGGCTTCATCGGCAACGGCGCGGACGGCAAGCCGGGCATCAACCTGCACAACGCCGCCTACGATTTCAACGACGACATCCTGGGCCTGGGCGCAAGCTTCTGGGACCGGCTGGTGCGTCAGTGGTTCGAACAGGAAAAATCAGCATGACATCTCGCCGACACACCTTGGGGCTGGGCCTCGCTTCCCTGGCGGCCGCCGTGCTGCCGCTCGCCACGCGCGCACAGGCCCAATGGCCGACCCGTCCGGTGAAGATCATCGTCCCCTATCCGGCGGGCGGCGTGAACGACGTGGTCACGCGCATGCTGGCCGAACACCTGCGGCCGCTGCTCGGCCAGCCGGTGGTGGTGGACAACCGCGCCGGCGCCGGCGGCACCATCGGCATGGACGCCGTCGCCAAGGCGGAGGACGGGCACACGCTGGGCTTTGCCGCGATCAGCCCGCTGACGCTGAACCCGCACATCATGAAGGTGCACTACGACCCGCTGAAGGATTTCGATCCGGTGGCTTCGGTGATGTACTCGCCGGTGTACGTGGTGGCGACGCCGCGCTTCAAGGGCAAGACCTTCGGCGACGCGATCGCGATGGCCAAGGCCGAGCCGGGCAAGGTGAGCATCGCGAGCTCCGGCTTCGGCACGCTCGGCCACATCATGATCGAGCAGATCCGCCGCAAGTCGGGCGCCGACCTCACGCATGTTCCCTACAAGGGCGGCACCCAGCTCATCACCGACGCCGCGGGCGGCCAGTTCGACCTGTTCGTCGCCAACCCGTTCGCGGCGCTCAATGGCCAGATCGACGAAGGCAAATTGCGCGTGCTGGCGGTGACCGGCCCGCGCCGCCTGCCCAACCTGCCGCAGGTGCCGACTCTCGCGGAGCTGGGCTATCCCGAGGCCAACCTCACGTCGCTGTTCGGCTTCTACGCGCCCTCTTCGATGCCGGCCGGCGTGGTGCAGCGCCTGAATGCCGACATCAACAAGGTGCTGGCCGAAAAGGAGGTGCAGGAGCAATTGCGCAAACTGGACAACGTGGTGAGCCCCGGCACGCCGCAGCAGTTCGGCGCGGTGATCGAGAAGGAGTACGCCGCCAATGCGCGCATCGTGAAAGAAGCCAATATCAAGGCGGAGTGAGATGACCGCGCCGGCCCTGTTCGACATCGGCATCGTGGGCCTGGGCGTCATGGGCGAAAACCTCGCGCTCAACTTCGAGCGCAACGGCTTTGCCGTGACCGGGTTCGACCTGGACGCGGCCAAGTGCGAGCGCCTCGGGCAGCGCACGCAGGGCCTGCGCGTTGCGGCGGCCCGCTCGCTGCAGGAGCTGGTGGCGGGCTTGCGCGCGCCGCGCCGCATTCTCATGCTGGTCCCGGCGGGCACCGCGGTCGATTCCGTCATCGCGGGCTTGCGGCCGCTGCTGGACCGCGGCGATGTCCTGATCGACGGCGGCAACACCCTTTTCACCGACACGCAGCGGCGCATGCTGGCCCTGGCGGATTCCGGCATCCTGTATGTCGGCTCCGGCGTCAGCGGAGGCGAGGAGGGTGCGCTGCGCGGGCCCGCGCTGATGCCCGGCGGCGACGCGCAGGCCTGGTCCTCGATCAAGCCGATGCTGCAGGCCATCGCCGCCAAGGCGGAGGACGGCCAGCCCTGCTGCGAGTGGATGGGCGGCGGCGGCGCGGGCCACTTCGTCAAGATGGTCCACAACGGCATCGAGTACGCCGACATGCAGACGATCTGCGAGTCGTACTGGCTGTTGCAGGAGCTGTTGGGCATGAAGCCCGTCGAGATGAGTGCCGTATTCAGCGAGTGGAACCGCGGCGAGCTGGGCAGCTATCTGATCGGGATCACGGCGGAAATTCTCGCGCGCACCGACGCCGACACCGGCGGCGCGTTGGTGGATGTGATCCTCGACACCGCGGAGCAGAAGGGCACCGGCAAATGGGCCAGCCAGGCGGCGCTGGACATGGGCGTGCCGGCGCCGACGATCGTCGAGGCGGTGTTCGCCCGCACCGTCAGCGCCGTCAAGCAGGAGCGCGTCGCCGCTGCCGGTGTTCTCGCCGGACCGAAGCTGCGGTACGCGGGCGATCGGGCCGCCTTCGTCGAACAGGTGCGCCGCGCATTGCTGGCGGCCAAGATCTGCGCCTATGCGCAAGGGTTCCAGTTGCTTCGCGCCGGTGACCGGGAACATCAGTGGAGCCTGCCGTTCGAGACCATCGCGTCGGTCTGGCGGGCCGGCTGCATCATCCGCGCGCGCCTGCTGGAAGACATCCGGCACGCCTACGCCGGCAATCCCGAACTGGCCAACCTCATGGTCGACCCGCACTTCGCCGGTGTGATGGCGCAGTGCCAGCAAGACCTGCGGGCGGTGGTCGCTGCCGCCGCGCAGCACGGCGTGGCGGTGCCGGCGTTCATGAGCGCGCTGGCCTACTACGACGCCTATCGCTCGGCCCGCCTGCCGGCCAACCTGCTGCAGGCGCAGCGCGACTACTTCGGCGCGCACACCTACCAACGCATCGACCGGCCGGGCAAGTTCCACACGCATTGGACGACGCGCCCATAATCGCCGATCCACACGACTGACCTCAGGAGATTTCCATGGCAACCATCGCATTCCTCGGCACCGGCCTGCTCGGCGGCGCCTTCGCTGAAGCAGCCGCCAAGCGCGGCGACACGGTCACGGCCTGGAACCGCTCGCCGGACAAGGTGCAGCAGCTCGTGCAGTTCGGCGTCAAGGCCGCGGCGACGCCGGCCGAGGCGGTGCGCGGCGCTTCGCGCGTTCACATGGTGCTCAAGGACGATGCTGTGGTCGACGAGGTGATCGCCGCGGCGCGCGCGGGCCTTTCGCCCGATGCCGTGCTGATCGACCACACCACCACCTTGCCCGCGCTGACGGCGGCGCGCGCCGAGCGGCTGAAGGCGCAGGGCGTGAAGTACCTGCACTGCCCGGTGTTCATGGGGCCGGCCGCGGCGCGCACGGCGCAGGGCTCGATGATGGTTGCGGGGCCTCAGGCCTTGTTCGAGAGCCTGAAGGCCGAACTCGCGGCAATGACCTCGCGCCTGGAGTTCATGGGCGAGCGCGCCGACCTGGCGGCCGTCAACAAGTTGTTCGGCAATGCGCTGATCATCGGGCTGTCGGGCGTGATGGCCGACGTGCTCACCATCGCGCAGGCCAGCGGCGTCGATGGGCTGGACGCCATCAAGTTGTTGGGCTGGCTGGACCTGAACGGCATGGTGTCCAACCGCGGCGCCAGCATGGCCAAGGGCAAGTTCAGCCCGCCGAGCTTCGAGCTGGCGATGGCGCGCAAGGACGTGCGCCTGATGCTGGAAACCACCGGCAGGCGGCCGATGGCGGCGCTGCCGGCCGTCGCCGCGCGCATGGACCAGTTGATCGCGGCCGGTCACGGCGACAAGGACGCGAGCGCGCTGGCTATGGACGCGGTGAAGCGGGGCTGATCTTTCGCAAGGTCCGCGACGGCAATTCGCCGAACAGCGACTGGTACCGCTGCGCGAAATGGCTCATGTGGTCGAACCCCTGGTCCGCGGCCGCTTGCGCGATGCTCAGGTCGGCCGGCCGCGTTGACATCAATTGCCGCCTGGCCGCGTTGAGCCTGACGCTGCGCAGGTAGTGCACGGCCGTCGTGTCGGCCACTTGCCTGAAGCTGTTCTGCACGCTGCTGCGGCTCGTGCGAAGCTGAACGCACAATTCGTCGATGCTCGGAGGCGCATCCGCGCGAGCCGCCACGGCGCGATGGCATTCAGCCACGATGTAGCTCGCCGAGGCGCTGCCGAACCCCTGGTGCGAATCGGCGGCATTGTTGAAGAGGTCGCCCAGCGCCTCGAACACGACGTGAGACGCGGGCAAGTCGTGCGTGAACAAGGCAAGCAGGTCTCTTCGCAAACGCTGCAACGAATCGCGCGGGGCGAGCAGCACCGGACGGGACAGCAAGGCCCGGGCGTTCGCTGTCCATGGCCGGGCGTCCAGCAGGCGCCGGAAATCCTCGGCTTCGAAGGTGACCGCCAGCAATTCCATTCCGCCCGGGCGTTGCAGCGTGAATTCCTCGCCGCTGCGAAGGATGAACACGCTGTCCTCGCGCAATTCCCGGCCCTGGATTCGCGGCGTTCCGCAGGCGCTTCCGACGGGAACGGCGAAGCAGATCTTGCCGGCGGGCAAGCACCCCTGCTGGACCACCCGCTCACTCATCCACTTGCGAAAGACATGGACGCCGCCGGCGGTCACTTCGGCGAGCGAGCTGCGCATGGCGCCGGGGGACATCTGCAGGTAGCGCTGGTTCCACTCCGGCGCCGATGCGCCGTGCAAATGGAAATCGTCGAACCGGTCGAGCCTGAATGTCATGCAGAAGAATAACCGGGACGGACATCCGTTTTACCGAAATGGGCTATCGGTGCTCCGCTTCGCGCCGGATACTTCCGCGAATGATGACCGCACGACGCCTTGTTTCGATCTCTTTGCTGCTCGCAGCGGCGATGACTCTCGTCGCCTGCGCCGGGACAACCCGTTCGAGCCTCCACCCTGAAGGACCCCTTGCCATGAACGTAGACCAGATCAAGGACGGCCTCGTTGGCGACTGGGTGAGCATCGCACCGGAAGTGCGCCCCAGCGCGACCAAGAATCCGGACGGCACCTTGAAACCCTTCTACCTGAAGCGCGAGTTCAAGTACCTGCCGGGCGACCGGTTCGAGCTGGGCATCGTCAATTCGGCGGACCCGAACGGCGCGGTGCCGATCGCGCGGATCTTCCTCAGGGGCCACATGGCCTGGGTCGGGGCGCATCCGATCGCCCCGGGCGCGCAGAAAGTGGATTTCGTCGCCGACGAGGGCTACGAGGTGACGCCGCTGGTCCAGGGCTTTGCCGACCTGCTGAACCGGATCGCCGGCGCCGGCTACAAGAAGTGGGAGGTAGGCGGCACCCAGAGCGTCCTCGGCAAGACGTTCGTGCCGTTCGGCTTGGCCGAAGGGAAGAATTTCATGGAATTCGACCTCGTGTACCTGAGCCACGGCATGTTGTTCTGGGGAGCGCGGAACATCGATGGCCGTGGGTTCGACAAGGAAGAAAACCGGCCGACCAACCTGCAGATTCCCCTGGTGCGGCGCGCCGGTCAGAGCACCGGGGCAAGCAAGTCTTCATAAGTGCTTGAATTCGCGCTCATCGCGCAGACCCGCTGGCAAAGCAGCCGCCGCGACGCACCGGGATCGCTGGCCGTTTGCGCGCCGGACGCGGCGGGCGATCGCATCAAAGGATGGTCCTTCGGTACCGCATCGGGGCTGAAGTTCGGCCCATAGATGCGGGGCACGCCGGGTACAGGCACCAGGTTCTTCCCCAGCCGGCCGCCGGCTTCGGTGGCCAGCTCGGGCGTCAGGCACACGACGTGCGCCAGCCCGCGCACGGCTTCGGCCACGCCGCGCGGGTCGACGCCGTAGAAACGCGAGTTCGGCTTGTTGGTCAACGCAATCACGGGCAAGGTCCGCTCCTGGGACAAGACATGCTCGCAGAATGCCGCCAGCCCTTCCTCGTCTTGCACGAAGCGCGGTTCGCCCATGACCGTGACGCCTCCATCTTCCAGCTCGAGCCGCTCGACCCATGACCCCAGCAATTTGGGAGGCGCGATGACGGTGGGGCCGGCGGCCAGGTCGGAGCAGGCGGTCTGGATGGCCATCACGTCGGCCTCTCCGGTGTCTGCCACGACGGCCCGGGTGATCCAGGCGCGCGCGCCGTTTCTCTCGCTGTACGCCACTTCGAGCGTCCATAACGATCCGTCGCCGTTGGTGGACACGCTGAGCCTGCGGCCGGGCAGGTTCACTTCGATCCGGTCGCTTTCGAGCTCGGCAGCAGAGGGCAACAGCCGCGACCACTTCGCTCCCACCCAGCCCCAGACCAGGTCCTTGGCGCGGCGGCGATTGTCATGCGAATGGGCCCGGCTTCTCAGCGCCGAGCAGACCACGAGGGTCGCGTCATTTTTTGTGTTCAGCATCGCTATCCTGGAAATTCAGCATTTAAAAGCAAGAACCGTGCGTGCGAACCCATCGGTTGCAAGCCGTCCGCTGGATGTCAGCCTTGCAATCACATCAGGAAGTTCGCCCACTCCGGCCGCAGGTCGGGCACCAGGTCCGCGGCCTGGCCGATCCGCACCAGGTTCTTGAAGTCCAGCGTGTTCTCCACGCCGAACACCTGCGGGCTGCCCGGGATGAAAGCCAGCAGCGGCATGCTTTCGAGCAGCGTCTTCTTCAGGCCCGGCGACGGGTTGCCGACCTCGTCGCTGTGGTGCACCAGCGCACCGCCGGTGTAGCCGCCGACCGACTGGAGCGTGGTGTTCAACTGCGTCTTGATGAGGTTGATGCGGCGGGTGATGTTGCCCAACTGGTAATGCTGGTGGTGGTGCGCGTTCTCGGAACCCCGGAACCGGTCGACGAAGCGGTGATCCCAGTCCGAGTTTCTCGAGGCCTGCACGATGCCGTGGTTGCCGGGCCCCAGCGCCAGCCGGGCCAACGTGAGGTCGACGGCGCTCGGCCGGTTGTGCGTGTGGCCCTGCGCCTGCTCGGCGGGAGCCCACACCGCGAACAGGTCATAGTCGCCCGTGACGCAGGCGCGATAGCCGTAGTCCTCGGTGCCCGGGTTGATGAGGCCGAGGATCGCCTCGAAACCCATCACCCGTATCGGCGTCGCGCCGCCCGGATATTCCTGCACGAAATTCAGCGGCGAGTCGTCGTCCACGAAGAGCCCGTAGCCATCGACGGGTGCGTCCGGGCAGACGGCCCTGAAGGCGGCCGACTGGCGGCACACCCGCACCGGCAGCAGGCGCCACGGCAGCATGATCTCGGCCTTCGCGTCGCCGTTGACGCCCGTGAGGATGCCCAGTGAACTGTTCTGGACATTGAGGTGCCCGCCATTGCGCAGCTCCTGCAGGCGAGCGGCCGAGATCACGATCGGCTTGCAGCCCGCGGTCCAGAGCGCGTCGCGCTGCACATCCAGCCCGCCGATGGCGTCGTGGCGCACGCTGCCGGTCAGGGCCTCGGCCGTGAAATTGCGGTTGGCGGTTTCCTTGGAGCGGCCGCCCTTGCTCAGGCGCGGATCGACGCAGACGAAGCCGCGCATCGGCCCCCAGTCGCATGACTTGGTATCGATGCGAAAACCTTTCGCCGCATAGCCTTCTTCGAGCAGCCGCGTGCAGTGGGAGCCGACCGAGCGCAGCAGGATGCCGTGCTTCATCCGGTCGGCCACCTGCTGCATGGCTGCGCCGTGCCGGGCCGGGATGCCGGTCAATGTGTACGCGCCGGCATCGTGCCGCATGGTCTGCTCTTGAACTGTTTGAAGTGGAGGGCTGCTACAGCTTGCCCGTGGAAGACGCCATGTTAAACCTCAGACCCGCAACCGTCCGGCGTAGCCCGTCATTTCCAGGTAGCCGCGGCCGACGCGCTTGCCGTTGCTGTCGAACAGCTCCGACAGCCCTTCCCAGTAGATCGCGCCGGTCGAAGCGCGGCTGTCCAGCTCCTGGTTGTCGATCACGGCCTTGACGGTATAGAAATCGGCCGGCGTGCGCACGATCCACTCGACCGGGTAACTGGCTTGCGACAACGGGCTGGTCCAGCGCCGCTGCGGGCTGAACACGGCCTCGCCCTGGCTGAAGGTGTAGAGGCCGCCTTGCGGCGAGCGGAACGAGCCGCCATCCCACAGCGCCGTGCCATCCTGCTTGCGCAGGCGGAAGGCGGTGAGCGCACTGCCGTCGTCCAGGTTCATGCCGATCCAGTCCCAGCCGACGGCATCGGGATGCAGCACCTCTTCGCTCCACTCGTGGTCGAGCCAGGCCTTGCCGGTGATGTCGAAGCGCTGTCCCTGCAGCGCGATGGCACCGCGCACCGCGAGCTGCGGAGCGCTGTAGTAGTAACTGGCCTGCGCGGGTTCCGGGCCCTTGCGCGACAAGCCTGCCTTGCCTTGCAGCAGCACTGGCTGCGTCGGCGTGCATTGCAGGTCGAGCGAGAAATCGGCGGCGGCCACGCGGGCGCGGTACGTATCGGCCTGCCGCTCGAGCGTCCAGTCGCGCAGCCGCACGCGCGTGTCGCCTGGGGCGGCAGCCGCCACCTCGAAGCCCTCTCGCGCGATCCGCTGGTCGTGCCAGAGCTTGCGGCCCTGCACGTCGGTCAGCGCCGCATGCGCGAAGATCAATTGCTTGGCGGCGAAGCGCGAAGTCATGCCTTGCGTGCCGTCCACGCGTGAGCGGAAGAAAGTCACCTGGAAGCCGAACTCGCGCTCGCCCGAGCGCGCATCGCCCGTGACGTACCACCACTCGGTGCGCAAGCCGGGATGGGCGCCGTGATCACGCGGGAATTCCAATTTCATTGCCGGCAACGCCCATGCGGCATCGCCGAGCACGAGGCCGGGCGCGGCCAGCATCAGCGAGCGCCTGCGCATCACCAATCCTCCTTCACCGCCAGCACCGCATCGCGCCCGGCGGCGGCGCGGCCGGCCAACCACGCGGTGACCGTTCCGGCGACCACGACGGCGGCACAAAGCGCCAGCAAGCGCGCCCACGGCACCAGCAGGTCCATGGTCCAGTGGAAGCTCTGCGGGTTGACGACATGCACCAGGATGACGGAGACCGCCAGGCCCAGCGCCAATCCGGCCACCGAGCCGATGGCGGTCCAGGCCGCGCCCTCGGCGGCCACCAGCGCGAGGATCTGGCGGCGCGTCAGGCCCAGGTGCGCGAGCAGCCCGAACTCCTTGCGCCGCGCCAGCACCTGCGCGCTGAAGCTGGCGGCGATGCCGAACAAGCCGATGCCGATCGCGACCGCCTGCAGCCAGTAGGTCACCGCAAAGCTGCGGTCGAAGATGCGCAGCGAGGCCGCGCGCAGTTCCTGCGCCGACGCGAACTCCACGATGCCTTGGGCGCCGCCCTCTCGCTGCGCCAGCGCGCGGATGGCCTGCTGCACCTGCGCCGCCTGCGCGCCGGGTTGCAGCCACAACTGGATGTCGTTGGCGCGCCGGTCGCCGGTCAGGCGCTCGAAGTCACGCCGCTCCATTGCGATGGCCCCGCTCTGACGCACGTAATCGCGCCAGACGCCGGCGACGAAGAACGTGGCGGTTCCCGAGGAAGCGAAGGCGGACGACAGCGGCGGAAAAATGGCGCCCGGCTTCGCGCCGTACAGGTCGATGACGGCCTCGCTGACGTAGACCGGTACCTGGTCCGCAGGGGCGGCGTAAGTGACGCCCACCATCGGCAGCGACTTCGCCGCCTCGCCGATCTCGCGCGCCAATAGCGCGACCGGCGGCAGCGCGGGATCGAGCAGCAGCTGCCGGCTGCGTTGCGCCGTGACGCGGCGCACGCCGCTCACGCCGGCGACGTCCTGCACGAACTCCGGCGAGAACCACGCCGTATCGGATGTGGCCGGCGAGGTCGCCGTGCGCAAGTAAAGATCGGCGGGCAGCACCACGTCCAGCCAATGCGCCACCGAATCGCGAAAGCTCGCCACCATGACCGTCAGCGCCACGGCCAGGCTCAATGACGCGACCACGCCGCTGACGGCCACGGCCGCGCTCTCGCGCACGCGCCGCGCGCGCTCCACCGCGAGCAGGGGCAGCAAACGGCCCGCCAGCGCCGGTGCCAAGCGGTCGTACAACAGCGCCACGCCCCAGGGCAAGGCGATGATGCCGCCCACCAGCAACAGCCCGACCGAGGCGTATGCGCCCAGCGGGATACCGGCCACCGGCGGCAGCAAGGCCGCCAGCGCACCGGCGGCGATCATCAGCAGGCTCGCGACGTGGCCGCCGGCGCGAGTCGCGCCAGTGCCCAGGCCCTTCAGCGTCTGCGCCAGCGGCAAATGCCGCGCCGCGCGCGCGGGCAGCCAGCCCCCCGCGCCGGCGGCAGCGATCCCGAGCAAGGCGTAGACCAGCGCGGCGGCCGTGCTCCATTGCAGTTGCGGCGCGACGCCGGAGAAATAGCCGCCGCCCAAGTCCCCGCCCAGCATCGCCAGCCCCAGGTCGGCGAGCGCCGCACCCAGCGCGATACCGGCCACGCTTCCCACCAGGCCCAGCGCCAGCGATTCGGCCAGGACCAGCAGGAGGCGTTGGCGTGCCATCAGGCCCAGCACACCCAGCAACGCGAACTGTTGTGCGCGGCGCGCGACGCTGAGCGACAGCACCGAGTAGACGAGGAACGCGCCGGTGAACAGCGCCACCAGCGCCAGCACCGTGAGGTTGACGCGGTAGGCGCGCGACAGGCTGTCCACGCGCAGGGCGGCGTCGCCCGGTTCGGTGGCGACGATCCCCGCCGGCAGGTCGAGCGATCGCAGAAAGGCCGCGCGCTCGGCGCCGGGGCGCAGCCGCACGTCGATGCGCGAGAGCTGGCCCTGGCGCGCGAACAGGTCCTGCGCCGCGCCGATGTCCATCACCGCCAGCGCGCTGCCGCCCGCGCTGACGGTGCCGGCCACCTTCACCTCGCGCAACTGAAGGCCGCTTTGCAGGCGCAGCGTCGCGCTCTCTTGCGCCAGCGATTGCCGCGCCGCGGGATTGAGAAAGACCGTGGCCGGCGCGAACAGCGCGAACCGGTCGGTGCCTTGTTGCGGCACCGGCATCAGGGCCGGCGCCACCGAAGCCACCAACAGGGCGTCGACGCCGATCACCCGCAAGGACTTGCGCTCGCCGTTCGCGAGCAACGCCACGGTGGCGAACTCGAGCACCGGGCTCGCGACGGCAACTTGCTCGTTGCCGGCCACGCGCGCGAACAGGCCTTCATCCAGGCTGCCTTGCACAGCGCGCAGTTCCAGGTCGGGCTGGCCGCCGGCCGAGCGCACCGCGCTGGAGAACTCACTCAATGCCGACGCGTTGATCAGGTGGACCGAGAACGCCAGCGCCACGCCCAGCATGACGGCCAATGCCGCGGCCGCGCTGCGCCACGGGTGGTGCCGCAGTTCCTGCCAGGAGAAGGTGCGAAGCAGCGCGAGCATGCACCCATTGTGAGGGAGCTTCGCGAATAAAAAACAAGCCCGCCGAAGCGGGCTTGTACCGGGGCGGCGTTGTGGCCTTTATGCGGTCGCTTCCATCTCGGACTTCAGTTCTTCCTTGCGCGCTTCGATCTCGTCGCGCATGGCCACGAGGTCCAGTTTGCGGGCGGCGCGGGCCTTGGGGAACATCTCGGTGCGCTCTTCCTTGACATGGTGGTCGATGTACTCGCCCAGCACCTTGACCTTGGCGTCGAATTTGTCGTCCGGGTCGCCGCCGGCCTGGATCTGCGCGATCAGGTCCTTGGCCGTCTGGTGCTCGACCTCGGCTTCGTCCAGCAGGTCGGTTTCCTTGATCGCCTGGCGCACGGCCGGGTAGAAGATCTCTTCTTCGACCTGGGCGTGTACGGTGAGCTCCTGGCAGATCTTCTCGGCCAATTCCTTCTTCTTCTGGGTTGCGCTGCGGGCGCGCGATTCCATCAGCTCTTCGTACTCCTTGAACATCTTCTTGACGGCCTTGTGGTCTGCGTCCAGCAGGTCGCAAGCGTCTTTTTCCGAGCGGGTGGATGCCATGCTTGTTTCTCCTTGGGTTGAAAGATGTCCGATGATCGCGAGCGCCGAGGCAGTGCCGTGTAGGAGAACGCCGGAAGCAAGCGCCAAACCGCGCCGACGCCTGGACGGTCGGTGCGCTAAAGTCTCGCCATGCTCCAGCTCCCCACCTACGACGACGTCGCCGCCGCTGCGCGTCGCCTGCAAGGCCACGCCCATCGCACGCCGGTGCTGCGATCGGCCACGGCCGACCGCATGCTGAATGCGGAAGTATTCTTCAAGTGCGAGAACCTCCAGCGCATGGGCGCCTTCAAGTTCCGCGGCGCCTACAACGCGCTGTCGCAGTTCACGCCGGCGCAGCGCAAGGCCGGCGTCATTGCGTTCTCCTCCGGCAACCACGCACAGGCGATCGCGCTGTCCGCGCGGCTGCTCGGCATTCCGGCCACGATCCTGATGCCGCTGGACGCGCCGCAGGCCAAGATGGATGCCACGCGCGGCTATGGCGCAGAAGTGATCACCTTCGACCGGTACCAGCAGGATCGCGAGCAGCTCTCCGCGCGATTGGCCACCGAGCGTGGGCTGACGCTGATCCCGCCCTACGACCACCCGCACGTCATTGCCGGACAGGGCACGGCCGCATGCGAATTGTTCGAGGAGACCGGCCCGCTCGACGTGCTGCTGGTGCCCCTGGGTGGCGGCGGCTTGCTCAGCGGCACTGCGCTGGCCACCCGCGCGCTGGCACCCAAATGCAAGCTCTACGGCGTCGAGCCCGAGGCCGGGGACGACGGCCGGCAGTCGCTGCGCAAGGGCGAGATCGTCGACATCCCCACGCCCCAGACCCTGGCCGACGGCGCCCAGACCCAGCACCTGGGGCAGTTCACGTTCGGCGTGATCCGGCGCGACGTCGACGACATCGTCACCGCCAGCGACGCGCAACTGGTCGAGGCCATGCGCTTCTTTGCCGAGCGCATGAAGATGGTGGTCGAGCCCACCGGCTGCCTCGGCTTCGCCGCCGCCTGCCATGCCGGGCTGCCGCTGCGGGGGCTGCGGGTCGGCGTCATCGTGAGCGGCGGCAATGTCGATTTAGCCCGGTATGCCCAGCTGATCGGATCGGCGGTAGGGCCTGCCGGCTGAGCAGTTCCTACAATGCAGCCATGCAACCCCGCGCGATCGAACTGAAGGGCCTGCCGGCCGCCGGCCGGCGCTTTCCCGCGATCTGCGCGCCGCTGGTCGGGCGCACGCGCGAGCGCTTGCTGGCCGAAGTGGCGGTGGTCGCGGCCAAGCAGCCCGACATCATCGAGTGGCGGGTCGATTTTTTCGAGGGCATCGCGCATACGGCCGAGGTGATCGAGCTGGTCGCGCAGATCAAGCACGCCGCCGGCGCCATACCGCTGCTCTTTACCCGCCGTTCGGCGCGCGAAGGCGGCGAGCGGATCCCGCTCTCCGAAGGGCAGGTGATCTCCCTGTACCGCGCGGTCTGCCAGACCGGCCATGTGGACATCGTCGATTTCGAGATGAGCAACCACCCGACCGACGTGCTGGAAGTGCGCGAGATTTCGCAGGCGCGCGAGATCAAGCTGATCCTGTCGTTCCACGATTTCGACGGCACGCCGCCGCTGGACGTGCTGAAGGCCCGTTTCGCGCAGGCCGAACGGATGGACGCCGACATCGCCAAGGTGGCGGCCATGCCCCAGAGCATGGATGATGTCCTCACGCTGTTCACCGCCACCTTGCAATCCAGCCGCGAGCTTGCCATTCCGGTGATCAGCATGTCGATGGGCCGGTTCGGCGCCGTCAGCCGGCTGTGCGGCTGGGCCTTCGGCTCCGCCATGACCTTCGCGGTGGGCGAGAGCAGCTCGGCGCCGGGCCAGATGCCGATCGAAGACGTCGATGCCGGCCTGGCCCTGCTGCAAAAGGCGTTTCGCCGGCAAGACCTGTGAGCTCCACCGGCGCAAGCCCGGCACGCTGGACCCTGGTGGCGGCCATTCTCGGCTCCAGCATGGCGTTCCTGGACGGCACCGTCGTCAACGTCGCGCTGCCCGCGATCCAGAAGGAACTCGACGCCACCGCCTCGCAGGCGCAATGGGTGATCGAGTCATATGCGCTGTTCCTGGCCGCGTTGCTGCTGGTCGGCGGGGCCTTGGGCGACCGGTTCGGGCGCCGCCGCATGTTCATGGCCGGCGTCATGCTGTTCACCGCGGCCGCCGCCGGCTGCGCGCTCGCGCACAGCGCCGGCCAACTGATCGCCGCGCGTGCCGTGCAGGGCGTCGGCGCCGCTTTGCTGGTGCCGGGCAGCCTGGCCCTCATCAGCGCCGCCTATCCGCAGGCGCAGCGCGGGCAGGCCATAGGCACCTGGTCCGCGTTCAGCGGCGTCGCCGCGGCGGTGGGCCCAGTGCTGGGCGGTTTTCTGGTCGACAACTATTCGTGGACCTGGGCGTTCCTGATCAACCTGCCGCTGGGCGTGGTGCTGCTGGTGATCTGTTTGAACAAGGTCCCCGAGAGCAGCGATCCGTCCGCGCGGGACAACGCGCTGGATGTGCCGGGTGCCGTGCTGGCGACGCTCGGGCTCGCGGGCATCGTCTTCGCGTTCATCGAGGCTCCCGTGCGCGGCTGGGACGACCCGGCGGTGCTGGGCGCGGGAATCGCCGGCGCTGTGGTGTTCGCTGCGTTCTTCGTCGTCGAGGCGCGCAGCCGCTCGCCGATGCTGCCGCTGGCGCTGCTGAAGATCCGCAACTTCGCCGGCGCCAACCTGCTGACCCTGCTGCTCTACGCCGCGCTGGGCGGCGGGCTGTATTTCTTTCCCTTGAACCTGATCCAGGTGCAGGGCTACAGCGCGGCCGGCGCCGGCGCGGCCTTGCTGCCTTTCATCGCCATCATGTTCACGCTGTCGCGCTGGGCCGGCAAATTGGTGGACCGGTTCGGCCCGCGCTTGCCGCTGGTGGCCGGACCGCTGATCGCCGCTGGCGGCTTCGCCTTGTTCGCGCTGCCGGGGGTGGGCGGGGAATATTGGTCGACGTTCCTGCCGGCCGTCATCGTGCTCGGCCTGGGAATGACGGTGACCGTCGCGCCGCTGACCACCACGGTGATGAACTCGGTCGATGCCGAGCGCGCGGGCCTGGCGTCGGGCATCAACAATGCGGTCTCGCGCACCGGGTCGCTGCTGTCCATCGCCGTGTTCGGCATCGTGATGAGCGCGGCGTTCGACGCGGCGCTGGCCGATGCGCTGTCGGCGCTGGACCTGCCGGCGGCGTTGCGCGTGGCGGTGGAGCAGCAGCGCCAGATGCTCGCCGCGATGAATGTGCCCCTGGGCGCGAATGCCGAGACGTCGGCCGCGTTGAAGCAGGCGATCGGCGAGGCATTCGTCGCCGGCTTTCGCCGCGTGATGCTGGTGTGTTCGGGCCTGTCGCTGCTGAGCGCGCTGGCTGCCTGGCTGTTGATCTCGGGCAAGCCGCGGCGATCCAAGTCGTAGTCGTGTAGTTGGCGGGCCGCGGTTTTTTGAACGCAGAGGGCGCAAAGATTACGCAGAGGACGCAGAGGAAGTCAGGAGAAAAATTGAATTCTCTCTTTGGTTTTCTCTGCGTCCTCTGCGAATCCTCTGCGCCCGCTGCGTTCAAAAATGCCGCCGCGCGCCAACCATCCCGCAACTAGCGCGGCGCGACGCCTTCGCTCGTCAGCAGCAGCACCCGGTCCGCGCGCGCGGCTGCGGCTTCGGAGTGTGTGACCAGCACCAAGGACGCGCCGTGCTCGCGCGTTTGCGAGACCAGCACGTCCATTACCTTCAACGCCGTGCCGGGGTCTAGATTGCCTGTCGGCTCGTCGGCCAGCAGCAGCGCCGGCCGGTGGATCAGGGCGCGGGCGATCGCGACTCGCTGCAATTGCCCACCCGACAATTGCTGGGGCAAGCGCGCCCCGAGCCCTTGCAGGCCGACGGCCGCCAGCATCTGTTCCACGCGGCCGTCGTCGGGCTCGCGCAGCAGCATCAGCGGCAGCGCCACGTTCTGCGCGACGTCCAGGTGGGGCAACACGTGAAAGGCCTGGAACACGAAGCCGACTTGGCGCCGCCGCAGCAGGGCGCGAGCGTCGTCGTCGAGCGTGCCCAGGTCGTTGCCGTCCAGGACCACCGAGCCCTGGTCCCAGGTGTCGAGCCCGGCCATGCAATTGAGCAAGGTGGATTTGCCGACGCCGGACTCGCCGACGATGGCCACGAACTCGCCGGGCGCCACGTCCAGCGATACGTTGGCGAACACCGTCATCTCGCCGTAGTGCTTGGCGAGCTCGCGCACCGAAAGGGTGGGGTTCGCCGAATTCATGCGGCGGCCCGCACCGCTTGCAGCATTTGATCGAGTGCATCGGGCGCATCGGCCGCGATCACGCGACGCTGCGGCATGCCACGCAGCCAGGTGAGTTGCCGCTTGGCAAGCTGCCGTGTGGCGAAGATGCCTTTGTCGCGCAGTGGGTCGATGGGGAGTTCCGCGCTTGCGCCGGCCTCGTGCGCGTCCAGGATATCCCAAGCCTGCCGGTAGCCGACGCACCGCATGCTGGGCAGGTCGGCGCTCAGGTCGCCGCGCGCGCGCAAGGCCTTCACCTCTTCCAGAAAACCTGCCGCCAGCATTGCGTCGAAGCGCTGCGCGATGCGCTCGTGCAGCCAGCCGCGATCCGCCGGTTCGAGCGTGAACAGCGGGATATCGCTCCATCCCGGGTCCTTTGGAGCGGCTTCCTTCGCGTGGAAACTCGAGAGCGGCTGGCCGGACACGCGAAACACCTCCAGCGCCCGCTGGATGCGCTGCGCGTCGTTGGGTGCCAGCCGGGCCGCGGTGACGGCATCGACACGCGCCAGCTCGGCGTGCATCGCCGGCCAACCTTCCCGGGCCGCTTGTGCTTCGAGTTCCGCGCGCACGTCGGCGTCGGCCGGCGGCATCGCGGCCAGCCCTTCGAACAGGGCCTTGAAGTACAGCATGGTGCCGCCAGTGAGCAGTGCCAATTTGCCGCGCGCGTTGATCTCGCCAGTCAGCCGCTTCGCATCGGCCGCGAACTCGGCGGCGCTGTAGGCCTGCAAGGGATCGCGGATGTCGATCAGGTGATGCGGCACCGCCGCGCGCTCTTCGGGTGTGGGTTTGGCCGTGCCGATGTCCATGCCGCGGTAGACCACAGCCGAATCGACGCTGATGATCTCCGCGCCGAACTCCTGCGCGATGGCCAGCGCCGCGGCGGTCTTGCCCGACGCGGTCGGCCCGGCCAGCGCGATCGCGCGGACCTCAGGGCCTGCGCGGGTCGCCATACTTTCGCACCAGGGTCCACGCCACCGCGGCGATGCACGCGGTCCAGAACCACAGGCCGTTGGTGAGTGCGAACACGGTGCCGTCCAGCCGCATGCCGACCCAGCCGCCGACGCCGAACGCGCCGATCATCATCACGAAGCCGTTGAGCGCTGATGCGGCACCGGCCGCGTGCGGGAACGGCCCCACCGCGCCGCTCTGGCCCACGGGCTGGTGCACGCCATGCGCGAACATGAACAGGCAAAAGGGCAGCGCGATCGCCCAGCTGTTTTGCATTCCGGCCAACGCCAGCCCGCCCATCAGCGTGCCGCTTGCGAGGGTGACGCCGCCCGCGATTGCCACCGACTTGCGCACGCCGAAGCGCGGCAGCAGCCGCCGGCACCAGAGCGTGCCCAGGATGTAGGTGAACGCCATCCCGAACATCACCAGGCCGTACTGGGTGCGGGTCAGTCCCAGCACCTTGATGAAGATGAAGGACGAGGACGCGAGGAAGGTGAACAGGCCGGCATAGGACGCGACCGACAGCGCTGACCAGGCGAGGAACGTCGGGTTGCGCAAGATGGTGAGCCAAGTGGCGACCAATGTGTCTGTGCGCAGCGCGAGCGGATTCCTGGCCGGCGCGGTCTCCTCGAAGCGCAGCGCGATGAGTGCCAGTGACAGCGCGCCGAAAACCGCCGGCGCCATCAGCGCGTAGCGCCAGCCCAGCGTGTCCGCCAGCAAGCCACCCAGCGGCGCGCCCCCGCAGGCGATGATGCCCAGGCCCGTCAGGCCCTTGGACATGACGCGGGCCCCGGACTCGGGCGTGTACAGGTCGCGCACGATGGCGCGCGCGCCCATCACCGCCGCGCCCATCGCCGCGCCCTGCAAGGTGCGCCAGACGATCAGCAGCAGCATCGACGGCGCCAGCGCGCAGCCGATGGAAGCCAACGTGTACGCGGCCAGCCCCCACAGCAGCACCGGCCGGCGGCCGAAGCGGTCCGACAGCGGCCCCCACACCAGTTGCGAAACGCCGAAGGCCAGCAGCAAGGTGGTGAGCGTGAGCTGCGCGTGCGCCACCGGCGCGCCGAAGCCCTCGGTCAGCGCGGGCAGGGCGGGCAGGTACAGGTCGGTCGTGATGGGCTGGATGCCCAGCAGCAGCGCCAGCACGACCACCACCAGGCCCGGCGACATCGTGACAGCCGGGGTCGGGGCGAGGGTTTGCGGTGGGACTGCGGGCATCCCGGCTAGGGTATCAGAGGGGAGGGAGATGGTTGGCTCGCAACAGTATTTTTGAACGCAGAGGGCGCAGAGGTTACGCAGAGGACGCAGAGAGGAGAGAGAAAAAAAAGACAAAGAAAAAAATCGGAGGGACCAAACTTGCCTCTGTATCCCCCTCTGAATTTTCTTGTCTTCCTCTGCGTCCTCTGCGAATTCTCTGCGCCCTCTGCGTTCAAAAATACTTCGGCGCCGGACGCGCTACCGAAGGCTGAACAACTGCGCCAGCGCCTCGCGGTAGCGTGCCTGCCCGATCGACATGGTGCTGAAGTGCGAGCCGCCTTCGACCAGCAGGAACAGCTTCTTGCCCGGCGCCGCGTCATAGAGCTTGCGCCCCAGCTCGCTGTTGATCAGGCTGTCGCTGTCGCCGTGCACCACCAGCAGCGGCGAGCCGATGCGCGCGACCTTCTTGACCGACTCGAAGCGCTGCGTGATCAGCGGCCCGACCGGCAGCCAGCCCCACTTCATGCTGCCGGCGACATCGGCGATGGACGTGAACGTCCCTTCCACGATGGTCCCGCGCTCGTCCTCGACGTTGGCCGCCAGGTCGATGGCGACGGCGCCGCCCAGCGAGTGACCGAAGATGTAGCGCGGGCGCTGCGGATATTTCGCGGCCATCCAGTCCCAGGCGGCGCGGGCGTCCTCGTAGGCCATGTCTTCCGACGGCAGGCCGGGCGTGCTCTTGCCGAACCCCCGGTAATCGATGGCCAACACCGAGAAACCCAGTTCCTGCATGCGGCGGATGCGCGGGGCCGAGCCTTCGACGTTCCAGCGTGCGCCGTGCAGGTACAGCATCACCGGTCCGTCGGAAGCATGCTGCGCCGACGCCAGCCACAGGCCGTGCAGGCGCGCGGGCTGGCCGGTCACCTTGGAGTCGAAGTCGACCCAGATGCTTTCCATGTCGCGAGCCAGTTCGGCCGTGCCGCCCCAGCTGCGGTCGCTGGGCTGGAAGATCCAGGCGCGCTGCCGTTCATCCAGCGTGCCGCAGCCCACGGTGAGGAGAACGACAGCGGTGGCGGCGGCAAGGAGCAGGCGGAGTTTCATGACCAGGAATCAGAGCTGGTTACGGGCAATAAGTTTCTGGCTTTTTTGGTGTGCGTGGGGCTTTTTGAACGCAGAGGGCGCAGAGGTTACGCAGAGTACGCAGAGAATAGAAAGAGAAGACAAAGAAGAAGGTTGAGCAGTCGCCAACCTCTCCCCTGTATTCCCTTTGAATTGTCTCGTCTTCCTCTGCGTCCTCTGCGTAACCTCTGCGCCCTCTGCGTTCAAAAATACCTGAGCGAACCAACCCACCCCTACCTTCCCCGCATGAACAGCGCATCGAGTTCGCGCACGGTGAGTTGCCGCCAGGTAGGCCGCCCGTGATTGCACTGGTCGGAACGCTCGGTTTCTTCCATCTGCCGCAACAGCGCATTCATCTCGTCGAGCGTGAGCTTGCGGTTCGCCCGCACCGCGCCGTGGCAGGCCATGGTGCCGAGCAGCTCGTTTTGCGCGCGCTGGATCACGGTACTGGCGTCGTGCTGCGCGAGTTCGGCCAGCACGCTGCGCGCCAGTTCCACCGCGTCGCCCTGCGCCAGGCTGGTGGGCACGGCGCGCACGGCCAGTGTCTTGGGCGAGAACGGCGTGATCTCCAGGCCGAGCGTCTTGAGCGTTGCCGCCGTCGCCTCCGCGGTCGCGATTTCCTGCGGCGTCGCGGCGAAGGTGGCGGGGATCAACAGCGGCTGGCTGGCGATCTCGTGGTTGTCCATCTGCTGCTTCAGCCGCTCGTAGACGATGCGCTCGTGCGCCGCGTGCATGTCCACGATCACCAGGCCCAGGTTGTTCTCGGCCAGGATGTAGATGCCCTGCAGTTGCGCGATGGCGCGGCCCAGCGGCCAGTCGCCGGGAGGCAAATCATCCGTTCGGGCTTCTACAGGCTCGGCGCGAAGGGGATTGGGTTGCCACAGCGCCCCCAAGTCCGAAACACGGTTCCCCGCAGGGGCGTTGAAATTCATGACCGGTTGCGCCCAGCCCATGCCGGTTGGCGCGGCGCCGTACGGCGCCGAATCGGCGACCGGGGATACCGGCGCCACCGCCACCGCCGCCGCACCCGCTCTCGGCGCCGCCAACGCATATTCCACCGCATGCCGCACCGCCTGGTGCACTTCGCGGCTGTCGCGGAACCGCACCTCGATCTTGGTCGGGTGCACGTTCACGTCCACCCGCGCCGGATCGATCTCGACGTAGAGCGCATAGACCGGCTGCCGCTGGCCATGCAGCACGTCCTCGTAGGCGCTGCGTGCCGCGTGCGCGAGCACCTTGTCACGCACGAAGCGGCCGTTGACATAAGCGAATTGCTGGTCGGCGCGCGATCGCGCCGCGTCGGGGATGCCGGCGCGTCCCGTCACCCGGATCGGGCCGGCGCTGTATTCCACCGCCACGCTCTGCTCCAGCAGTTCGCTGCCCAGGACATCCGCCAGGCGTTGCTCGCGGGTAGCGGCCCGCCATTGCTCCACCAATTTGCCTTCGTGCCAGATGGCGAAGGCGGCGTCGGGCCGGGCCAGCGCATGGCGGCGCACGGCCTCGATGCAATGGGCCAGCTCGGTGGCGTCGCTCTTCAGGAATTTGCGGCGCGCCGGCGTGCTGAAGAACAGTTCCTTCACTTCAACCGTGGTGCCGGTCGCCCGCGCGGCCGGGCGCATCTCACCGCTGCGTCCTTCGAGGATGAACGCGCTGGCCTGGCCCACGGTGCGCGAGAGCAGGTTCAGTTCGGCCACCGAGGAAATCGCGGCCAGCGCCTCGCCGCGGAAACCCATGGTGCCGACCGACTCCAGGTCCGCCAGCGACGCGATCTTGCTGGTTGCATGGCGCTTGAGCGCCGAGGCCAGTTCATCCTGCGGAATGCCGCTGCCGTCGTCCTCGACCGAGATCAGGCGCACCCCGCCGGCCAGCAGCCGCACGGTGACCTGCATGGCGCCGGCGTCCAGCGCGTTGTCCACCAGTTCGCGCACCACGGAAGCGGGCCGCTCCACCACTTCGCCCGCGGCGATCTGGCTCACAAGCTCATCGGGCAGTTCGCGGATCGGGCGGCGCGGGACGGGGGACAGGACGGCGTTCATGGGGAAGAGCACATTCTAGGGGCGGGGGATAATCGCCGCCTATGGAATTGCTTTCTTCCCTCGTGGGCTTCGTCCTGCACATCGACACCCATCTGCAGAATTTCGTGACCGACCACGGAGCCTGGGTTTACGCACTGGTGTTCCTGATCATCTTCGTGGAAACCGGTGTGGTGGTGATGCCCTTCCTGCCGGGCGATTCGCTGCTGTTCGTGATCGGCGCGATGTGCGGCCTGGGCCTCATGAGCTACCCCTTGTCTCTGGGCGTCCTGCTGGCCGCGGCGGTGCTGGGCAACCAGAGCAACTACACCATCGGCCACTATTTCGGGCCGAAAGTGTTCCAGTGGGAGCAGTCGCGCTTCTTCAACAAGCGCGCGTTCGACCAGGCGCACGCCTTCTACGAGAAGCACGGCGGCATCACCATCGTGGCCGCGCGCTTCATGCCTTTTCTGCGCACCTTCGCGCCGTTCGTTGCCGGCGTCGCGCAGATGTCGCGCGGCAAGTTCAGCGTGTACGACGTGACCGGCGGCACGCTGTGGGTCGGCGGCATCGTCACCGCCGGCTACCTGTTCGGCGGCATTCCGTGGGTCAAGGAGAACCTGGACAAGATCATCTGGGCCATGATCCTGATC
>JAQGMS010000016.1 GCA_028292245.1 Ramlibacter sp.
TCGCTGAAAGCGCCTGGCCGCACTGGCCTGCGATCGGGATGACTGAAATTGGGCCGCGGAACGAACCCGCTGCGCGGGAGGGGCGCCTGCGGTTGAGGTCGAGATCAAGAACCGGCCGGCGCGCTCACGTTGAGCGTCGTTCGGCTGGAGCAGAGCATGGCGGGCTTCTTCAACAAGGAGCCTGACTATGCACCATCCTATTCTCGAGGCACGGATCAGCCCGCTACGCCAGCGGCTGATCGACGACATGAACATGCGGCGTTTCTCACGGGAGACACAGCGCAACTATCTCCGCGATATCGGACGCCTGGCGACATTCCTCGGGCGTTCACCAGACACAGCGACCGCCGACGACCTACGTCGGTTCCAGATCGACCAGCAGGAAGACGGCGTTCCCGTGCCGACGATGAACAGCATCGTGTCGGCGCTACGCTTCTTCTTCACCCAAACGCTCGACCGCCCGGACCTGGCGCGCCGGCTCGTCCGGCTGTCGCATCCGCGCAACCTGCCCGTGGTGCTCAGTCGCGACGAGGTCGCCCGGCTGCTCAACGCCACCACCTGCCTCAAGCACCAGGCCGCACTGTCGGTTGCCTATGGCGCGGGCCTGCGCGTTGCGGAGGTGTCGATGCTGAAGGTCGCCGACGTCGACAGCGACCGCATGCTGCTGCGCGTCGAACGCGGCAAGGGCGGGCGGTATCGCAACGCCCTGCTGTCGCCGGACCTGCTCACGCTTCTGCGGCAGTGGTGGCAGACCGGGCGGCAGCAGGGCGTGATGCACCGCGATGGCTGGCTGTTCCCGGGACAGCACGCGATGAAGCCGATCAGCACGCGGCAGCTCTATCGGATCGTCGTCGAGGCGGCCCAGGCCGCCGACATTGCCAAGCGGGTCGGGCCGCACACACTGCGCCACAGCTTCGCCACCCACCTGCTGGAGGACGGCACCGACATCCGGATCATCCAGGTCCTGCTCGGGCATGCCAAGCTGAACAACACGGCCCTCTATGCCAAGGTCGCGACCCGGACGGTGCGTGCCGTGACGAGCCCGCTCGACAAGCTCGGCCTGTTCAAGGAGGCAGAGATCTCGCCCGACGGCTGAGCCGTGCGCACCTCGATCGAGGTCGCCGACATCTTTCGTGCCGCCGGTCCTGCCCACCGGGTTGCCCATGCAGGGCACCTGAGCCTCGCCCAGCTTAAGGTCATGTCGGCGATCGAGCACTGCCGCACCGCTGCATTGGGTGGTCATGTCGAGGCCTGCGAGGACTGCGGACACTGGCGGATCGCCTATAACAGCTGTCGCAACCGGCACTGTCCCAGGTGCCAGGGCGCGGCCGCGCGTACATGGCTCGCCGAGCGCAAAGCCGACCTGCTGCCAGTCGGCTACTTCCACGTCGTGTTCACGCTGCCGGCCGAGGTCGCCGACATCGCCTTCCACAACAAGGCGCTGGTCTACGACCTGCTGTTCAAGGCAGCATCGGAGACGATGCTGACGATCGCGGCCGATCCCAAGCATCTCGGCGCGCGCATCGGCATCACCGCCGTGCTCCACACCTGGGGCTCGGCTCTGACGCACCATCCGCATGTCCACATGATCGTGCCTGGCGGCGGCATCGCGCCAGACGGGAGCCGGTGGATATCGTCGCGTCCGGCCTTCCTGCTCCCGGTCCGGGTGCTCGGCAAGCTGTTCCGACGCCTGTTCCTGACCCGGCTGGTCGCCCTGCATGACGCCGGTCGGCTCGCCTTCTTCGGATCGACGGCGCAGCTGGCCGACCGTCGGGCCTTCCTGCGTCATCTGATGCCTGTTCGCAGCAAGCGCTGGGTGGTCTATGCCAAACCGCCCTTCGCCGGACCCCAGGCGGTGCTCGCCTACCTGTCGCGCTACACCCACCGGGTCGCGATCTCGAACAGCCGCCTGATCGCCTTCGACAAGAACAGCGTTACCTTCCGCTATAAGGACTACCGCCGTGACGGCGCCGACCGTCAGCAGGTCATGGTGCTCGCGATTGATGAGTTCATCCGCCGCTTCCTGCTCCATGTCCTGCCACGCGGCTTCCATCGCATCCGGCACTACGGCCTGCTCGCCGGCTCCGCCCGCAAGGCCAGCCTCGCGCTTGCTCGCAAACTGCTGAACGTCGCCGTACCATCCGATGGCAACACGTCGGTCGAGCCAGACGACATTCGCCCGTCATGCCCCTGCTGCGGCGGACGCATGATCGTCATCGAGACGTTCGAAAGGTGGAGGCAGCCACGCGGACCGCCGGACGCAACAGCGACGAACCGGGAGTACTGTTCATGACCCGGCCTGGCCTACTCCAATCAGCCGCAGGCACTCAGCCTCCGGCAACCGGCCCACGCGTGTCCATGGTGATCATCGACGCCGACAGGACCGCGCCCAGCCGCCCAATGTCCCGACAACACCGCGCGCAGGCGCAACGAAGCGGCCTGTCCGCATCCATCCCCGCACTTCCAGGCCGCGGACACGCCATCGCCGACACCTGCCGCAAATCGAAATCCCCATAGCCATCGATTGTGGCTCGCGGGTTCCTTCCTCGGGGACTTTCGTACGCCTGCCGGCGCCCGAAACTCTTCACGGAAGGGGACTGGCGGGTCCTGATTTGCCGATCTGACAAAGCGGACATTCATTTCCGC
>JAQGMS010000451.1 GCA_028292245.1 Ramlibacter sp.
TGACCCTGCCAACGAACGAGCTGAAATCCGTTCGCTTCTCATCATTGTCGATGATTAGCTCGGGCCCATCCGGTTCGGGAAATGGCAAATCGATGCCGACGACATTGTTGATCTCGCCTTTCAAGGCGCGCTTGTACAAATCCTTGATGTCGCGTTCGATCAGTGTTTCCATTGAGACCCGCAAATACACCTCCGCGTAATCGCTCACGTTCTCGCGGTTCCACTTCCGCCAATCAGGGAAAATGGACAAGACGGCACAAACGACGTTGACGCCCTGATCCGCCAAGAATTTCGTCATCTGCGAAATCCGCTCAGCATTCTTTCTTCGGCCTTCAATCGTGTGATCAACATCGTTTCCGAACAATCGCCGGATGACGTCGCCATCGATAAGAACGACCGTCTTCCCTCGCGCTCTTAATTCATCAACGACTAACTCTGCCAGGGTTGTCTTTCCGGCACCCGACAGGCCGATAATCCATATGACCATTCCGTCTGTCCTCAATGCTGATTGATCGTCCCGGCCGAGCAATCGAGCGATATCTGCCCGGGCTTCAGCAAGGCTTCGAAGCGTTGTTCGCCGCAGCCGATCGCCGCCGGAATACCGAATTCCGCGCAGCGGATCGCCATGTGCGAGTTGGCGCCGCCGTATTTGGTGATGAGGCCGGCGATGGCTTCCGAGAAAATCCAGTCGAAACCTGGATCGGCATTCTCGATCAGGACGATCTTTCCGCCCAAATCCGGCGCCCGGCCTTCCGCGGTAACCACCGCCGACGCCGCGGTGACGTTCTTGTGGGTGATGAAATTCGGCACGCTGACCTGGAACGGGATAACGTGCACGCCGGCCTCGTCGAACAGAACCTGCGGCAGGCGGATCGCGACGCTCAACGCGTGCCGCTCGGCTTCCTGCCCCGAGATGGCGCGCAGCCGCTGCTCGATGCCGTCATCGCCGCTCGACGACGCCGCGTCGAGCAGTTGCTGAAGCGGTACGTGAGACATTTCCTCGCGGCTGAGACCGTGCCGTTCGCCAAAACCGGCGATCAATTCCAGGATGTCGCTGACGGTACGCGTGAACACCAGCTTGCCGTATTCGCGACCGACGGTGCCGTCGCGGACATACGCCAGCAGCGCGTCGGTATTCAGCTCGGTGAATCCTTCTTCGACCAGCAGCGCGTCGATCTGCTTGCGCTTGGCATCGCGCAGCGCGAAAGGCACGCGTGCCGGCTCAATCAGGATTGGCGCATGGCCGGCGCCGAAATCCGGCATCTGATCGTAACGGCGCGACAGGATGTCGTAAGTGCCGGGCCGCAGATGACCGAACCGGGCCATGAAGCGCGCGCGCGGCAACTCCCCGCGCTGCAGCTGGTGCATCCAGTCCACCAGATCGCCGGCAACGGTGGCGAAGCTGCCCTGGATGGCGAGCACATCGTCGCCATCGAGGATGCCGCGGGCGCACAGCGAATTGAGAATGGTTTTCGCGATGAAACCATGTCGCGCCAGAATGGCGAAGGGAATGGTGCCGTCGTTCTGGCACTCGTCCAGCAAGCCGTGCAGCGCCGCCAGCGTGGGTTGTTCGGTCCCGCTGATCGCAGCGGTGTGGCGAGCCTCCAGCGCCTGCACCCTGGCCATGGCGTTTGCGACGCCGCCGGCGGAACCGGGAGCCAGAAGCGCGTGCAATTGCTCGCGCAGTAGATGTTTGAACGTCGTCCGTTCGGCAGCAGAGAGCGCATCGCCAACCAGCGAATCGAGCTTCTGGTCGATGTCAAAGCTGTAGGTGGTAATCGCAACTTCAAACTCCACCTTGTCATGAAGCTCGGGATGCTGCCGCAGCCGCGACAACCAGGTGTCCACGAGCTTTTCGGCAATCGAGCCCGGCAGCGCCGCCGGCAGGTAAGAATGAAAGCTCAGCCGGGCATCGATGAACGGCTGACCGGCCAGTGAAACCATCAGGGGCTGTCCGGCGGGAACGGCATAGCCCATCTTCGCCCGACCAATTCGCCAGGCATGATCCGTAATCAGGGTCCGGTACAGCGAATATGCCAGCGCCCGCGGCGCGCGGCCGATCATCTCGGCCGGATTCCAGTCGGGCATCTGGCCGAGCACGGTGGTCTGGCCGTATACGCCCGGCATGCGGCCGAGGCGCTCGCGGACATAGGCCTGAATGCCGGACAGCGTTGCATTGATCCGGGAAGCGATGCCGCGATTCCAGTTCGGTTGCGTGGTGATCGCGCGTACCTGCAGCAGATACGGCGTCAAGTCCTCGCCAACAGCAAACTCGATATCGAGGAACTGGCTGCCGACGATATCCTCGAGTTCACGCACCGCCAGCATCAGGCGCGAGAAGCGCTCAGACCTTACCGCGTCGAGCGCCTCGCGGTGAATATACAGCGTACGATTGGAATACTTGCCGCCGGAAGTCACCGTATCGGTGACGCCGGAGACGTCGTCATAGTTGACGACATAGTATGGCGCGCCGGTGTTGAGGTCGTGGGTGAAAATCACGCCGCTCATGCGGACGTTGTTCACCATCCGCTGGACAATGACCT
>JAQGMS010000386.1 GCA_028292245.1 Ramlibacter sp.
ATGTTGGTGGCCACGGTGACGGCGTTGAGGCGGCCGGCCTGGGTGACGATCTCGGCCTCACGGGTGTGCTGCTTGGCGTTCAGCACCTCGTGCGGGATGCCCCGCTTGCGCAGGAGGCTGGAGAGCAGCTCCGACTTCTCGACCGACACCGTGCCCACGAGCACCGGCTGCCCGGCCTCGTAGCGCTCGCTCAGGTCGTCGACCACGGCCTCGAACTTGGCCATCTCGGTCTTGTAGATCAGGTCGGGCTGGTCGAGTCGGGCCAGCGGTCGGTGGGTCGGGATCGGCACCACGGCCAGCTCGTAGGTGGAGGCGAACTCGGCGGCCTCGGTGACGGCCGTGCCCGTCATGCCCGAGAGCTTGTCGTAGAGGCGGAAGTAGTTCTGGAGGGTGATGGTCGCGAGGGTCTGGTTCTCCTCCTTGATCTTCACCCCTTCCTTGGCCTCGACCGCCTGGTGGATGCCCTCGGACCAGCGCCGGCCCTCGAGGATGCGCCCGGTGAACTCGTCGACGATCTTCACCTCGCCGTCGGTGACGATGTAGTCCTTGTCCCGCTTGTAGAGCTCCTTGGCCTTGAGGGCCACCTGGAGCTGGTGCACGAGGTTCTGGGACAGCTCGTCGTAGAGGTTCTCGACGCCCATCTGCTGCTCGACCTTGTTGATGCCGGGCTCGAGGATGGCGACGTGGCGCTTCTCCTCCTCGACGTCGTAGTCCTCGTCGCGGACGAGGCCCCGCACGATGGAGGCGAACTTGTAGTAGAGCTGGGCGGCGTCGGCCAGGCGGCCGCTGATGATGAGCGGCGTGCGGGCCTCGTCGACCAGGATCGAGTCGACCTCGTCGACGATGGCGTAGGCGTGGCCCCGCTGGACCTTCTCGTCCAGGGTCATGGCCATGTTGTCGCGGAGGTAGTCGAAGCCGAACTCGTTGTTGACGCCGTAGGTGACGTCGCAGGCGTACATCTCCCGCTTGGCCTCGGACGTGTTGATCTCGGGGATGACGAGGCCGATGGTCAGGCCCAGGCGCTTGTGCACCCGGCCCATCCACTCCGAGTCGCGGCGGGCCAGGTAGTCGTTCACGGTGATGACGTGGACGCCCTTGCCGGTGATGCCGTTGAGGTAGACGGGCAGGGTCGACACGAGGGTCTTGCCCTCGCCCGTCTTCATCTCGCCGATCCAGCCGAAGTGCAGGGCGGCGCCGCCCATGAGCTGCACGTCGTAGTGGCGCTGGCCGATCTCGCGCCGGGCGCCCTCGCGCACCACGGCGAAGGCCTCGATGAGCAGGTCGTCGAGGTCCTCACCCCGGTCGAGGCGCTCCTTGAACTCGATGGTCTTGTGGCGCAGCGCGTCGTCGGAGAGCTTCTCCATCTCCGGTTCCAGCGCGTTGATGTCGGGCACCAGGCCGGCCACGGCCTTGATGCGACGGCCTTCGCCGGCGCGCAGGATCTTGTCGAGGACCTTCACGGGCGTCGAGCCTACCGGGGGCGGGTTGTCGTACTCCCTCAGCGACGTCCCCGAGGCTTGCCCGCCGGGCTCCTGCCTCCGAACTGGCGACGGATTGACACCAACGCCTCGATCGGGAGCAGCAGCACCGAAGCCAGCAGGCGGGGTGCTCGGCCCGGTACCAGTCGTCGACGTGCACCATCACCCGGCCCAAGTCACGAGCGGCCGGGAACGCCTACTCCCGGCTCATCCCCCGGGTGGGGCCGCCCTCGGTGTTCTCGTCGAGGTCGAGGAGCTTCTCCTTGACGGCGTAGATCACGGCCTCCATCCGGGAGTGCAGGTGCAGCTTCTCGAGGATGTTGCGCACGTGGTTCTTGACCGTGTTCTCGGAGATGTAGAGGGCGTCGGCGATGTCGCGGTTGGTGAGCCCCTTGGCCACCAGCTTGAGCACCTCGAGCTCGCGGTCGGTGAGCCGGGGCGCCGGGACCTGCTGCTTCTCGTCGGCTCGCTTGGCCAGGTTGTTGAACTCCTGGATGAGCTTGGACGCCATCGACGGGCTGATCAGGGTCTGGCCCTGCATCACCGCCCGCACGGCGTCGGCGACCTCCTCGATGGAGATCTCCTTGAGGAGGTAGCCGGTGGCCCCCGCCTTGATGGCCTCGTAGAGGTCGTCCTCCTCGTCGGAGACCGTGAGCATGAGGATCTTGGTGGTGGGCAGGGCCTCGGCCAGGCGCCGGGTCGCCTCGATGCCCGACACGCGGGGCATGCGCACGTCCATCAGCACCACGTCGGGCGCCAGCTCCTCGGCCTTCTTGATGGCGTCCTCGCCGTCCTCGCCCTCACCGACGACCTCGATGCCCTCCTCGAAGAGGAGCACCTGGATGAGGCCCCGCCGGAAGAGAGCGTGGTCGTCGACGATGAGGACGCGGATGGCGTCCGATGCCGTCGAGGAGTGGTCGTTGGGCTCGAGGGTGGTCATGCGAGATGGTCCCCCTGGGGGCGGTTCACCCCATCACGGTAGGCCATGGCGAAGCAGCCCTGTTGGACTAGGCCCTCGACGGGGTTCAGCCGGCTTCGTCGATCAGACCGATGTCACCCGACCGGCGTCGATAGACCACCCCGGCCTTGCCCGTGTCCGAGTTGCTGAAGAAGAAGAAGTCGTGCCCCAGCAGGTCCATCTGGAGGACGGCTTCCTCCGGCGTCATCGGCTTCATGACGAACTGCTTGGACTTCACGATGCGGTCGGGATCGATGGGCTCGTCCGCCTCGGCGTCGAGCTCGGCCCCGTCGAGGACCGGCACCCGCTCCTTGCGTGGGTGGTGCCGGGACACGATCTTGGTCTTCAACTTGTGCAGCTGGTGCTCGAGCTTGGCCACGGCCAGGTCGATGGCGGAGAACGGGTCGGACGCCGCCACCTTCACCCGCACGTGGTGGCCGTGCCCGGCCATGGTCACCTCGCAGACGTCCTTCTTGTCGGCGATGCGAGGGTTCTTCTCCTCGACGAAGTGGACCTCGGCCCGGTCCATGCCCTCGAGGAACCGACTCAGGCGGCCGATCTTCTCCTCGGCGGCGGACCGCAGTGCGTCGGTGAGCTCGATGTGACGGCTGCTGACGCTGACATCCACAGGGCGAGACTAGTCAGCTGGTGGTGACGGGCAGGCGGGCCTGCCAGTCGAGCACGGCGTCGGCCACGTCGAGCGAGGGCGGCCAGTCGTTGGTGGCGATGCGAGCGAGGCCGACGGCGACGACCGAAGGGCGGACGAGCTCCGTTTCGCACAGCGAGATCCAGACCTCGTCGGTGAGGGAGATGACGGGCGGCTTCACCTCTCATCCATCGTCACGCTGCGTAGTGACCTTGATAGGTGTCCGGGCCAACGCCAACACAACGACGCGCGTGGCCCCGCACAACCGCAGGGT
>JAQGMS010000079.1 GCA_028292245.1 Ramlibacter sp.
GCCCTGCCTCAGCCAGGGCCGCGGGTTTTGCTAAAATACGCGCTGCTGTGGGGGGGTAGCTCAGCTGGGAGAGCGTCGCGTTCGCAATGCGAAGGTCGGGAGTTCGATCCTCCTCCTCTCCACCACAGCTTCTTTTTTTCGTTTTCAGTGGGCTCTTAGCTCAGTTGGTAGAGCAGCGGACTCTTAATCCGTAGGTCGAGTGTTCGAGTCACTCAGGGCCCACCACCCACTGCCTTGCGGGGCCGGTTAGCAGCAGCTAACCGGCCTGCAGCCAGATGAACCGTGCAATCGCCGTGCAATCGCTTTGATTCGCAAGAATCCAAGCGCGAGGCATCCCATCTCATTTCGCAGTGAGAAGGGCGGGTATTTGAGAACCGCCACGGCAGCCAAATAGAAAACCCCGGGCACGGAGCGCCGCGCCGGGGCTCGGCCAATGGCGTTGGTTGATTCGCTAGAACGCCACGTTGGCCCGACCTTTCAGGCTGAGGATCTGCCGCGCCTCATCTGGCGTTGCGATCTCCAATCCCAGGCCTTCCACGATGGTTCGCGCTTGGCTGACCTGCTCCGCGTTGGATGCCGCCAGCCGGCCCGCACCAGCCCAGAGGGAGTCTTCCAGGCCCACCCGGACATTTCCCCCCATGGCTGCGCTCATCGCAGCCAGGGGCATCTGGCTCTTGCCGGCCCCCAGGACCGACCAACGATAGCTGTCACCGAAAAGCCGGTCGGCCGTGCGCTTCATGTGCAGCACGTCCTCCGGGTGGGGCCCGATGCCGCCGAGAAGGCCGAACACCGTCTGGATGAACAGCGGCGCCTTGACCAGCCCTTCTTGCCAGAAGTAATGCAGGTTGTAGAGATGGCTGGTGTCGTAGCACTCGAACTCGTAGCGCGTGTTGGTCTCGTTCAGCGTGTTCAACGCGTAGGTGATGTCCTTGAACGAATTGCGAAACACCAGGTCGCGCGAATTCTCGAGCATCCGAGGCTCCCACTCGTGCTTGAACGTCTTGAAGCGCTTGAGCATGGGAAACAGGCCGAAGTTCATCGACCCCATGTTCAGGCTCGCGACCTCGGGCTTGAATACGGCGGCGGGCCGGACCCGCTCTTCGACCGACATGTACGGAGAGCCGCCCGTGGTCAGATTGACCACCACGTCCGATCGGCTCTTTATCGAACGCAGGAATGGCGCGAATGCTTCGGGACTCTGGTCGGGCCGCCCGTCCACAGGATTTCGCGCGTGCAGGTGGACGATTGCCGCGCCGGCCTCGGCGGCGCCCACGGCCGCCTCGGCGATTTCCTCAGCGGTGACCGGCAGGTGCGGCGACATCGACGGTGTATGGATCGAGCCGGTGACGGCGCACGTGATGATGACTTTGCGTGACTTCATGGTTCTTCCCTCGTGGTGTTGCCGTAGTCGGCGATCATGGATTTCATGGCTAGAGTCAATTGACAGGTTGAATGAGTTCACGCAGTTGCTTGCGCAGCAGCTTCCCGGCCGGGGAGCGGGGCAACTGGTCGATGACGTGAATGGCGGCAGGTTGCTTGAAGCGCCCCAGCCTCTCTTGACAGGCGCGCCGCACAGCAGCGGACAGCTCGCTGGTGCCGGACGCGCGAGTGATGTCCGCAACGATGAAGGCGACAGGCTTCTCCCCGAAGCGCTCGTCCCGCACGCCCACGACAGCGCAGTCCCAGACGGCGGCGACACCGCGAATCACTGCCTCGATCTCCTGCGGATAGATGTTGACGCCGCCGGAGATGATCATGTCGTCGGCCCGATCGGTGAGGTAGAGATAGCCGCTGTCGTCGACATGCCCGATGTCGCCGAAGGTTTGCCAGCCGCTCTCGAGCGTTCGTGCTGCGGTCTTGCCCGCCGCTTTGTAATACTCGAAAGGAGGGCCTCCGGAGAAGTAGATCCGGCCGGTCTCGCCCGCCGGCACTTCGGCTCCGGTCTCATCAATGACATGAATGATGCCCTTGCGGGCGCGCCCGACGGAACCCCGGTGCGCGAGTGCTTCGGCCGAGTCGATCAGAGTAAGTCCCACGCCTTCGCTGCCGGAGTAGTACTCGAGAAAGACAGGCCCCCACCAGTCGATCATGGCCTGCTTCAGTTCGGGATGACATGGCGCCGCCCCATGAATGGCGTACTGGTGCGCCGGCGCGGAGAACGCCTCGCGCCGACCCGATGGCAATGTGAGGAGGCGCTGAAACATTGCCGGCACCCATTGGCTGTGGGTGATTGCAAGTTTCTCCAGTTGCCCAAGTGCTTCCTCGGCATCGAATCGGCCCATCACATGGACGGTGCCGCCGGCGGCCGTCACGGCCAGTGCGAACCGCAACGGCGCGGCGTGGTACAGCGGCGCCGTGGACAAGTAGCGCACGGTCTCGCCGCCAAGGTCGAACAGCTGGATGAGGTCGGCCGCGAACGGCGGTGTTCCACGCCAATCGGGCGGCAGCAAAGGACGGTACACGCCCTTCGGAGCACCTGTAGTGCCCGAGGTGTACATCATCAAGGCGCCGGGCATCTCCTGATCCGGCGGCAACAGGGTCGCCGTCGCAAGCAGGGGTTCGACCGGTGTGTAGCCAGCCAGCGATCCGCCCAGCGAGAGCCAGTGGATGGGGCGGCCGGGAAACATGGGCGGCAGCGGTTCGGCCACGTGAGGCAGCATGCTGTCCGCCAGCACCAGCTTGGCATCGCAATCGCCGACCAGGTAGCCAAGCTCGGCGGCCGCCAACGCGGTGGGCATGGGTGTCAGGTAAACCCCCGAGCGCCAGGCCGCCCAAGCGACGGCGAGCATTTCCGGCCGGTTGCCCATGAGCGTCGCGACATGGTCTCCGCGCTGCAGCCCGCGTTCCCGCAACACACTCGCGAACCGGTTGGCAAGGGCTTCGAGATTCTCGTAACTGAGCGACGCGCCATCGCAGACGACGGCGACCTTGTCCGGAATCGCCAGTGCCTGCTTGCGCAGGTCCAGGAAAGATTGGTCCGCCACCGTCAATCCTTGCGCAGGAGTCCGAGCCGGGAAAGCGTCTCCCGCTCCGCGGCGACCGTACGCTTGGCGAAAGCTTCGTACTCCGTTGAGCCCATCGGGATCACCGGCAACATGAAGCGCGCAAACGCTGCCAGGACCGCGGGCTCGTCAAGGGCAGCGCGAAAAGCGTCGTGCAGCAGCTTGATAGTCTGCGGATCGGTGGCACGCGGAACCCCGATGCCAAACGGCGATTCATTGACGATGTCGACCCCGGATTCTCGAAGCGTCGGTACATCGGGAAATGCCGGGGCGCGCTTCGCACCCAGGGTCGCCAGGACGCGAAGCTTTCCTGCCTCGACATGGGGCAGGAACTCCGTTGTTCCGCTCATCATCGAGATATGGCCGCCAAGCAGCGCCGCCAGGGCCTCGTTCGAACCCTTGTAGGGGACGGCCGTGAGTTCGATGCCTGCTTTCTGCGCCAGTTCCTCCACCGCCAGATGGGGAGTGCTGCCGATGCCGGAATGTCCGTAGGTCAGCTTGCCCGGGTTCCTTCGAGCGTCGTTCAGGAAATCCGCCAAGCTCCGATGGGGAGAGTCTGCGCGTACGGCCAGGCCAAAGACAAAGCCGCCCAGGCCGGCGACGTACGCGATGTCACGAAGGGGATCGAAGGCGGTCCTCTGCATCAGCGCAATGCGGAACACGCCGAGCGGCAGCAGCGCAACGGTATAGCCGTCCGGCTTTGCGGAGGCGAGGGCAAGGCCGCCGAGGGTTCCGCCGGCGCCCGCCTTGTTCTCGACAACGACCGGCACTCCGAGGCGGCGGGACGCGGCGTCCGCCAGCGCGCGGCACACGGCATCGGTGGATCCCCCGGGAACCGAAGGTGCGATCAGCGTGATCGCGCGGTTCGGAAACCCCTGGGCGGTCACATTCGTCACGACGCCGGCAAGACAAATGCCACCGGCCTTGAGAGCAGTGCGTCTATCCATATCAGACACTCAGCCGGTGCTGCGAAGCGTCTTTTCCTGCTCCGCCTTCCCACGCACGACGGATTTCGCCAGTGCCCAGTCTTCGGGCGTGAGGTTTCCCAAGGCCGCAAACGTACTCGGAGCGGCGAGGTGGTGGCCGCCGTCGATGGCGATGTTCTGGCCCGTCAGATAGTCACATCCGTCGGCCTGCAGGAACGTCACGAGGTTGCAGAGCTCCTCCATCTTCCCGAAGCGCTGCATCGGGACCTCGTCCTTCGATGCTGCGCCGACGTTGGCCTGGGGTATGGGCGCCAGCTTTTCCCACGCCCCCTCCGTCGGGAACGGGCCGGGCGCGACGGCGTTGACGCGGATGTTGTGCCTGCCCCATTCGACCGCCAGCGACATCGTCATGGCGTGGACGGCCGTCTTCGCCATGGTTGAGGGAAGGACGTAGGCCGAGCCGGTCCAGACCCAGGTGACCAGCATGCTGACCACGGAACCTGGCAAGTCCTGGGCGATCCAGCGGCGGCCGCACGCAAGCGTCGCAAACAGCGCGCCGTCCATCACGGTTGAGCGAACTGCGGCGAAGCCACGCGGGCTGATCTCGACCGACGGCGATATGAAGTTCGCTGCCGCGTTGTTGATGAGGCCGGTCAGGGGACCGCTCTGCCAGATCGCCTCGACCATGGCCTCGATCTGGTCAGGGTCCCGGACGTCGCAGACATGGTGTCGCACGGAACCGCCGTGCTTCGCCGTTTCTTGCAGCTCGGAGACCGCCTGCTGGAGCACCGCTTCGCGCCGCCCGCAGATATGAACCGCGGCCCCGTGCGCCGCGAAGTGCCGGGCGAGCTCCTTGCCCAATCCCGTCCCTGCGCCCGTGACGAGGATGCGCTTGCCTGCCAGAACCTCCTGGCGAAAGATCGAAGGTGCCATCGCCCTTCCCCTACACCGGGTTGATGCCCGCGACACCGTTGGCGTTCTCGCGCCGCAGCTTGTGGTGTGCGAATAGGTGACGGCCGATGATGTGTTTCATCACCTCGATGGAACCGCCGGCGATCTTCACGATACGTGCATCGGCGTAAGCGCGCGCGATTGGGTATTCCCACATGTATCCCCAGCCGCCAAACAGCTGCAGGCACTCATCGACCACTTTGCAGTGCAGGTTCGAGAGCCACATCTTGGCCATGGCCGCGTCGATCGCATCGAGTTCCCCGCGCATGAAGACTTCGATGCACTTGTCCGTGAATTGTCGACCGACCACCGCCTCGGTCTTGAGTTCAGCGAGCTTGAACTGTGTGTTCTGGAAATCCGCAATGGTTTGACCGAAGGCCTTGCGCTGCGAGGTGTACTCGACCGTCCAATCGATGACGGTCTCGGCGACCACTGCCGAGCGAATGGCCTGGGCCAGGCGCTCCTGGGCAAGCTTGGTCATCATCAGCTCGAAGCCCTTGCCCTCCTCGCCCAGCATGGCAGTTGCCGGCACGCGCACTTCGTCGAAGAACAGCTCGGAGGTGTCCTGTGCCTTCATCCCCAGCTTGTTCAGGTTCTTCCCACGCCGGAAGCCCGGCAGGCTGGTATCGACAAGGAAGAGAGTGACCCCCTTGGCGCCCGCAGCGCTATCTGTCTTCGTTGCCAGAACGATCACGTCGCAAAGCTGCCCGTTCGAGATGAAGACCTTCTGGCCGGAAATGATGAAGTCGTCGCCGTTGCGTATCGCCTTCGTTCGGATCGCTTTCAAATCCGAGCCGGCGTGCGGCTCCGTCATTCCCAGCGAACCGATCGCCTCGCCGGCGACCATCCTCGGCAGCCATTGTTTTTTCTGCTCTTCGCTGCCGAACGACTTGATGTACGTGGCGACCAGGTCGCAATGGATCAGGAAGCCCGGGCCGGTGAATCCGGAGCGCGCCATTTCCTCGAACACCACGACATCGAACAGGTAGTCGGCGCCCAGGCCGCCGTACTCTTCGGGGATGGTGCAGCAGAGCATGCCAGCCGCACCGGCCTTCAGCCACAGCTCGCGCGGCACAACGCCGTCACGCTCCCATTGAGCATGATTGGGCGCTATCTCGCGCTCCACGAAGCGCCGCACCGTGTCCCGGAACGTCTCGTGCTCCGGCTCGAAGAGCTCTCGCTTGATCATTGATTTACTCCTGATTCAGTACGACCTGGGAAGCTCCAGCACCTTCTCGGCGATGAAGGAAAGGATGAGTTGCTCGGTGACCGGCGCGATCCGCGTGATGGTTACTTCGCGCAGCAGGCGCTCGACGTGGTATTCCTTGGCGTAGCCGAAGCCGCCGTGCGTGAGCACCGCTTGCATGCACGAATCGAAGCCCGCGCGCGCGCCGAGGAACTTGGCGGCATTGGCTTCGGCGCCGCATGGCAAGTGCTGGTCGTAGAGCCAAGCACCCTTCATGACCATGTTCCAGGCGGCCTCGAGCGCCATCCAGCGCTCGGCAAGAGGGTGCTGGATGCCCTGGTTCTGGCCGATCGGACGATCGAACACCACACGTTCGCGCGCGTACTTCGTCGCCCGGCGCAGTGCGTCCTGTCCAATCGCGACCGCCTCGGCTGCGACCAGCAGGCGCTCGGGATTCAGACTGTGAAGGATGTAGGAGAACCCCTTGCCCTCTTCGCCGATCCGGTCGCCGTCCGGGATGAACAGGCCGTCGATGAAGATCGAGTTCGAATCGACCGCCTTGCGGCCCATCTTCGCAATCCGGTGCACGTCGATCTTGGATCGATCGAGGTCGGTGTAGAAGATGGTGATGCCGTCGGTCGGTCGGGCGCAGTCTTCCAGCTTGGTCGTCCGGGTGAGCAGCATGATCTTGTTGGCCACCTGCGCCGTGGAGGTCCAGACCTTCTGCCCATTCACAACGTAGCCGCCCGGAACCTTTTGCGCGAAGGTCTTGATGGCGGTGGTGTTCAAGCCGGCGTCGGGTTCGGTAAAGCCGAAGCAGCATTGGTCCTTGCCTTCGACCAGCCGGGGAATCCAGCGCTGCTTTTGCTCCGGGGTGCCGAATACGACGATAGGGTGCGGGCCAAACAGGTTGATATGCACCGTGGACGCGGAGGCCATGCCGCCGCCGTGGCTCGCGACCTCGTGCAGCATGATCACGGCCTCGGCCACACCCAACCCCGAGCCGCCGTACTCGGTGGGCATGGTGATGCCCAGCCAACCGGCGTCGGCCATCGCACGATGGAACTCACGGGGGAACTCCCCATCATCGTCCCGCGCCAGCCAGTACTCGTCGTCGAACTTGCGAACCACCCCGCTCACGCCGTCCCGGATCGCGCGGTGGTCTTCGCTGACAGAAAAATCCATAAATTAAAGTCTCCTTTTTTGACGACGGGCCGCCCCTAGGCAAAAAGCGCCCCCTCGGGGGGCAGCGAAGCGTGGGGGCAGACGTACATCAGTGCGGCAGTTCCAAGGTCCGCAGGGCCTGGGTCAGATGGGGTTTATCGACCATCACGCCGTCGATGCTGAGGGTGCCGGCCTCGGGCTGTGTCGCGAATGCGTCAACGATGCGCCTGGCGTGCGCCAGTTCCGCTTCGCTTGGCGAATACGCTTCGTTGATGGTGTGGACCTGGTCGGGATGGATGGCGATGCGGCCACGAAATCCGCGGCGGCGAGATGCCCGGCAGGACGCGGTGAGCCCAACCACGTCGCGGAAGTCGGCGTAGAGGGTGTCGATTGCCGGCACGTCGGCGGACGCGGCAACGCACAGGCACAAGGAGTTGGCCAGCGTGTAGAGCGGCGACCAGCTCCCGTCTTCTTCGCGATTGGAGACAGCGCCTATCGCCGCTGACAGGTCTTCCGCACCCCAGGTCACCCCGGCCAGTCTCGGCACGGCCGTTGCCGCAAAGCCCTGCATGTTGAGCATCGCCTGGGGCGTCTCGGTCGCGACGGGCACGATCTTCACTGCTCCGGCCGCCATGCCCGCACGGGCCTCGAGCGCATCCAGGCAATGGCCGAGATGGATCAGGTCGGCCGCTGAGCGGGTCTTGGGCTGAAGAACGCCGGCGAGGCCGGGCACCACGACCGACGCGAGATCGTCCATTGCCAATCCGCTGTCGAGCGGATTGATGCGAACGAAGATCCGGGCACCGAGCTTGGACGCCTGGGCGGTGACGAACTCGGCAGCCATCGAACGCGCCATGGGTTTGCGCGCCTGCGCGACCGCGTCTTCGAGATCGAGAATCAGCACGTCGGCCGGACTGTCCAGGGATTTCGCCAGCTTCCGCTCGCTATCGGCCGGGACGAAGAGCATCGAACGCATCCGCAGGGCGCTCATTGGGCTTTCCTCAGCATCAGCGCCTGCCGCAGACAGGTGCAGACTTCCTCGTCGCGCTGGTTGAATCCCTGGTGAAGGAAGGTGACGATGCCGGCGTTGGGCCTGGACTTGCTCTCGCGCAGCTCCTTGACCGTGGTGCGCGAACGGATGGTGTCCCCATGGAATACCGGTTTCGGAAATCGGGTGTCGGTCATGCCGAGATTGGCCACGGTGGTGCCCAGGGTGGTTTCCTGGACGGACAGCCCGATCACAAGGCCGAGGGTGAAGATGCTGTTGACCAGGGGCTTGCCGAACTCGGTGCTCTTGCAGTATTCGGCGTCGATATGGATCGCGGCGGGGTTGTAGGTGGCGTTGGAGAACCACATGTTGTCCGCCTCGGTGACCGTACGGCGTATTTCGTGGTCGAACTGCTGCCCGACCGAGAATTCTTCGAACCAATGGCCTGCCATCTCTCATTTCCTCGAAAATTAATTGCTTTGAGTATAGATGCACATCATACGCATGTGTACTATATCAAAGCTTACTCTTTTGCAACTCGGGTAAAACCTCTATGGAGACGTTGTCGATGAAACCGATCAACCGCCAGGTACTGCTGGCTTCCCGCCCGGACGGCATTCCGCAAGCGGAACATTTCCTCATTGCGGAAACACCCGTCCCCCAACCCCGCGCGGGCCAGGTGCTGATCCGCAATGAGTGGCTGTCGGTCGAGCCGGCCATGCGCGGCTGGGTGAGCGCGGTGGCCAACTACTCCGAACCCGTCGCCATCGATGCCGTGATGCGATCATTCGCGGCCGGTCGCATCGTCCAGTCGGAACACCCCGATTGGCCGGTCGGAACGCCCGTTACCGGTCTGTTCGGCTGGCAGGATTACGCCGTCGTCGACCCTTCCGGCATCCAGCGCAGGATCGAGGAGACCGACCTGCCCCTGTCGACTGCCTTGGGTGTCCTCGGCATCAACGGGGTTACGGCCCACTATGGCCTGCTTCAGCTCGGCCAACCCAAGGCCGGCGAAACGGTGGTCGTTTCGACAGCCGCCGGGTCGGTCGGCTCGTGCGTCGGACAGATCGCGAAGCTGAAGGGTTGCCGCACCGTGGGCATCACGGGCGGCGAGACCAAGCGGCAGCTGTGCCTGGATCGATTTGGCTACGACGACGCGCTCGACTACAAGGCGCCCGCCCTTGCCCAGCGCCTCGAGAACGCCTGTGCGGGCGGGGTTGACGTCTACTACGACAACACGGCCGGCGAAATCAGTGACGCTGTGATGGCGCGGTTGAACGTCGGTGCCCGCGTCGTCATCTGCGGTACCGCTTCGGTCTCGAACTGGACCCCCTCTCCCCAAGGGCCACGTGTCGAGCGGCACCTCCTGGTCAAGCGTGCACGGATGCAGGGATTCGTCATCTTCGACCACCCCGACTACTACGCGGGTGCCCGGGCCGACCTGGCCGGGTGGCTGCGCGAAGGGCGGCTTGAATATGTCGAGGAGGTGCTCGAAGGAATCGAACGTGCGCCCGATGCAATTGCCGGCCTCTATCGGGGCGAGAACCTGGGCAAGCGCCTGATCAGCATCGCATGAGCGATCAGAGGGCGCCCCGAATCAGGTCCCACGCATTGGCCAGCGCGGCGCGATGGTCCGGCGCGGCGATGGCGATCAACGCCTCGGCGCGCCGGTCCATCGACAAATCCCGGATTTCCGCCACGCCGTATTCCGTGACCACGGCATCAGCGAGGTAGCGCGGCAACGTGCACAGGGATTGCCCGTCGAGTGCGGTAACGATCCGCGAAACCGCGCCCTTCCTGGCTGTGGCCGGAAGGCAGATGATCACCCTTCCACCTGGCGAACGCAGGGCGCCCTGGGCGAAGGCAGGCAGGCCCCCGGCGCCGGCCTGCAGCGCACCAGAGGCCCGCTCCGAGTTGGCCTGCCCGAAGAGATCGACCTCGACCGCGCCGTTGACGGCGACGAACCTCGAAATGCGGCCGATCAGAGCCGGGTCGTGTGTGTGCCGGACGTCCGTCAGCCACAGCGACTCGAGTCCGGTCGCGAATGCCTGAAACTGCGCGTCGCCCAGCACGACGCCGGTCGTGATGCGGGCATCGCCATCCAGGGAACCGGCGGTCCACAAGGTCTGCAGGGCTCGCGCGACCATGCCTGTGTGCAGGCGAAGCATCCTGTGGGACCGCAATGCTTCGGCCAGGCCCATGGGAACCGCGCCGATGCCGAACTGCAAGGTGTCGCCATCGCGCACCAGTTGCGCCGCGTTCGCCGCGATGCGCAACTCCGTCTCCCCGCCGCCTGCTTCGGCGTACTCGGCCACCGCCGCCGGCGTGTCGACATGGTCATCCAACTCCGAGAGGTGAACCCGGAAGCTGCCGCGCGTGCGTGGCAACTGGGGATTGATATGCGCGATCCGGCGTCTGGCACATGTCCACACCAACGGGAGAAAATCACTCGCCAGGCCGGGGCTGCACCAACCGTCGTTGTCCGGGGGGCTCAACTGGGCGATGGCAACGTCGGCCGGCGCCCCTTCGGCCAGGCAACGGGCCAGGCCTTGGTAGTCCAGCGGTAGCAGTTCCGCCCGGCCCTGCTTCAGTCCCTCCCTCACCTGGGGCGACATGAATGTGGCGATCAGCCGAGCCTGCGGATGGAGAGCCAGGTAGTCGGTGCGGTCGATGCCAGGAAACTGCACCCCCATGAACGTGACGCCGCGTGCGCGCTCGGGGTCGGCCATCAGCTCCTCGCGCAGCAGCGTCGACTCGGTGCTGAGGGTGCTGACCCACACCCGCTGCCCGGGCGCCAGGGCATCAACCAGGCGTTTCATGATCCCTCGGGCGAGAAACCCGCGCCTCGCCGTGGGCCACCTCGGTACCCGCTGCCGTTTCGGCGCGCACGGTGTAGCGACCCAAACCCTCCTCGATCCCGAGCAGGCTGGCTCGGAGTATCAACGCATCCCCGCGCAACGCAACGCCGGTGAATTGGGTCCGCAGCGCCCGGATACTCGCTGCACCGAATTGTTCAGTGAACATTCGGCCCACGTAGGCCATCGTCAGCATCCCGTGCACGACGGGCCGGTCGAAACCCGCTGCGCGAGCGGCATCGACGTCCAGGTGCATCGGGTTGTGATCGCCCGAAGAGGCCGCAAATAGCGAAAGGTCGACCGCCGTGACCGGGAGGCATTTCAGTTCGATCTCCTGGGGAAACTGGCTGGACGTCATGATGCGGGGAGCCGGTTGCGCACGACGATGGTCTGGCGGCTGCTGGCAACGATCCGTCCATCCACGCGGTAGTGGGTGTCCACGACAACGAATGTCAACGCTCCGTCCTTCTTGTCGTAGATGTCAGCCACTGTTCGGGACACCCAGATGGGATCGCTGGCATAGAGGGGTTCAAGATACTCGAACGTCTGCTCCGCATGCATCACCCCCCGCAAGGGCACGCCCAGCAATTCCATCAAGGAGGCACTGCTGAAATGCTCGCCCTCGACCGCCTTGAGGAACGTAGGCGGCAGCGGGCGGGCCTCCAGACCCGCTTCGAGGGCGGCATCCAGATCGTGATAGACGGGGTCTGTCTCGCCGATGGCCTGGCAGAACAGCTTCACCCGCCAGGGATCGGTGTTGACCTCGGTCGGATCCGTTGTGAGGCCGATGCGAGTGCGTTCAATCATGAGCTCGCCGTCCTCGGCTGCGTCGCCTGCCAGGTCATGGGCCCCCCGCTCCAGGCCGGGCTGACACCGGACAGGCACGCTGCGACGTCCACGAACTTCGTGTCGCGTGCTGCGGCAGGGAGTTCGCCAGCCAACAGGACCTGTCCCGGCAGGTCAAGTCCGCGCATGCGCTGGAGCATGCTCTTGGGTCCGGGAGTGCGCCATGCAAGCGAGCGCAACTGCGCCCCCAGCGCCGCCGCGAGCTCGATGGCCTGCGAGGCCGACCCAACGATCTCCACCACACGTCCATAGGGCCCATCGGGTGCAAGGATCATTGCGGTCGACGTCACATCGACAGCTGGCTCGTCAAGGACGCGCAAATCGATGCGGTAACGGCCGCCCTCATGGTCGACGAGCTCCAGGGTATCGGCCGCCAACGAGGACTCAAAGGCCTGCGGCAATTTGATCCGCCGAAGCGCCTGCGCCCAGGCGCTTCGCTCCGGGCTGATCTGCCCGACGTTGACCTGCTCGATTCGACCCGACGCTTGCGAGGCCAGTTCGCGCTCGGCGCGCAGACGGTCGAGGAACAGGGACCGGATCATGCATCCCGCGACCGGATCGAACATCAGGCGCAGGAACTGATTCATTTCTTCGGCCGTCGCGTCAGAAAGCGGCATCCACGCGCCTCGCAACACACTGTCGATGATCGCTCCGTATGCAGGATAGTGGACGAAGTCATCGGTGCTGACGCCGAAACGCAGCGCGACCTCTTCTGCCGTGGTGTCGGGTGTACCGGGAACGTCGTTCTGCGCGAGTCGTGGGAACTTGCGGCGCGCGTCGTACGGTTGGCCTTGCAACGTACGCGCGACGGATCGCGCCTCGTCCAGAAGCCTCGCCGATGGGACCGCCCTGGCGAAGATGCCCAGCCGGACGGCCGTTGCCGGGTCGACAGGTCGCCCGCCGAGCAGAAGCTCCAGGGCGGAATCGAATCCGGCCAGCCTGGGCAGTCTTTGGGTTCCGCCCGCGCCCGGCAGCAGGCCCCAGCGCACCTCCGGGACACCAAGTTGGGTTCGGGGGTCGTCGGTGACAACGCGCTCACGGCAGGCCATGGCCAACTCGAGTCCGCCCCCCAGCGCGATTCCATTGACCGCGGCGACCCAGGGCTTGGGCGACGCCTCCAGCCGTACGAACTGCCGGCCCAACCGGCCGCACAGGTCGGACATCTGCTCACGGCTGAATGTTCGCGCGCTGTCGGTGAACCCGCGCACCATCTCCAGGTCGGCCCCCGCGAGGAAGCTGGACTTGGCGGACGTGATGACAACGCTCCTCACCGCCGGATCGGCCTCGACCCGATCCAGCACCTCATCCAGTGCGTCCATGAGGTCCGTAGAGAACACATTCATCGTGCGACCCGGCATGTCGATGGTCGCGAGCAAAACCCCGTCAGAAGCGAGTTCGCAGTGAATCAGATTGCTCACAGTTTCTCCCCGTCTGCAGGCCGGTCAGCCCACGGCCCGGCCATTGCCCTGCCACATCGCATCGCGCAGCACCCGCTTCAGGATCTTGCCGGTCGCGCTGACAGGCAAGGCGTCGGCGAACTGGAATTCCTTGGGGACCTTGTAGCCTGCGATCAGGCCCCGGCAATGCTGATTCAATTCTTCCGCCGTGGCGCTACTGCCCTTCTTGAGGACGACCACCGCCAGGACTTTCTCGCCCCAGCGCGGGTCCGGCACGCCGATGGCCGCGGACATCGCGACGGCGGGGTGCTTGGCAAGCGCCTGCTCCACCTCGGCGGAGTAGACGTTCTCCCCGCCCGTGACGATCATGTCCTTCACCCGGTCGACGATGTAGAGCAGGCCATCGCTCTTGTCGCGATATCCTGCATCCCCGGTTCGATACCAGCCGCTGTCGAGGACGGAGCCGGTAGCCTCGGGCTGATTGCGATAGCGCACGAAAAGTGCCGGTGAGCGGACCCTGAACTCGCCGATTTGCCCGTCCGGAAGTTCATCGCCGCCGCTATCGACCACCTTGAGCTCGATCAGGGGAAGCGGCGTTCCGCACGCCCTGAGCTTTTCTTCGTTGTGAAGGTCATGTTGCGCCGGGCGCAGGATTGTGATGGCGCCCAGGCTCTCGGTGGCGCCATAGAACTGCATGAACTCGCACTTCATCTCGAGCATCGCGCGCTTGAGCAGCTGGGAGCTGATCGGCGACCCCGCATACATCGTCAGGCGCACCGCCGAGAAATCAGTGGCAGCTGCTGCCGGATGGTCCAGCATCATCTGGATCACCGTCGGCGCAAGAACGAGGATGGTGGGCCTGTCGCGTTGGATGATTTCCAGCAGCTTGCCCGGATCGAGGGCCGGAAGAATCGATACGGTCGATCCGTTGTACATGGACTGGATCGGCAGGCTCGCACCCAAGAGGTGGAAGTTGGGCATCACCATGAGCAACACGTCATCGGCGCCCCACTGGAAAGCCGGCTCCAGGCTTTCGCACAGGCGCATGTAGTCCATCCCGCGGTGGGACATCTCCACGCCCTTGGCCTTGCCGGTCGTGCCCGACGTGTACATGAGCATCGCGATCGCGTCCGGCGAGGACGGCAGGCCCGGGTCCGAAGCTTCGCAGTCTCTCAGCCACGGACCCAAGCCGCTGTCAGCCTGGCTGGCGTCGAACATCACTACCTTCGGGACCTTGCTCGCGTTGGCAAGGACGGCGTCAAGCAGCGGCTTGAATTCCTTGTCCACAAACACAATCACGGGGAGCGCGTCGTCCAGGATCGGAACGAGTTCCGCCGCGGCGAGCCGCCAGTTCAATGGCAGGGCCGTGCAGCCCGCCTTGCCTGCGCCGTACATGATCTCGAAGAAGGCGATGGAGTTCTTCCCGAGGAAGGCGATCACGGAATCGGGAGGCACTCCTTCCCGCTGAATGCCTCGGGCCACGCGATTCGTCGTCTCGTCGAGTTCAAGGAACGTGACACGCCGTGCGCTCTCAATGAGAGCCGTCTTCTCCGGCGAAACCCTGGCACGGTACCGGACAATGTCCGGCACCGAATGAATGTCCGCGTGCAGCCACATGATGGTTCCTCGGCGTGTCGGTCAGGCGGGAATCACTGGACGAATTTCTTGAAATCGGGCTTGCGCCGCTCGTTGAACGCGCGCACACCCTCCTTCGATTCTTCGCTCTGGTAGTAGTGCTTCACGGTCTGGATGCCCAGGAAGCCGATGCCGCGAATGTTCTCCGTGTCGGCGTTGAACGAGCGCTTGGCGATGGTCAGCGCCGTCGGACTCATCTCGTTGATCTCCTTGCACCACTGGTCCACCTCGGCGTCCAGCTGGTCATGCGCAACGACCTTGTTGACCAGGCCCATCTTCTCGGCTTCGGCCGCGCTGTATTTGCGGCACAGGAACCAGATCTCGCGCGCCTTCTTCTCGCCGACGATGCGCGCCAGGTAGGCCGTACCCCAGCCCGGATCGACGGAACCGACCTTGGGGCCGACCTGGCCGAACACCGCCTTCTCGCTTGCGATGGTCAGGTCGCACAGGGTGGCGAACACGTTGCCACCGCCGATGGCGAAGCCCTGCACCTTGGCGATGGAGACCTTGCGCAGGTCACGCAAGGCCGTCTGCATCTCCTCGATCGGCATACCGACGGTGCCGCGCGGCCCATACAGGCCGTCTTCGCTCATGTGAACTTTCTGGTCGCCGCCAGTGCAGAACGCCTTGTCACCGGCACCGGAAAGAACCATCACGTTGGCGCTCTTCTCTTCGTCGGCGCGACGCAATGCGTCAATCAACTCCTCCAGCGTTTGCAGGCGGAAGGCGTTGTACACGTCGGGCCGGTTGATGGTGACGCGCACGGTTCCGTCACGCACTTCGTAGAGGATGTCCTTGTATTCTTTGCTCATGTGGTGTTCTCCTGTCTATCCATGCATGGTCAGGCCGCCCGAGACGCTGATCGTCTGGCCGGTCATGAAGGCTGCGTCCGCGCTCGCCAGGAAGGCGACCAGGCCGGGGTAGTCGTCGGGCAATCCGATGCGGCCAAGCGGTACCCCCTTGACCATGGCATCCCGGATCTTCTGGCCTTGCTCGCCGGTCCCGACGAATGAGTCCATCGCGGGCGTGTCCGTCGGACCCGGGCAGACGGTGTTGACGGTGACGTTGCTGCGCGCGAGCTCACGGGCCAGTGCCTTGGCGAACGCGATGGTTGCGCCCTTGCAGCCCGAGTACACAACCTCACCGCTGGAGCCGACGCGGCCGGCGTCCGAGGCGATGTTGATGATGCGGCCGCTCTTGCGTGAAGCCATGCCCTGCGCCACGGCGTGGGTCATGTGCAGCGGCCCGAACCAGTTGATGGCGGTGACCTTCTGCCAGAAGGCCGGTTCCGTCTTGAGGAACGGCATGGGGGTGTCCCAGCCGGCGTTGTTCACCAGGATGTCGGTGCCGCGACCCGTCTGCGTTTCGAAGTAGGCCACCGCGGCCGTTACCGCGGCATAGTCGGAAATGTCGCAGGTCGCGGGCACGGCCTTGCCGCCCTCGGCCTTGATGGCGCTCACTGTCGCCGCGGCACTGTCCTTGTTGATGTCGAAGACGCCGACGGTGATGCCTTCGCCGGCCAGTCGGATCGCGATGGCGCGGCCAATGCCGCTGCCAGCACCTGTGACGATGGCGGTCTGGTCCTTGAGTCCTCTCATGGAATCTCCTTAGATGAAAAATGAAAAGCTTGATTCGGGTCAGGCGCCTTGGCGTCCAATGATGGATACCGCGCTTACGTTTTGGTGAGGGTGGCCGCCCAGGTTCTGGGTCAAGCCGAGATCGACGCGCTTGAGCTGACGCTTGCCCGCACGTCCGTGAATCTGCAGGTAGACCTCGTAGGCCATGCGCAGACCCGAGGCCCCGATAGGGTGCCCGAAGCACTTCAAGCCTCCGTCCGGCTGGATGGGTAAGGCGCCGTCGAGATCGAAGACGCCATCCATGACGTCATGAAGCGCCCGGCCAGACTCGCTGAATCCCAGGTCTTCCATGAGCACCGCTTCGGTGATCGAGAAGCAGTCGTGCACTTCAGCCATGTGGATCTGCGAACGGGGGTTCTTGATTCCTGCTGCCGCGTAGGCGCGGGCACCGGCCTCCCGCGCAGTGACGATGTTGGAGCCATCCCAGGTGCGATAGCTGGCCTCCTCGCCATTGCTGACCGACAGTTCGATCGCTTTGATGGTCACGACGTCCGAGTCAGGCTTCAGGGCACGCGCAATCTCGGGTGTGGTGAGAATCGCGCAGGCCGCGCCGTCGCTCACACCGGAGCAGTCGTACAAGCCCAATGGTGCCGCGATGGTTGCGGCCTTCAATACATCTTCCTCGGTGATCGGATTGCGCAAATGGGCCTTCGGGTTGAGCCCGGCATTCGCATGGCTCTTCACGGATACGTGTGCCATGGCCCGCTTCAGGTCGGCCATCTGCACTCCATGCTTGGCGGCATACGCGGACGCCAACTGCGCAAAGGCACCGGGGGCGGTCGCGTTTGGCAGCCACAGATCGTTGGCGACTCCACGGGTACGCGACGGCAAACCGCCGTACCCCGTGTCCTTGAGCTTTTCCACACCCAGTGCGAGCACGATGTCGTAGGCTCCCGCGGCCACCGCGTAGGCGGCACCTCGCAGCGCCTCCGTGCCGGTGGCGCAGGCATTCTCCACCCGCGTGGCGGCGATCCGGGGCAGGCGCAAAGCTTGGGCCAACGGACCGGCAGTCTTGCCGACGTTGTTCTCCTCAAGGCAGACACCGAACCACGCCGCCTGGAGCTGGGGCAACTTGATGCCCGCGTCGCCAAGGGCCTCATTGAATGCCTCCAGCATCAGCTCGTCCGGGCCGCAATCCCAGCGCTCGCCGAATCGCGAGCAGCCCATTCCAAGGATGGCGACCTTGTCGCGGATACCGCTGGCCATCACTGATCCCCCTTCGCAGAGGCCGCGCGCACCGGCGTGGCCTTCCAGAAGTACCGGCGAAAGCCGCGTTGGCGATCGAAGTCCTTGATCCGGTAAACCATCCGCAGTGGCAGACCAACCGCAAGCTCGTCGGCGTCCGCATCGGCGAACTCCATCAGGACGCGCCCTCCGCCTTCGAAATCGACGTGACCGAATTGAAACGGCGGATGCGGCGTGTAGGCAAGGAAGTCGCTTGTGTGCGACATGACTTTCGCAGGCGTTTGCGCCAGGCTCATTGCGTCTTGTGATTCTTGAGCATTGCAATCGGGGTTGACGCAGACATGGGCTCGCGGGAACTGAACCGTCCCGCACTGCCTGCAACGGCCGCCCTCGAACCGGGCGGCCCGCTTGTGGTCCCGCCAAGCCGCCGTCAAGGCGGTCTTGTTGTCCATCTCCGCACGCATGCCCCATTGAAGCTCGATCTGGCCGGTGAACGACAGGTACTTCATGTAGCTCGGCTCCGGCTTGCCCGAATCAACCAGGGGTCCCGCGCACGGAACATCGGTCCGTCGCAACAGAAGGACGTCGCAGCCGCTGCCAAAAGCAGCCACCAGGATCAGTGCGCCGGGTGCCGCTATGCGAACCGCGGTGTCCAGCATGGCGAGCGGTTGCGCACTGCCGAGGTCGCCAATGGATTCCTGGTCGGTGGCGACCAGCGCGGCCGCAGGAATGCCGAGCCGCTTGGCGACGGCCTCGTTCACTTTTACCAGAGGCGCCGGCATGGCGAAATGCGTGACGTCTTGCGGAGCGACGTGGGCGTCAAGCAGGCACTGCTTGATGGTTTCGGCAGCGATCTTGAAGTAGCCCTCTTCACGGACCCATCGTTCCTCCCAACCGTAGTCATACGCTTGACCCGCCTCTCGAAAATGATCGACCAGGTCCGCGTGCGTGCTGCGACTCGCAACATAGGTAGCGATGGGCGCGCCTCGCCCCAGAAGCGCACCCGCGGCGCCGTCACCGAAGGTCATTTCCTGAGAGCTTGCGGGTTTGGCGATGCGCCGCTCCGCAGCAAGCACGACTGCGGCCTGCTCGCCGCGCAGCGCCGCCGACAGTTCGGTCAATGCGGCGCGAGCGCTGGAGCTCACGTCACGCAGCATGCTGTCGGGCGCAATGTCAAGGGCAGCGGCCACGATGCCTGCGTTGAGACGCTCCGCAAAAGGAAGCGTGGTCGACGCGAGCGTGAAGACGGCGATCGGCGCCGCGGGCAGCGCCCGCTGCAACCGGCGACCGGCCTCGACGGCCATGGTCACGCTGTCCTCGTCCCAGCTGGCGATGGCGCGGCGACCTTTGGCGACGGAGCGCAGGGACGGCGCCATCCATCGGTGTTGGGCCAGCACTTCGCTGCGCTCCAGGCGCAGCCGGGGCACGTAGCGAGTCGTGGCGAGGAGTCCGTAGTCGGCGGTGCGGGATGTCATCTGGCGGGGTTCTGGACGGTGCGTCTGGCTGGTGCCGTGTCTTACATAATACCGATGTTGATGATACACTAGCGCACTATAATTCATCAAGCCCGGAACAGCCGAAACCGGCGAGGGTTTTCCCGAGCACCAAGAGAAACTGGAGCACTCATGAGCAAGCTGTTGGAAGGCAAAGTAGCGATCGTCACGGGTGGCGGTCGGGGCGTCGGACGGGGAGTCGCCATCGCCATGGCACAGGCGGGCGCCAGAGTCGTCGTCAACGACTTCGGCGCCACGTTGGACGGCCAATCGAGTGGCGAGCAGCCGGCGCATGCGGTGGTCGCCGAGATCGAGGAATTCGGCGGAATGGCCGTCGTGAACGGCGGCTCAGTGGCCAATTGGATTGATGCGAACAAGATGGTCGAGTCGGCCGTCGAGGCGTTCGGGCGCATCGATATCGTCGTCAACAATGCCGGCATCCTTCGGGACGCCATGTTCCACCGGATGAGCGAACAGGAGTTCGACGAGGTGGTGGCGGTGCACCTCAAGGGCAGCTTCAATGTGAGCCGGGCGGCGGCACCGCACTTCAAACAACAGGGCAGCGGCAGCTACGTCCACATGACCTCGACCTCGGGCCTTATCGGCAACTTCGGCCAGGCCAACTACAGTGCGGCGAAGCTGGGCATCACCGCCTTGTCCAAGTCGATTGCGCTGGACATGCAGAAGTTCGGGGTGCGCTCGAATGCCGTGGCCCCTTTCGCATGGACCCGGATGATCGACTCGATTCCGAGCGAGACGCCCGAGCTGAAAAAGCGTGTCGAAGGCCTGAAGAAACTCGTCCCCGAGAAGGTGGCGCCCTTCGTCGTGGCGCTTTGCGCGGAGGAGGCGCGGGACGTTTCCGGTCAGGTCTTCGGCGTACGCAACAACGAAATCTTCCTTTTCAGCCAGCCGCGCCCGGTCCGCAACGCACACAACGCGCACGGTTGGACGCCGGAATCGGTTCTGGATACGGCCCTGCCCATGCTGCGTGCGGGTTTCTACGGGCTCGATCGGTCCGGGGACGTGTTCACGTGGGATCCGGTATGACCCTAGAATGTACACATCTTTATAGTAATGGCCCGATGCGGCCCACTCCGCCAATGGCAACTGAACCCCACACCACCGACTGGGAGCTTCGCCTCGGTTTCCTGATCCATGACGTGTCGCGGCTGCGCCGCAGCGCCTTCGACCGCTGCCTGAAGCCTTTGAGCGTTACCCGGTCCCAGTGGTGGGTCCTGGCATATCTGTCGCGCGAAGACGGCATGGCCCAGTCCCAATTGGCCGATCAGCTTGACTTGGGCAAGGTGGCAGTCGGAGGCCTCATTGACCGCCTGGAGAAATCAGGTCTGGTCCGGCGGGAGCCCCATGCGACCGATCGCCGGGTCAAGATGGTCTTTCTCGAGCCCAAGAGCAAACAGCTGATTGCCCGCATGCGCAAGATCAACCACAAGATGAATGACCAGATCCTTGCCGGGCTGTCGGACGACAGGCTGGAAAAGACGGCTTTGACCCTGGACGCCATGAAACGCAACCTGCTGAACTTCCTCCAGGCGCAAGAGGCTTAAGGAATTCCTGGGAGGCCCCTTCCCCCAGTGTCATACCGGGGGAAAACACCAAGAGGCACGCCCACATAGTATGCTAGTGTACGGTTCGTTAGGGCACAGTATGTGTCCATGTCGACTTTCCACTGGATCAGACCCTCCGAATGAACGGCTTTGTGGCGAACTTCGAGCAATCTGCGGTTTCCGCCGCAGCGGCAGGCCCGGCGCTGTCCGTTCAGGGCGTTGACCTGCGTTTTGGTGGCATCCACGCCTTGCGCGACGTCTCCTTTGCGGCACCGGCAGGTCAGATCACGGCGGTGATCGGGCCCAACGGCGCGGGGAAGACCAGCGTCTTCAACACGATTTCTGGTTTTTACCGGCCCGCTGCCGGGCGCGTGTCCTTGGGCACCCGGGACATCACCGCGGCGCCCGTCCACGCCCGCGCCGGGCTCGGCTTGGCTCGGACCTTCCAGAACATCGCCCTTTTCCGTGGGCTCTCCGTCCTGGAGAACATCAAGCTGGGCGGCCATCACACGATGAAGGCCGGAGTCCTGTCGGCCATGGCGTTCAACCGCCGGGCAAGGAAAGAAGAGACGGCTCTGCGCAGCGAGATCGAGCGCAAGGTGATCGACTTCCTGGAGATCGACCACATTCGGCATTTGCCCGTCGACGTCCTGTCCTACGGGTTGCAAAAACGGGTGGAACTGGCGCGCGCGCTGGCGATGCAGCCCAAGGTACTGATGCTCGACGAGCCCGTCGCCGGCATGAATCGCGAAGAAACCGAGGACATGGCCCGCTTCATCCTGGACGTCCAGGAGGAATGGGGCGTCACTGTGCTGTTGGTCGAACATGACATGGGCATGGTGATGGACATCTCCAGCCACGTGGTCGTGCTCAACTTCGGGCAAGTCATTGCCAGTGGTATGCCGGCTGAAGTGCGGCGCCATCCCCAGGTCATCGAAGCCTACCTCGGCGCTGAGAGCGGAGTGGTGCAATGAGCGAATTCGTCGAGTACAGCCTGCTGGGCCTTCTCTCTGGCGGGGTCATGGCGCTCATAGCGTTGAGCTTCGTTCTCATCTACAAGGGAACGGGCGTCGTGAACTTTGCGGTGGGCGAGGTGATGATGCTCGGCGCCTACTTCTACTACGCGGGGGCGGTCACTTTTGGCCTGACACCATGGTTTGCGTTCATCGTCTCGCTGGTCCTCATCGGTGTGCTGGCGGTTCTGGTGGAGCGCACGGTGCTTCGCCCGTTGTCGGGTCAGCCCGCGATCTCCGTGCTGATGGCCACCATCGGCATCGCGAGCGTGATCCACGGCGTGGTTGAAGCGAGTTGGGGCGGCGACACCTACCAGCCCCCTTCCCTGTTGCCCCGGACCCCGCTGAACTTCGGCGACATCATGATCCCCGGCACGGCCTTGGGCAACTTCGCTGTAGCCGGGGCGCTGATCCTCGGCTTCCTGGCGTTCTTCCGTTACTCCCGGGCCGGCGTGGCGCTGCGAGCCACGGCGAGCGACCCCGTCACGGCAGCGACACTCGGGATCAACATCAACTTCTCCCAGCGCCTGACCTGGATCCTCTCGGGTCTGGTCGGAACCGTCGCCGGCGTACTGATCTCGAGCTCCGCTGGCCTCTCACCGCTGCTGTCCGCCGCTGCACTGGGCGTCTTCGCGGCCATCATCCTCGGAGGCATGGACAGCGTGCTCGGCGCGATCGTGGCGAGCCTGATGATTGGTTGGATCGAAGCCGTTGCGGCGGGCTACCTCGGTGGCAAGTCGCGCGATGTGGTGCCTTACGTCGTCGTCCTCGCCATCCTCGTCGTGAAACCGTACGGTCTCTTCGGCACCCGCACCATCGAAAGGCTCTAGTGGTAATGACAGCCCCCACGCTCTCTGCGTTCGCTGCCCCCCGAGGGGGCGCGTCAGTGCCTTCGGGCGGCCGGGCGGCACTGACATGAGAATCGGCGTTTTCCACGAAACCTTTGCATCCGAGGAACAGCTGTGGGATTCCTCCACAGCCCGGCGCTGGATGATTGCCTTCACCTTGGCGCTCTTCACGCTGCCGCTGTGGGGTTCGGACTATGTGCTCGCCATGGCGTGCATCGTCGGCATCCATGTGATCGCGACGCTCGGCCTGAACATCACCACGGGCAACACTGGCCTCATCTCCCTGAGCCACGGCGCCTTTCTTGGCGTTGGCTGCTACGCGGTGGCCTGGCTTGCCAAGCAGGGTGTGCCGTTCTATGTAGCACTGCCGGCCGCGGGAATGCTCACCGCCCTGCTCGGTGTTTTCGTGGGCCTGCCCAGCCTGCGGGTCAAGGGCCTGTACCTTGCCATCGCGACCTTGGCAGCGCACTTCATCCTCTCATTCATCTTCCGGGAGTGGGACTCGGCGACCGGCGGTGTGGCGGGAACGTCCATCCCGCGCGCCAATCTGTTCGGCTTTGAATTCATTGGCGACCGTCGCAACTTCCTCCTGATTTTCGTCGTTGCGTTTGTCCTGGCGCTGGCCGCTCGCAACCTGGCACGGACCTATGTGGGCCGCGCCCTGGTGGCCGTACGCGATCGCGACATCTCGGCGGAAATCCTGGGCGTGCATCTGCTGCGAACCAAGCTCCTGGGCTTCGCGATCGGAGCGTTCTACGCAGGAATTGCCGGTGGCCTGCTTGGGTATTTCTACGGTGCGATCACCCCCGAATACTTCTCCCTGACGCTGTCGATCTTCTACTTGGCAGCAGTCATCGTGGGCGGGCTGGGTACGGTGCTGGGTAGCATCTTCGGCGCGCTCTTCATGACGTTCGTTCCAGAAATCCTGCGGCTGGTCGCGCACCTGAGTTCACAGTGGTTCCCCGGTGTCGCAAGTTTGCTGCTGCCGATGAGCCAGGTCGTCTTCGGCCTCCTGATCATTTTCTTCCTGGTCTTCGAACCTCACGGCCTGGCTTCGATCTGGTCGCGCGTGAGACGAACCTTTCATCTTTGGCCCTTCCGTACATGACGTGCCACCGATCCTCTACCGATACAAAGGAGACCTTTCATGACGGATCTCAATCGACGCAAGCTGGTACAAGCGCTCGGTGCGGCAAGTACCCTTGGCCCATTTGCCATTGGCAGTGCCCAGGCGCAGGCCCATAAGGGAGATATCGTCATCGGCGCCTCCCAACCGCTCACCGGCGTCTTCTCGTTTGCCGGAACCGCGCTGCATTACGGCCTGGGAGACTTCGTCCAATGGAAGAACAGCCAGGGCGGCGTCGCGGGCCGCAAGCTGCGCTACGTCTCCGAGGACAGCGGCTTCAAGCTGGACCAGGGCGTGGCCATCTTCAAGAAGATCATGGCGGCGGAGAAGCCGTCCTTCTTCTTCGGCGACAGCACGCAGTGGGCCAAGGCCATCTCCCAGGACGCCATCGCCTCCAACTCGATCCTGACGTCCTCTCCCTCGCTTGCGTCGGTCGTGGCCGACCCCAAAGGCATGCCGCAACACGTGGTGCCGGGGCCGACCTATCCCAAGCTGCACGAGATCCTGATGGAGTACATCGCCCGCACATCGCGCGGTGCCGAGAAGCCGAAGATCGCTTACGTCTACGCCGATACCGAGTTCGGCCGCGACGGCATTCCCGGGGGCAAGGCGCGCGCTGAAAAGCTGGGCCTGCCCATCGTGGCGGAAATCGTCACCAAGCAATCCGGCGTGGACGTCGCGCCCGAAGTGGCCAAGCTGCGGCGGGCCCGCCCGGACATCGTGATCTTCCAGGGCTACATCCTGTCGCCCATGCCCGAGTTCGTGCGCCAGCTGCGCGAAGCGGGCCTGAATCCGCAGATCATGGGCACGTCGTGGGGTCTGGACAAACCTGCCTATGACGCACTCGGTGCCCTGGGCGTGCGCCTCACCGGGGTCGGCATGTACCGGTACGGCCACGACACCGAGTCGGCCATGATCGGCAACATCCGCGACTACCTGGGGAAGGCGCGACCGGAAGTCAAGCACATTTCTCCCTTCTACCTTTGCGCCTGGTTGTCCGGGATGATCTTCGCCGAGGTTGCGGCGCGCTGTATCAAGGCCAACAAGCCGCTGCAGCTGCCGGACATGAAGGCGGCACTGGAGTCGATGAAGGACTGGGACACCGGCGGTGTGACCGGCCTGCTGGCGGACCTCACAGGGCACCAGATTCCCGTGGGCCGCATGTATCAGTACGACCCCGACAAGAAGTCGATGGAGCCCGCCAGCGGCTGGATCCGCGTCTGACGGAAGTTGCCATGACGTCTGCACTCACGGTCGAGAACATCGAGGTCGTCTACAACCACAGCGTCCAGGCGCTGCGAGGGTTGTCGGTCGAGGTGCCGCAAGGCCAGATCGTGGCCTTGCTGGGGTCCAACGGGGCAGGCAAGACCACGACCTTGAAGGCAGCGTCTGGCATCCTGCCCTATGAGAAGGGCCGCGTGGCAGCTGGCCGAATCCGCTTCTTTGGCGAAGACATCGCCGGGCAAGAGGCGCACCAGCTCGCCCGCCAGGGCCTTGCGCATGTCCGTGAAGGCCGTCACGTGTTCGTCGATCTCACGGTCGAGGAGAACCTGGTTGCTGCAACCAACGCGCTCAAAGGCCGAAAGAAGGGCGACCTCGACACCGAGATCGTCTTCAAGTACTTCCCCCGCTTGCAGGAACGCCGCAAGCAAGTCGCAGGCTACCTCTCAGGGGGCGAGCAGCAGATGCTGGCCATCGGTCGGGCAATCATCGGCCAGCCGCGCCTGATTCTGCTGGATGAACCTTCGCTGGGCCTGGCCCCGCTGGTCGTTCAGGACATTTTCTCGATCATCCAGCGCATCAACCGCGAACAGGGCGTGGCGATGCTGCTGGTCGAGCAGAACGCCCACGTCGCACTGAGCGTCGCGCACTCCGGCTACATCATGGAAAGTGGCCGCATCGTCATCGACGGACCCACTTCCAAGCTGCTGAACGATCCCGACGTGAAGCGCTTCTATTTGGGCGCCGGTGATTCCGGCGAGTCCCAGGTGAGTTTCAGGGACATCAAACACTACAAGCGTCGCAAGCGCTGGCTGTCTTGAACCATGGCAAACGCGAAGACCGATCTGAGAGACCTCCCGCTGCCGCAGCAGTTGCGGCACTGGGCCACGATCCGACCCAACGATGTGGCGCTGCGCCAGAAGGAGTTCGGCATCTGGCAACCCGTGACGTGGGCGCAATACGAGCAGCAGTCGCGCCGCTTCGGACTGGGGCTGCTCAATCTCGGACTTGAGCCAGGCCGCACGGTCGCGGTCTTGAGCGAGAACTGCCGCGAGTGGGTATTCGCGCAACTCGGCACGGCGATGGTGGGTGGCATCACTGCGGGTGTCTATCCAACCTCACCCTCCGCGGAAGTCGAGTACCTGCTCGTCCTGTCTGAAGCTCCGATCATTGTCTGCGAGGATCAGGAGCAGCTCGACAAGGTCCTGGCGATCCGCGAAAGGCTGCCGCACTTGCGTGCGGTCATCGTGGTCGATTCCCGCGGCCTGCGCCGCTACGACCGCAGCGCCCTGTACGACTTTGCCGATGTCGTGGCCATGGGGGAACAGTTCGAGCGCGATCAGCCCGAAGCCGCCGCCCGTGCTTCGGTCGGACCCAGGATGGACGACGTCGGTCTGATGGTGTTCACCTCGGGCTCCACCGGCAAGCCCAAGGCAGCGATGATGAGTTGGCGCAGCCTCGGCGCCGCAGCGCACGGTTTGAACTCGCAGCTCGGTTGCAAAGACGGTGAATCGGTGGTCTCCTACCTGCCGCTTTGCCACGTCGCCGAGCAGATGTTCTCGATCCACATTCCGATGACGTGCGGCGCCAACGTCAACTTCGCGGAGAGCCTGCGCACGGTGCAGGAGGACCTGCGTGAGATCGCGCCGCAGCTCTTCTTCGGCGTACCACGCATCTGGGAGAAATTTCATGCGTCGATTCAAACCAAGATACGCGAGGCTGCCGGTTTGCGCGCCTGGCTCTACAAGCGAGCTCTCTCATCGCTGGACGCGACTGCGCTGAAGCCAAGGCGCAGCTGGAGCGCAGCGGAACGGCTGCGCTGGGCGTTCTGGTATGTGCTGGTGCTTCGTTCCCTGCTGAATTTCGTCGGCCTGCGGCGTTGCCTGATCGCCATCTCATCGGGCGCACCGGTGGCTCCGGAGATTCTCAAGTTCTTTCGCCTGCTCGGCGTTCCGATCCGCGAGGCCTATGGATTGACCGAGTCGTCAGGCGCGATCTGCATGCAACCCAGCGACGAGTCGCCGGTGGGCACGGTCGGTGTTCCCTATCCGGGTATCGAGGTCAAGCTCGCTGACGACGGCGAAATCCTGGTGAAAGGCGACGTCGTGTTCCGCGGCTACTTCCGCAACGACGAAGCAACCCTTGAGGCCATCGATGGCGCCGGCTGGTTGCACACAGGTGATGTCGCGCGCTGGGAGGATGGCAGGGCCGGCCGGGAGCTGCGGATCATCGATCGCAAGAAGGACATCATGATCACCGCCGGCGGCAAGAACATCACGCCGTCCGAGATCGAGAACTCACTGCGGTTCTCGCCCTTCATCAAGGAGGCAATCATCATCGCCGACCGTCGGCGCTTCGTGTCGGCCCTGCTCCAGATCGACTTCGACGCGACAAGCAAATGGGCGGAAGAGCAGGGCCTCATCTATACCAACTTCAAGAGCCTCGTCGCATTGGAGGCGGTCCAGGCGTTGGTTCAACGCGAGGTGGACGTGGTGAACGCCAAGATGCCGCAGGTGCAGCAGGTGCGCAAGTTTCACCTGCTCGTGAAAGAACTCGATCATGACGATGGTGAAGTGACCGCAACCATGAAAGTGCGTCGCAAGAGCATCGCGGAGAAGTATGAGCAAGTGATCGAGGGCATCTATGCCTGAGCATCTCCGCCTGGAGGAATTGCGCCCCGGCGTGACCTTGCTGCGGCTGAACCGGCCCGGGGTCCTGAACGCTCTCACCGATCAAATGGTATCTGGGTTGCATGCCGCCATGGAACTGGAAAACCGCACCCAGATGCTTGCCCGGACGACGGGTGGCCTGGCGGCGCAGCAGTTTTCCTCGACTCGAAAGACTTGAATGCAATGAAGCAGGAACACATCTCATGGTTCTGACCCACGACCAGCGGGCTTTGCAGGAAGGCGCGCGGCGCTTCGCTCGAGGGCGCCTGCTGCCCGACTACCAGAAGCGCGAGAAGCTGGGCGTCATGGACCGCGCTCTGGTGGCCGAGATGGGAAGCCTCGGCCTGCTGGGCATGGACCTGCCGGAAGAGTACGGTGGCATCGGCGCCGATGCTGTGACCACGGGACTGGTCGCGCAGGAGTTGGCCTACGGCGATTTCAACATGAGCGCTGTTGCCGTGGGCATCTCGCTGAACGCGGCGATCCTGATGCAGCACGCGCAGCCAGAGGTGGTGCGCGAGTGGGTGCCACGGATGGTGCGCGGCGAAGCCGTGGTCGCGATCTGCCTGACGGAGCCGCGCGGTGGCTCGGATGCAAGCAACTTGCAGTTGAAGGCGCGGCGCGAGGGTGACCACTACGTCCTCAATGGCGAGAAGACCTCCATCACCTTCGCCGATCGCGCCGATGCCTATCTGGTGTTTGCCCGCACCGGCGGCCCCGAGGGAGCCAGGGGTGTGAGCGCGTTCTTCATTCCCGCAAGCGCGCCGGGCATTTCGGCCACGCACTTCGACGACGTCGGCAGCCTCATCGTTGGCCGGGGCTCGGTGTTCTTCGACGACGTACGCGTGCCACTTGAGCATCGCCTGGGTGACGAAGGCAAGGGCTTCACCCAGGTCATGCAGGGGTTTGACTACAGCCGCGCGTTGATCGGGCTGCAGTGCTGCGGCGCCGCGCAGGCTTCGCTCGACGAAGCATGGGTCTACAGCAAGGAGCGCGAAGCGTTCGGAAGGCCCATCGGACAGTTCCAGGGCGTGAGCTTCCCTTTGGCCGAGGGCGAGTCGCACATCGCGGCAGTACGTCAACTTTGCCTGCACGCGCTCGCGCTGCGAGATGCCGGCCTACCCCACACCGCAGAGGCCGCCATGTGCAAATGGATGGGCCCCAAGACCGCCTTCGACGTCATTCACCAGTGCCTCCTGACATTGGGCCACTACGGGTACAGCAAGGAGACGCCGCACCAGCAGCGCCTGCGCGACGTGATGGGCCTGGAGATCGGCGACGGTACAGCGGCCGTGATGAAGTTGATCATCGCGCGCGAGCGGATCGGACGCGTCGCCGTTCAATATTGAAACCGTCAGAAGAAATCGTCAGAGCTTTGCCTGGAGTCTCCCATGTCCTATGAATCCGTGTTCCGCACCGGCTTGTTTACCGGGCAGACCCACATCGTCACAGGCGCCGGCAGTGGCATCGGCCGCTGCACGGCACACGAACTCGCCGCGCTGGGCGCCCATGTAGCACTCGTAGGCCGAACGCCGGAGAAGCTGGACGCCGTTCGAGCCGAGATCCTTGCGGATGGCGGCAGCGCAAGCAGCCACCCCTGCGACATCCGGCAGGAGGAAGCGGTTGCCGCCACCATCGATGCGGTCTTGGCCGCACAAGGCCGGATCGACGGCCTCGTGAACAACGCCGGCGGGCAGTACCGCACGCCGATGAAGACCATATCCACCAAGGGCTTCGAGGCTGTGGTGCGCAACAACCTGACCGGTGGCTTCATTTTCATGCGCGAGGTCTATACCCGCTGGATGGAGGAGAACGGCGGAGCCATCGTCAACATCATTGCGGATATCTGGAACGGCTGGCCTGACTTCGCGCATTCGGCGGCGGCTCGGGGTGGCATGTTCACGCTGACCGAGACGGCCGCCTGCGAATGGGCCGCCAGCGGCGTTCGGGTCAACACGGTCGCACCGGGCGGCATTGCCTCGAGTGGGTTCGACACCTATTCGCCGGAAGCCAAAGCCAAGATTCTTGACTTCCCGCCGACGGTGCCGCTGCAGCGCTTTGGTACCGAATCGGAGATCTCGGCTGCCATCGTCTACCTGTTGTCGCCCGCGGCAGCCTACATCACAGGCAGCTGCCTTCGCGTTGACGGCGGCGCACCGAACGCGCGCAGTACATGGAAGCTGCAGCCGGCCCAGCACAACACGCCTTTCACAGGCTTTCATCGCGCTGAACTTCCGCAACTGCTGCGCGGTGCGCAACGATCCGAGATGGCATGAGCGGCACCGGTGACGACGCGAATCTGCGACCACGAGTCCAGGCCTACCTCACTGCCCAGTCGGAGCGCCCGGTGCGGGTTGGCTCCCTCCGGCGCTTCGCAGTTGGCTTCTCGTGGCTCACCTACGCACTGCCGGTAGCCGGGCTGAAAGGTGACGACGACGAGGTGGAGTTGATCCTGAGGCTGGGGCCGGACTACGGCCTGTTCGCGCCCTACAGTTCCCAGCCTGAGATGCTTGCCATGCGTTCGCTGGAGGGCAGCGACGTCCCTGTGCCTCGGGCCTGGTGGGCAAGCGACGACGCGGATATTCTCGGCGCGCCGTTCCTCATTTGCGAAAAGATGGAAGGCTCTGCTGTGGTGCCCTGGGTCTCCGCGACGGAGCCCGCCCTGAAAGAGGCCTACCGCCAGAGCCTGGCCACGCAGTTCACGGACGCGTTGGCCGCTTTGCACTCCGTGGACTGGTGTCAGAAGCCCGTGGCGGTTTTGGCCAACGGCATCGACACGGACAATGCCGCCCGCAGGAACGTCGAACACTGGGAAGCCCTGGTAGCGCGCTGGGCCATGCGGCCCTACCCGATGGTCGAGTGGGGAATTCGTTGGCTCAAAGCCAATGCGCCCGTGGCCCCACGCGTCGCCATCGTTCATGGCGACTATCGCACCGGCAATTTCCTCGAAGTCGATGGGCAGGTCACGGCCATCCTGGACTGGGAACTGGTGCATCTTGGCGACCCGCACGAAGACCTGGGCTGGGCCAGCCTGCCGATGTACATGGGCGGCACCAAGTACATCAGCCGCCTGGCCGAGCCGGACTGGTTCTATGAGCGCTACAGCCAACACGCCGGTTTCGAAGTCTCGATGCGGTCCCTGCACTACTACCAGGTGTTTTCGCTTCTGAAACTCACCGCCACTCACATGGCCGCTGCGCGTTGCTTCGAAGAGGGCCGCTTCAATGACATGCGCATGCCGGCCATGGGCAGCCAGATCGCGACCTGCCTGCGTCAGATGGAAAAGGCAATCGAAAGAGCCGCAGCATGAACAATTCCTTCGACCGCCTGATCGACGGCATGTGCGCCACGTTGCGCGCCGAGGTGCTCACCCGGCTCGACGACGACTTCGCCCGCGGCCAGGTCTACGGTGTGATCAACCTGCTCAATACGTTCAAGGTGCGGGCAGACTGGTCCGGCGAGTTTCTACTGGAGCAGCTGGCGATCCAGCGTGCGGCGCTGATGGAAGCTTCGGAACTGCTCAAGGATCACGTGGCTCGGACCGAGCTGCCCACAATTGCACAGGTACCCGCCTTCACCCCGATCAGCAAATTGCTCGCACAGCGCGACGAAGGCAATCAGGCGATAAGCGACTTGCTGGCGCGCCTGCCTGAAGGCGCCGTGTCGCGCATCGAGCCCGTGTTGCTGCGGGCGATGCGCGCCGAGGTGGAGATTGAACTGAAGAACTCGCCGCGGCCGCTATTCGCCCAGATGTCGAGCGGCAAGGAAAGCTAGCCGCGCGCAGACAGCTAGGCCCGGATCCAGCCGCTGGCGGGTTCCATCTTCCGGCTGGGAACGTCCAGTCGATACAAGCGCCCCGAAGCGATCTGGTGCCGGCTCAAGTCTGCCAACAGGCCCGTCACGCCGCCGGTGTCCCAGTCCTTCATGGACTCCAGTGCGCGCTTCATGTTCGGCAGTGTAAGCGGCTTGCCGGCTCGGATGCAGCGTTCAGCAACCTCTGCGAAAACCATGCCGGCCAGCCAGGCGTTCACATAGAAGTGCGACACGAAGGACATGGTGGGTCGAGTCTTGGCCACGTAGTCGCGGATTGTTTTCATGGTGGAGGACTCCGTGTCGTACGCGTAGCGATACGGGACGACACCCATATAGCTTTCGTTCATCGCCGCGAGTGCGTCGAGCAGCGGCTGGTCCGAACTCCAGATGGTTCCCATCACCTGGCTGTTCATGCCGGCTTCGCGCATCTGTCGCACGAACTCGGGGATGGGTGTCACGACGTATCCCTGGAACACCACGATGTCCGCCTTGGCGCGCCTCAGGCGAGCCACTTCAGCGCTGACGTCCATGCCGGTGACCTTCGTCACGACTTCTGCGACGACCGGTATGCCCAGCTTCTGCGCGCGGGCCTTCGACGCGGGAATCCCGTCTCGTCCGAACTCGGACTCCGTATAGACCAGGGCGACGTTCGGCTTGGCCGATCCTTGCGAAGAACGGGCGATGTATTCCATCAGTACTTCGTGCATGGCGCCGTAGGTCGGCCCGGCAATGAAGTGATGAGGCATCGCCGCGGGATCGGCAAGGAGGCCGGCGAGCGACGGGCTGGAAGTCATGACCGTGCCAGACGCGATGGCGTCCTGCGCGACCGCGCGGGCTGCGCCGGTGTTGTCCAGGTAGAAGAAGGAGGGCTTGTCCGACGCCATCAGCTTCTTGAAGATCGTAGCGCTCTGGTCGACCTTGAAGCTGCTGTCTTCCCACACGTACCGAAGCTTGTGACCGAGAACGCCGCCCTGGCTGTTTCGCCACGCGACGAAGTCGCCCAACCCGGCGTTGAGATAGCTGCCAGGCGTCGAGAACACACCGGTGACCGGCTGTGCGGCCGCGACCACGATGTCGGGCTTGCTTCCTGCGGGGGCGGCGCGAAGACCGGGCGCGCAGCCGAGGGCGGCCGCGCCGATTGCTTGCGTCACCTGTCGCCGCGTCAAATTAACCATGTCTGTCTCCTGTGGTGTGAACGGGGGTATCAAACTTCGAGCACGCGCGGCTTCACCGCGCGGTGGAAGCCGTTGAATGATTCGCTGCCGGCATGACTGCGCGTGGGCCACCAGATCTCGCGCGCGTTGGGCGCACCTCCATCGACGCGAATGCAGCTGCCAGTGACATAGGCAGCGCTCGGTGACAGCAGGAAAACAACCGCGGCGGAAACCTCTGCCTCCGTGCCGAAGCGCTGCATCGGCACTTTGGTCGGCACACGCCGGATGTATTCGTCGTCCACCGCGTCGTAGGTGTCCAGCCCACTGGTCATGATCGCACCCGGTGCGACGCTGTTGACCCGCACATTGGCTTCAGCCCATTCGCAGGCCGCGCACTCTGTGAGCGTATTCATGCCGCCACGTGCCGCTGCGGAGTGCGAGAAGTTCGGCCAGCCGTTCCAGATGTCGGCGATGATGTTGACGATGGCCCCGCCGTTTGACTCCATCCACTGCGTGTAGACCTCGCGCATGAAGATGAAGCCACCCGTCAGGTTGTTTCGCACGACGGATTCGAATCCCTTGGTCGAGATGGTTTTCAGCTCGGCGCGGTACTGCCCGCCCGCGTTGTTGACAAGCCCGTCGATGCGGCCATTGCGCCTCAGCACGGCAGCCACGTTGTCACGCACCTGAGCCTCCTCCCGGATGTCACACTCCAGAACAGTGGCGCGGCCTCCATCCTCCAGAATTTCGGACTGGACTCGCTCGAGCTTGCCCCTTGATCGGCCCATGATGACCACGTCGGCACTCAGCGCGGCCAGTTCGTGCGCGACACAGCGGCCGATGCCACTGCCGCCCCCCGTCACGATGTAGGTCTTGCCGGAGAAGAGACCCGGCTTGAAATTCGATTCATACGGCATTGCGACTTTCCCTCTGTTTGCTTCAACTAGTACTGGACGGCCGCGCGGCCGATGCGCTCGCGGGCCACGATCAGCTTCATCACGCCGGCGGTGCCATCTCCGATCTCAAGTCCCATGACATCGCGCAAGCGCTGCTGGTGCGGCGTCTCCTTGCTGTACCCGTAGTGACCGAAGGTCAGCAGGCACTGATGGATGACATCGAAGGCCGTCTTGGGACCCATCCATTTGCACATGGCGGCCTCTGCGGTGTGGGGCGCGCCGGCGTCGCGCAACGACAGGGTGTGATAGCAGAGCTGGCGGACCGCGGCGATGTGCGACTCTCCCTCGGCCAGCGGAAAGCTCACGCCCTGGAACTGGCCGATGGGCCGTCCGAACGCTTCGCGCTCCTTGCTGTAGCTCCAGGCTTCGTCCAGAGAAGCCTGCGCGGCGCCGCAGCATTGCAGCGCGATGAGCGCACGGCTGTAGTCGAAACCTTGCATGACCTGGGTGAATCCCTTGCCTTCCGCACCAACGCAGTTGACGGCGGGAGCGCGGACGTCGTCGAAGAATATCGACCCCCGGCTCAACGCCAGGTTGCCGACATCTTCGAAACGCGTTGCCCGGATTCCAGGAGTGTCCGCTGGCACGAGCAAGGCAGTGACGCCGCGAGCGCCGTCTTCCGGCCGGCCGGTGCGCGCGAAGACCACGAACGCATCCGCGGTGGCCGAAAACGTTACGGAGGTCTTTTCGCCATTCAGGACGAAGGCTTCACCGTCTCTGCGTGCCCGCAGTTGCATGTTGGCAGCGTCGGATCCTCCTCGGGGTTCGGTGATGGCCAACGCCACCGTCGCCTCGCCTCGAACCATCGCCGGCACCCAGCGTCTCGCCAGTTCCGGCGATGCGTTGCGCGCGAGGATCGCCGCGACCAGCGTCGCCACGACAGCGACCGAGCCCACATTGAAGTCGCCATAGGACAACTCTTCGATGATCAGGCCTGCCGTCGTGCCGCTCAGGCCCATCCCCCCCAGCTCCTGCGGGAGGTCGGCGCAAAGCAGACCCATTTGGCCGAGCTCCCGCAGCAGCGTGGGCTCCAATTTCCCGGCCTTCTCCCGTTGCCCATAGGCCGGCAACAGACGCTCGCGCGAATAGCGCCGCGCCGCGTCGCGCAGGAGTTTCTGCTCTTCGGTCAGCAGCATGGAGTGCTCACAGTGCGGTGCTTGTCTTGCCGACGCGACCAGGGTCCGTTTTGCTGAAAAAGTCGGCTGAGCGCTTGCGAATTTCGGGGTTATCACCGCAGATGGCGTAGCCCAGCAGCGCCTCCAGCTTGAGCTGGTCGTCCAGCGGGCGGCCAATGACTTCGAGAATCGTCTCCTTGGCCGACTCGACGGCGCGGCGGTCGTTTCTGAGGATGCGGGACACCAGGTCTTCGGTGACCGCCATCAGCTGATCGTGCGGTACCACTCGCGACACGATGTTGGCCGCGAGAGCGCGTTGGGCGTCGATCGGCTCGCCGGTCAGCTCGAGCTCCAGCGCGATGCCGGCGCCGGCGATGTTGACCAGGCGGACGATGCCTCCGTCTGCGGGGTGCATGCCGCGTCGCAACTCGAAAGACCCCAGCTTCGCCCGCTCGGAGGCGACGCGAATGTCGCAGGCGAGCGCGAGTTCCAGACCGCCGCCCACCGTCCATCCGTTCAGCGCTGCCACCACGGGCTTGTAGATACGATGCAGGCCGCGCGTGATTCCGCCGGCGAAGCCGTCCTGCAGTTTGCTTCGGGCCAGCATGGGCCCGACGTTGTCCCACTCGGGAACATGGGTCTTGAGATCGGCGCCCGCGCAAAAGGCTTCATCGCCCGCCCCGGTGAGAATCGCCACTCGCATGTCCTGGTCGTCCCTGAAGTCCTCCCACACCTGACGGAGCAGTTCGTGCGTCTCGACGTCGATCGCGTTGTGCACTTCCGGGCGGTTGAGCGTGATGTAGGCGACTTCGTTGCGCTTTTCGTAGAGAACTTTGGGCATGATTCAGGCATCCATGGGTGGGGAGGGACGGGACAGGTAAGTCGCTCAGGCGGCGGCGCGCAGGGGGAGTGCGTGCTGGTCGAAGGACACGATCACCTTGCGCAGGAGGCGCCCCAACGCATCGAGCTCATCCTCGTTCAGGCCGGAGAATGCGCGCGCGAGGGGCTCGGCCATCTTCGGCGCCGCCTGCAACGCGGCATTGCGGCCGGTTGGCGTGATGCGGATGATGGAGCGGCGCCCATCACGAGGGGCAGCGGCGCGTGACACGTGGCCATCCTCGATCAACTGGTCGAGGATGCGCGTCATGTTGGCCCGGCTCGTGCCCGCCAGGTCGCTTAGCTCGCTCGGCGAGGCTGCGCCATGCTCGGAGGCCAGCAGCAGACACAGGACATGGAATGCGTACTCGTTCATTCCCATGTCGCGAAAGACCGGTTCGAAGTAACTTCCCATTCCCATCACACAGGTGCGGATGAGCCGAACCATGACGGTCTCGGTCATGGGAATGGCGGGCAGCGCCCGCTCCATGATGGGTGTGCTGCGCTCCAGCGAGCTAAGTCGTTCTCGTCCGTGCATGATCATTCACATGTAGTTCACCAGTGAATGATATACGTAATTTACGGTACGTCAACTTACTAGTTGGCGCGGCTCAGATCGGCGGATGACTCTGTACCGACGGGTACAGGGCGTAGTCCCTGCCGACGCCGTATTCGATGATGCCCCAGCCGACTTCGTCGCCATCGCGCACCTCGATCACCTGGTCGGCAAGCGTGCGCGCCTTCCTGCGTACCGTGGGGTCACCCAGGTCCCATTGTTCGTGCGCCATGAACAACCTGCCTTTGTCATCACCGTGGAACCAGCCGTCCAGGCCACCGTAGAGACCGCCCTTGAGGAAGTAACGGGTGGGCAGCGTCCGCACCTCGATGCGGCGTTCCTTTCCATCGGCGAACCGCAGGTCGAAGCTGGCGCCGGCCATCGACTGGCCGCGCGGATCGTCGTGCCACCGAACCTCGTGCCGCACATCCGCCAGCTGGTTACGGCTCGACGCCCTGGTCCCCAGCGCGAAGACCTCCTCGCCCGACAGGTAAATCTTGTCGCCTGGCGCGCGCTCCTTGAAGAAGACATGCAACCCCCGGTTGGCGAACTGGGCGGTGACCCAGCAGTAAAAGAAGGGGGGATAGAAGGTGAGCGGTGGTGAGGACTCGTCAGTTCGCATCTCGGCGCGTACGCCCCACGAGTGGTCCCGCTGTCCCATCCACTGGTCGATCTCGACGCGCCGGCCATCGAATTCCAGCCAGCCCTTGTAGCGGCCCAGCTGCTGTGCACGCGCCATGTTTTCAGTGACACGCCCTTCTCGCCGCCTCAAGTGGGCCTTTTCCTCGTGCGGGTTGAGCTGGGCTTCGAATTCGATATCGAAGCGGATCCCAGAATCATTGGGTTCAAGCACAAGGCGGTGGCGGCGCAAGCCCTCTTTCACCTGGATGGACAGCGGACCCACAGCAGTGGCTAGCGGGTCCGGACGAAGTTGGCGGGAGCACCGGAAATTCCATTGGCGGCCTGGCACGGCCACCCCTGCAAAGGCGTCCATCACGTTCCGATTCGGGTGATAGCCCAGCCCGATGTCGAACAGAACGTCGCCCACGGGTGTGGGATGGCCCGTGTACCACAGGCGCTCCATCCAGGCCGGGTCGCTGTTGTCGAGTTGATCGAAAGTGGTGGGCAGCTGGTGCCCGATCAGGTCGTCTTGTGGAGTGAGCATGGGTTTCGATCACCGTACGTAGCGTCCGTCTCCGCGCACGTGGACCATTTCAACGAGCTTGGAGCCCGCAGTCGAGCCGCCGGTGAAGTCGAGGTCCATCCCCCCTACCTTGGCCTTGAAAGACTGCATGGCCGTGTGCAGATTGGCTCGCGTCGGTGTCTTCCCTGCGCGGCGCAACCCCTCGACCAACACCAGTCCGTTGACGTAGCCTTCATAGGTGTAGTAGCTCACCGGAAGATTGGTCTTCGTGCTGCGTTGGCGGAATTCGCGCGCGACGGGATCGGACTCGCTCCAGGGGTACGGGACGACCTGCGACACCGCCAGGCCGGAACGCAGCCGATCACCCAACGCCTTCATCACAACATCGCCGGCCACGGTCGACATGCCGTAGAAGATCTGCCGACCGCCGCCATCCTGCACCGACTTGATCATCTCCACCACGGGCGCGCCCGCGGCGAACATGACGACGGCCTGTGCCTTGCTCTTCGCGAGCGTGGCACCGGCTTCGGCCGCATTGGTGCCATCGAGCTTTACCGCGACGGCCTCCACGAGGTCCGAACCCGGGTCTTTGGCCTTGATGGCGGCACGGACGGCGGTGAGCACTTCTTCCCCACCCGGGTTGGCCAGGTGCGCCAGGGCGATGCGGTTGATTCCAATGGATGTGAGGTGCTGGACATGGTGCTCAGCTTCGCGGCCGTAGCCGGCCCTGACGAAGTACACGGTTCCCACGCCCTTCGCACGCACCGAGTCGGAAGCCGCGTAGCTGCCGATCATGGGGGCGTTCACTTCCTGCAGCACAGGTATCGCCGCGGCGATGTTGCCGGTGCCTATGGCGCCAAAGAACGCGAATGCGTTGTGCTCGCTGATGAGCGTCTTCAGGTTGGCGACGGTGCGGTCTGGCTTGAGCTCGTCGTCGAAGTAGATGTACTTGATCTTCCTGCCGTACACGCCGCCCCGAGCGTTCGCGGCTTCGAAGGCCATTTCTGCGCCTGCGGCGAAACCTTTCAGAACCGGGCCCAGCGGGCCGCTCAGGACCGCGCTCTGGCCGATGACGATTTCCTTGGCACCTACCTCGCCTTGCGCGGCCTCAACCCGCTTGACCCATGCGGGCAAAGCAACTGCTCCGGCAGCTGCCGTAATCAATGTGCGTCTAAGCATGTGAGTCTCCTCTTGTGGTGAACGACAGGTGCTGGCTGCGTAGGCGCGGTCAGCGTCCTCGAAAGACAGGCTTTCGTTTCTCGACCATCGCTGCAATGCCCTCCTGGGCATCGGCGGTGGAGGAGACTTGTGCGAGGCCGAGGGCCTCATCCTCGAGCTGGCCCTGCAGCTGGGCGCTGCCGGCCCGCAGAAACAGCCTCTTGATCTGCCCATACGCGAGGGTCGGGCCTTGCGCGAGGCGCCGCGCCAATGCCTGCGCCTCGTCCTGGACGCTTTCCGCGGAGACAACCTTGTCGATCAGGCCGGCGCGAAGGGCTTCCTCGCTTGCCAGGACCTCGGCGAACAGCACGAAGCGACGGGCGCGTGCCGCGCCCATTCGCGCTGTGAGGGTGATGGAGGAGCCGCTGTCGCAACTGAATCCCAGCTGCGCGAACGCCGAGCCGAATTTCGCGGATTCGCTTGCAATGATGTAGTCGCAGCCGGCGACCAGGGCCACGCCCCCACCCATCGCAAAGCCCTGAACGGCTGCGACGATGGGCACGGGCAGCTGCCAGGCGCGCTGCAGGCCCATGTGGAGGTCCGCCGTCCACCGCCGCACGAGCGGGGCGAGTTCGGCGCGCTGCGGGTAGAACGATTTCAGATCGCCGCCGAAGCTGAAATTCTGTCCCTCTGCGCACAGCAGAACGGCACGCAGGCCATTCACATCCCAGAGGTCGCAGAACGCCTGCTTGAACTCGCGAGTGAATGCGTCGTCGAAGGGATTGCCTCGATCCGGCTGCGTCAGCGTAACCGTCGCAAGACCATCTTGAAGTTCAACGCGAATCGCGGAATTGGTTGTCATTGCCCAGCATTTCAACAGCAAGAGTGATTCAGATCTGATACATCATACTGTAGCTTATCGTAAGCTAGTGCAGTATTATCGGGTACCCTTGATCCATTTTGATCCGGCCGTTTGCCGGACCGGCGCCTCGAACTCACGCTCTTCCTCCCCGAAGAACACTTCCGCCCGGTCCGCCCCAAGCGTGACCATCCGCGCTTCGCGGCCTATTGCCTCCAATGGTTGACCGGGCCGTGTCGCTCAAGGCGTGACGCAGCTGTAGTTCGCGGCGACCTTCGCTGCGTTCGCGTCATTTGCAGGCCCGACATAGCGTGGGTAGAGCGGATAGGCGCACAGCGGCCGCGTGAAGGTGGTCACACCACTCGTGGTCTTTGCCGCCGAGAGCGTTGCCGGCGCCGTGCCGTTGGTCACCCAAGTGTCCAGGGCGCTCAGGAGGTCGGACTTGTCGGCCCCCGCGCCGCCATGGCAATGGTTGACGCCAGGTGCGATGTAGTACCGAGCGAAGGCGTCGGCGGATGCCTGACCGCCGACAGCGGCAACCACGCTTTGGTAATAGCTCGTCGTGTTCTTCACGCTCAGCGCCGGATCCGCGCCTCCGTGCCACATGATCAGCTTTCGGCCCTTGCTGGCGAGGGGCCGAAGGTCGGCATTCAACGCGTCGCCGGTCGCCGAGAAGCCCGCGAGCCCGGCGGCGCTGGCCGGAGCGTCAAAGTCAAAGAACAGGGTATTCACCGCGGTTGCGTCCATGGGGGGAAGCGGTCCCGTGGTCGGGTCCTTCTGGATGAAGCCGGAAATCGCCCCATACTGGAACGCGAACTGCTTGCCCCCGAACAGCCAGGTATCCCAGTTGTCCGTCGCCTTCTCGTTGCCTGACAGCGGCCAGCCGGGCGTCGTATACCGCCCGGCGAAGGTCTTGGGTGAGGTCCAGGTATCCACCACCGCGAGCTGTGCGTCGGACAGGCAGGTGTCACCCGTATCGGCACCACCGGTGCAACGCAGTTGGGTGCGGGCGGTTGCTGCGGTGAAGGTACAAGCCGCGGGGTTGGAGACCAGGCCGTCAACCACCCCGTCAAGGCCGTCGCAAGCGGCCAGCACCGCGTTGGAAAGCAGCGCGACCTTGGCAGGCGTGAAATTCAGCGTCGGGTTGAGCACCGTGACCTTCATGTTCGTCTGGAAGGAGCCGACGGATGCGACAAAGTTCGAAGCCGGCGCCCGGGAAATGATCCCGTCGAAGAGGTCGGGGTAGCGCTGGGCGCTGATCAGGGCTTCCCGCCCGCCGTTCGAGCAGCCTTCGAAGTACGACCGGCTCGGCGCCGCACCGTAGGCTTTCCTGATCATTTCCACGGCAGCCGCTGCCACTGCGGGGATGGCGTCCCCTGCGTACAGCTTCTCCGCCGCCGCGTTGCCTGGGACCCAGGACGCATCCACGGCCTCGGCCGTCGGGATCTTCCCCTTATGGCCGCCATCGCTGCTGACGTTGATGTAGCCCTGCTTGAGGGCGGACAGGTTCAGGCCGTGGTTGTCCAGATCGGTGCCGCCGCCGGCGGCATCATAGATTTGCTGAATGAAGCCGTTGAATCCGCCCCCGCCGCCATAGTGCAGCTTTCCGTTCCAACTGTTGGGAATGCGCAGTTCCAGATTCAGCGCGGGCTCGATCGTCGCGGCGACATTGCAGTATTTCGGGACCGTGGCCGTCTCGGCCACCACGCTGGCGGACGTCACCCGCGCGCCTGCAATTGTTTGGCCGGTGAGGGAACTACACGCCTGGACGGCGTCGAGCGGGGCGGGGACTGGGGCCGGGGCGCTGTTGCCACCACCGCATGCGACGATCGCCGTTGTTACTGCCGCCACGGCGACCATGCTGGATGCCAATTTGCTGCCTGATGTCATGACCTGTTGTCTCCTGTTGATGGGTACGGGCATCGCGAACGTGCCGGCGCTGCGGCAGACAAGCCGACAATGCCAACCGGCGTCGATCAGGATTGCCGATGGAGGCGCTCCCATGTCGTACGCTAGCGCATTGATCGCTAATACATGATGCAGTTCCACATGATATTCATGGGAACTAAACGATGCGTGATGGTGAAAACCCTAGCCGCGGACGCGCGCGATTGGGCTTATGCAAATCATTCTTTTCTCGCCGGTTTCCGTTTCGCCGTCGCGGACCGGGGCGCGGCTTGCTCCGGCTCCGCCGGCAACGAGAGTGCCGCTTCCCGCAGCAGCGATCGCAGCCACGTGATCGCGGGGTCCCTCTCCTGGTAGCGGTGCCACTGCAACTTCTCCGCGAAGCGCGGTATCTTGATCGGACACCTCAACACCCGCAAGGGAAACCGCAGCGCCATCTGGTGCGCCAGCCGCGTCGGCATGGTCGCGACGCGCGCGGTCCCCACCAGCAGTTCCGGCACCAGGGTGAACGAGGGTGCGATCACGTCCTGCCTGCGCACGCGCGTGCCCGTTGCGATCAGGCGCGCGTCGTACGTGACGAGGCGTCCGCTGCCCCATTCGACGCCAACGTGCGCCGCCGTGAAGTAGCGGTCGGCGGTCAATGCCTCGCCTTTGCCGAAACGGTCGCTGCACACCAGGCACGAGAACCCGTCTTCGAACAGCGTCTCGGACGGGTGTCCCGGGACCACGGCGAACTCCGGTGAGATCAGCAGTTCGATTTCGCCGCCCTCCAGGTGTTCGGACGTCTGCGGGCTGCGCGTGCGCAGGTCGAAAGTCATGAGCGGGGCCAGGCTTGCGGCGCGCCGCACCACATCCGACAGCAACACGCTGATCACATAGTCCGACGATTCGATCTTGAAGCGCCGCGCCGAAGTGGCCGGATCGAACGTGGGCCGCGCCCGCGTGATGGCCTGCACCTGCAGCAGCACATCGCGCACCGGCTTGACCAGTTCGGCGGCCAGCGGCGTCAGCACCTGCGTCTTGCCCACGGGCTGCAGCAGCTCGTCGTCGAAGTAGTTGCGCAGCCGCCGCAGCGAAAGGCTGGTCGCCGGCTGGCTGAGAAACAGCTTTTCCGCCGAGCGGTTGACGCTGCGCGTCGCCAGCAGCGTGTCGAGCACCACCAGCAGGTTGAGATCGAGTTTTTCGAAGCGCATGGAGGCCTCCATATTTACGGGACAAATCTAACGCATTTGAACAATGAATTTTACAGATTGATCGCCGGCCCAGATGATCCGCATCAAACAGGTGGAGACAAGATGCAGTCGTGGGACGTGATCGTTGCGGGTGGCGGGCCGTCTGGCCTGACCATGGCGGCCGAGCTGGCCGGCTCGGGCGTGCGGACATTGGTGCTGGAGCGCCGCACCGAGGGCGTCCAGTCCCGCGCCGGCACGCTGCTGCCGCGCCTGCTGGAGCTGTTCGACGCGCGCGGCATCGCCGATCGCTTCATCGACAAAACGCGCGAGATCGCGCCCTATCCGTTCCGCCCCTCGCACATCTGGGCCGGGTTCCATCCGATCGAGTGGCGCTACCTGGAAACGCGGTTCGGCTTCACGCTGGGGCTGCCCCAGAACTTCACGGAAGAGATTCTCTGGGCGTGGGCCATCGAAAGCGGCGCCGAGGTCCGGCGCGGCGCCGAAGTCAGGTCGTTCACCGAAGACGGCGACGGCGTGACCGTCGAGGTGGCCGACGCATCGGGCAACCCGTCGACCCTGCGCGCGCGCTACCTGGTCGGCGCCGACGGCGGCCGCAGCACCGTGCGCGGCGCCGCCGGGTTTCCGTTCGATGGCCACTCGGGGACGTTCCGCGGCATCGTGATCGATGCCGAGCTGGAAGCGCCGTGGCCCGGCGGTCGCATCAATGTCGACAACGAGATGGGCTGGGTGCGCGGCTACGTGTTCGGCGACGGCATCACCCGCTTCAACATCGTCCATCGCGACCGCCGGCTCGCGCCGAAGGACGAGCCCGTCACGCTGGAGGAAGCGCTGCAATGCATCCGCGACGTGCATGGCACCGACTACGGCATTCGCGGCTACCGCTGGGCCTCTCGCTTCGACGACCAGATGCGCGCCGTGGACAGCCTGCGCAAGGGCCGGGTCTTCCTGGTGGGCGAGTCGGCACGCATCCACTATCCAGCCAGCGGCGTCGGCATGAACTTCTGCCTGCAGGACGCTTTCAACCTGGGCTGGAAGCTGGCCAACGTGGTGAACGGCCTGGCCGACGAGGCCACGCTCGACTCCTACAACGGCGAACGCCTGCCCGTCATGCGGTCGCTGCTGGAGAGCGTCAAGGCGCAATGCGTGCTGCAGTTCAACTTCGACCCCGACGGCGTGACGATGAAGCGGCGCCTGGCCGAGCACATCATTCCGCTGCCAGACGTCCAGCGCAAGCTGGTGCTCGAGCTGTGCGGGCTGGAGCAGCCGTATCCCAGCGAGGCCGGCAGCCATCCGCTGGCCGGCCATCGCGTTCCCGACCTCGACCTGGTCACGCTTGAGGGCCGTTGCTCGAGGATCGCGGAGCTGCTGCGCGACCGGCGCTTCCTGCTGCTCGACCTGGAGGGCTTCAGCGAGCAGTTTGCCCGCGTTGACCTGACAGGGCTGCCGGTCAATGTAATGCAGGTCCGGCTGGGCCGGCAGCCGTCTTCGATGGCGGGAGTGAAGGCCTTGCTGGTGCGGCCCGATGCCTACGTGGCCTGGGCCAGCAACGAGATCGCGCAGCCCGGCCAGGTCGAGGCGCAGCTGGCCCGGTGGCTGCAGCGGTGACGCCATGGGCCACGCGCAACATTTCACACCCGCATGGCCCGAGGCCGGCATGAACGACTCGGACGCCGGCTGCCCGCTGGACCCCGAACTCGCGGCCATCGTCGCGGCGATGCGCGCCAACCATGCGCCGCCGCCGTTCTCCGGCACGCCGGAGCAGGCGCGCGAGCGCATGCGCCGCGCCGTGGCCGCTTCGCGCGCCCGCTCATTGCGGCCGGTGGTGGGGTCGATCGAGGACTCGATCGCCGAGCACGGCGGCCTGCTCGTGCCGGTGCGCATCTACCGGCCAATCGGCGCGTGGGCGACGTTGCCCACGGTTGTCTTCTTTCACGGCGGTGGATTCGTGCTGGGCAGTGTCGAGCTCTGGGACGACGTCGTGCGCAAGCTGTGCCGTGACGTGGAGGCAGTGGTCGTCTCCGTCGAGTACCGGCTGGCGCCGGAGCATCCCTTCCCGGCGGCGCACGACGACGCGCTGGCGGCCGCATTGTGGGCGGTGCGCAATGCCGCCCGGCTGGGCGGTGACGCCTCGCGCGTCGCGGTGGCCGGCGAAAGCTCGGGCGGCAATCTCGCCGCCTCCGCGGCGCTCATGCTGCGCGATCGCGGCGTACACCTGGCCGCGCAGCTGCTGGTCGTTCCGGGTGTCGACGTGGCGCGCGATGTGGCGCGGATCGAGGCGCGCCGCACCGATTTCCCGATGCTCGCGCCTTCGGACCTGCGCGACATCTCGCGCCTGTACATGGGCGCCAAGGCGGCGCGTTCGAACGCGTTCCCGCCTTCGCCCCTGTGCGCGCGCAGTTTCGCCGGCCTGCCGCCCGCGGTGGTTGCCGTCGCCGGGCATGACCCGCTTCGCGACGAGGGCCTGGCGTACGCCGGGCTGCTGCGCGATGCCGGCGTGCCGGTCGATGTCCGCCATTTCGCGGACATGTTCCATCCCTTCCTGGGCTTTTTCCAGGCTTCCGCCTCGGCTCGCCGCGCCAACGACGAGGTGTGCCGGGCCTTCGCGGACTGCCTGGCGGGCTGTCCGCCGGAGGGTGCCCATGCAAGTTGACCGCCTCCCACCGCTGCCGCGGGAGCAATGGACCGACGAGCAGCGCCGGTACGCGCAGGAGATCATCGATGGCCCGCGCGGGGCCCTGGTCTCGCCCTTTGTCCCGCTGCTGCGCAGCCCGGAGCTGATGGGCCACGTCCAGCGCATGGGCGAATACCTGCGCTATCGCAGCGCGATCGGCCAGCGCCTGTCGGAACTGGCCATCCTCGTCACGGCCCGCCAGTGGGCGCAGCCGGTCGAGTGGGCCATCCACACACCCATCGCCTTGCGCGAAGGCATCGCCGGCCAGACCGTGGACGCGATCGCGCAGGGCCACCGGCCCCCTTCGATGCGCGAAGACGAGGCCTTGGTGCACGACTTCTGCGTCGAACTTCACCGCCGTCGCGGCATCTCCGATGCCACTTGGGCCCTCGCCGTGGATCGCTTCGGTGAACGGGGCGTGGTCGACCTGGTCGGCATCAACGGCTACTACACCTTGCTGGCGATGGTGATGAATGCGGCGCGCACCGCCGTGCCGCAGCCGACACCGGCTTCGCTTCCGAAGACTTTCTCCCCCGCGCACCCCTCACCCTCCCTTTGACCCTCAAGGAAAAACCATGAAGACAAGCACATTGCTCGCGGCCATCTGCGCCGCCTTTGCCGCGACCGCCCACGCACAATCCTCGGTGACGATCTATGGATTCGTCGACGTCGGCGTGCGGCACGTGGACAACAGCGGCGTCGGCACCATCAACTCCGTGGCCAGCGGCGGCTATCGGACCAGCCGCCTGGGCTTTCGCGGGACGGAGGACCTGGGCGGGGGGATGTTCGCGGGCTTCAAGCTCGAAGCCGCGGTAGGCGCCGACACCGGCACCGCCGGTTCGACCACCGTAACCAGCCAATTCTTCAACCGCGGCTCCTATGTCGAGCTCGGCAACAAGGCCTACGGCACCGTGCGCCTGGGCCTGGACCTCAACCCGACTTACGTCACCTGGTTCGAAAACGACCCCTGGTACGGCATCGGCATGGGCAGCGCCGGCAACCTGTTCAACACCACGCAGAACGGCCCGCTGCGCGCGGTGTTCGGCGGGGTCAGCAACACCGAGACCACCACCTTCTACTCGCGCAACATGGTGCAGTACTTCAGCCCCAATGTCGGCGGCTTCTTCGGCGTGCTGGCTTACGCGTTTCGCGAAGACGCCCTGACTTCCACCGGCGCGGCGCAACAGGGCCTGTACCGGCTCGGCTACAACGCCGGCGGCCCGTTCACGGCGGCGTTTTCGCGCTCGACGTCGCGCGCGCAAGTGGTCGCCGCCGGGCCGGTGAGCCGGGAGCTCGACACGGACGCCAACGTGAGCTACAACTTCGGACCCGTCAAATTGGCCGGGGCGTGGCGCCAGTTCAAGGCCGACACCAGCAAGCAGAACAACTATTTCATCGCCGCCACCGTTCCCCTGCCCTCGGGCAACCTGCAGGGCTGGTACGGCAGGAGCAAGATGTCCGGCACGGCCACCGTCAATCTGGCGCCCGGCACCACGGCCGGTTCCATCGACGGGGACAGCGCAACGATGTGGGTCCTGGGTTACCAGTACTTCTTGTCCAAGCGCACCACGCTGTACACCACCGTGGCGCGCCTTTCCAACCACGGCCACTCGTTTCTGTCGCTGCCGGGCGGACCGGCCGTGACCTTCGCGAACTTCGCCGGCCGCACTTCCACCGGCCTCGAAGTTGGCCTCTCGCACGCCTTCTGACGCACACTCAACTACCCGGAGACGCCATGCCCCCCAACCCTCTGTCCCGCCGTTCGCTGCTGGGCTATGCGGCCAGCCTGGGATGCGCCGCGCATCCGCTGCTGGCCGCCGCCCAGGGCAAATACCCGGCCAAGCCGATCCGTGTCGTCGTCCCTTTGGGCGCGGGCGGCGGCGTCGACGTGATCTGCCGTGTCTGGGGCGATCGGGTCACCAAGGCCACCGGCCAGCCGGTCGTCGTCGAGAACCGGGTGGGCGCCGCCACGATCATCGGCACCCAATTCGCCGCGGCGGCGCCGGCGGACGGCTACAACCTCCTGTACACCAGCGTCGCGATGTCGATCAACCCGCTCGTCTACGACAAGCTGCCCTACAAGCCGGACGACTTCGTGCCGGTCGCCCGGATCTGCTCCGTTCCCTTCGTGATCGTCGTCTCGGCCAACTCCAGGATCAAGACGCTGGCCGATCTGGTGACGGCGGCAAAGGCCCAGCCCGGGGCCTTGAGCTTCGGCCACTATGGCGTGGGGCAGTTCTCGCAAGTGGCACTGGTGATGCTGATGAACAGGGCGGGCATCTCGATGCTGCAGGTGCCGTACAAGGCCGCGACCAACGCCATCAGCGACCTGCATGGCGGCGTGCTTGACGTCACCATGGATGCCAGCACCACGGCCATACCGCAAGTCAAATCGGGCCGGCTTCGCGCGCTGGCGATCACGGGAAACCAGAGGATCGAGGCGCTGCCGGGCATTCCGACGGTCGCGGAGTCGTATCCCGGCTTCGCCGGCAGCTCGTGGCACGGCATTTTCACGCCCAAGGGCACGCCTGCCCAGGCAATCACCGCGCTGAATGCCTTGTCCCGGAAAATCATCGATGCGCCGGACTTTCGCGCCATGCTGCATGACGCCGGATTGATCCCGGCCGGCGGAACAACGGCCGATTTCCAGAAATTCCTGGTCGAGGACGTCAGGGCCTGGGCCAAGGTGGTCAAGGACAACAACATCAGGACCGAATGAACGAAGCGCTCGAACAATACGTGGTGAAGCAGGAGATTCTCGACCTGCTACGTGCCCGTGCGCGCGGCGCCGACCGCTACGACGCGGCCCTGATGAAGGCCTGCCATCCCGAGGACGGCACCGACAACCACGGGACCTACCAGTGGCTGATGCACGGCTTCATCGACAGCCTGGAAGTCGCGCGGCAGAAAGGCCCCGAGTGCTTCAGCAAGCTCCACATCGTCGGCAACGCGCTGTTCGAATTCCGGGCTGGCGGCGACGTGTTCGTCGAGAGCTACCACGTTGCCCACGAGACGTACGCGCAGGGCGATGGGCGGATCTTCTTTCACATCGGCGGGCGCTATCTCGACACATTCCGCAAACACGGCGGGCGCTGGCTGATCCAGCATCGCGACATCGTCTATGACTGGTCGCGCGTGATGCCCACGACGCGGCCGTTCTGGAATCCAGAAACGCAGCCGGCCGCACTCATCGGCAAACGGACGTCCGAAGACCCGCTCTATGACGCCGGCAGCGCAACACGCGGCAGCCTGCCTCCAACGGCCATGCCGATTTCGTATCAAGAGAAGGAAGCCACCATGGATCCCATCCAGCAATTGCTAGCCAAGCAGGCAATCGCCGAGGTCCTCTATCGGCGCGCCCGCGCAGGCGACCGTTCGGACGCCGAGCTCGCCCACAGCTGCTACCACCCGGGCGCGACCGAGCGGCACGGCGAATTCGACGGACCCGCGGCCGAGTTCATCGACGTCGTGTCGTTCACCCGCCCCAAGCCCGGCTCGCCGATCAAGGGAATGATGCACATGATCACCAACGTCCTGTGCGATTTCAAGGACGCCGACCATGCCTTCGTCGAGTCCTACCACGTCGCCTGGTGCCAGATGACCGATGGCACCGACGCGACCATCGGCGGGCGCTACCTGGACAAGTTCGAGAAGCGCGAAGGACGCTGGGCCATCGCGCACCGCGACGTCATCTTCGACTGGAGCCGGATGGACCCGGAAACCACCAAGTTCTGGGAAAGACATCCGGCCGCGCCGTTTCTGTTCGGCGAGCGCGGCGCGCAAGACCCGCTCTACAGCTACACCCATCGAGGCGCGTGACCATGGTGAACTCCTCATTCCCCGCGATCCACCGCGTCGTGACCGGCCACGATGTGCATGGAAAGGCCATCGTGAGCTCGGACGGGCCGCTGCCTACAGTGGTCGAACTCGCCGCCATTCCCGGCACTGTGTTCCACGAAGTGTGGAGCACCGCCGGCAGCCCGGCGCCCATCGACAACGGGCCCGACCCCACGCTGGGCGCACTGGCGCTCGCCCCAGGCAAACAGGGCACGCGCTTCCGCTTTGTCGACGTGCCGCCGGACACGGCGGACTTCCTGGCCCACGGCGCCAGGAAGGTGGGCGAGGCGTTCGCCCAGACCGGCGATGCCGCCGCCTCCACCGTGAAGGCGGATTCGCCGCATCCGCTGATGCACCGCACCCAGTCCGTCGACTACGGCGTCGTCATCGAGGGCGAGGTCACGCTCGTGCTCGACGATTCGGAGGTGCAACTGGCTGCGGGAAGCGTGGTGGTGCAGCGAGGTACGAACCACGCCTGGGCCAATCGCTCGGGCCGTCCATGCCGGATGCTGTTCGTGCTGGTCGACGGCGCCTGGGATCCAGCCATCGCCAAGGAACTCGTCAAATGAAGCTCTTGCGTCACGGCCCGGTGGGCCAGGAAAAACCAGGCGCGCTGGACGCCGAGGGCCAGGCGCGCGATCTGTCGTTGCTGGTCCCGGATTTCACGCCCGATTGGCTGTCACCGGCAAAGCTGCAAGCCTTGGCGGCGATCGATCTGTCGCGCATGCCGCGCGTGCCGAAGGGCGCGCGCTTGGGCGCGCCGTTGGCGAGGACTCGGCAGTTCGTCGCCATCGGCCTGAACTACCGCAAGCACGCCCAGGAATCCGGGATGGAGATTCCGAAGGAGCCGGTGGTGTTCACCAAGGCGCTGACGTCCATCGCGGGGCCGAACGACGACGTGGAGTTGCCGACAGGATCGGAGGCCGGTGACTGGGAGATCGAACTCGCGGTGGTCATCGGCACGCAGGCCAAGAGGGTTTCGGCCGCACAGGCGCTGGCCCACGTGGCCGGCTATTGCCTGGCCAACGATGTGTCCGAGCGCGACTGGCAGATCAAGCGCAACGGCCAATGGGGCAAAGGCAAGAGCTTCGACGGCTTCGGCCCGATCGGTCCCTGGCTGGTGACCTGCGACGAATTGCCGGACCCGCAAGACGTCCCCCTGGAACTTGCGGTCAATGGCGAGACGCGGCAACGCAGCAGCACGGCGGACATGATCTTCCCGGTGGCGCAGATCGTCTCGTATCTCAGCGAGTTCATGACCTTGCTTCCCGGCGACGTGATCATCACCGGAACGCCGGAGGGCGTCGGCCTGGGAATGAAGCCGGCGCCGCAGTACCTCCGCCGCGGCGATGTGATGACGCTCAGTGCCGGGCCGCTGGGCACGCAGCGCCAGCAGGTCATCTGAGAAAGGGGAACGACATGACGACTGCCGAAGTTCTCGCGGTGCACTCCGTCGACGAGTTTGTCTTTTGCGTGCCCGACCTGGAACAAGCGCGCCACTTCTACACGAGCTTCGGCCTGGACGTGCGCGACGAAGACGGCGCACTGGCGCTGTACACGTACGGGCATCCGCACCGGTGGGCGCGGGTCCTGCCCGGGGCGGGCAAGCGCATCCTGTGGTTGAGCCTGGGCATTCATGCGCAGGATCTGGAGCGCTTCGAACGGTTGTTCGCCCAGCGCAACATCGCGGCCATCGATCCGCCGGGCGGCGCGGATCGTGCCGGGCTCTGGATCCTGGGGCCGGATGGCCTGCCGCTTCAATTGCGTGTCGCCGACAAATCGTCTCCATCGCGGCCGGGGCCGCGAGAGGCCGGCTCCGAATGCCGCAACGCGGGGCGCGCGCCCAGCCGAGGCAAGGCACAGGCGGTGCGACCGCTCTACCTGTCGCATATCCTGCTGTTCAGCGCCGACGTGGACAGCGCCCGCGCGTTCTATGAAGGCGTGCTCGGCCTGCGCTTGTCCGACAAGAGCGGCAGCGTGATCGCCTTCCTGCACAGTCCGCATGGCAGCGACCACCATCTGATCGCCCTGGCCAAGTCGGCGGGGCTCGGGCTTCATCACAGCAGCTGGTGCGTTCCCTCTATCGACGCCGTCGGCCTCGGCTCCGACCAGATGACGCTCGCCGGCTACAGCCGGGGCTGGGGCGTCGGCCGGCATGTGCTGGGCTCCAATTACTTTCGCTATGTCCGCGACCCCTGGGGCAGCTACGCGGAGTACTCCTACGACATCGACTTCGTGCAGGCCGGCGACGCGTGGCCGGCGGCCGATCACCCCCCCGAAGATTCGCTCTATGTCTGGGGCCCGTCGCTGCCCGAGGACTTCATCTCCAACTACGAGATTCACACGTGAGCGGCACGGGGGCCTGAACATCCCATCGCGGTAGACTCGATGGCTTGTGAACCCCCAAGCCGACCAACTCTGGCGGGGGCCCCGCTGGGCCCTCGCCGTCCTGCTGTCCCTGCTGGGCATGCTGGGGCCCTTCTCGATCGACACCTACATCCCGGCTTTCTCGGGAATCGGCAGCGCGCTGGGCGCCACGCCGGTGCAGATGCAGCAGACACTGTCGGCCTACCTGTTCGGTTTCGCCTTCATGAACCTGTTTCACGGCGCGCTGGCCGACAGCTTCGGGCGCCGGCCGGTGGTGCTGTGGGGCATGGCGGTGTTCACCCTGGCATCCGCGGGCTGCGCGCTGTCGCAGAGCATCAGCCAACTGGTGTTCTTCCGGGGGCTGCAAGGCCTGTCGACGGGGGCCGGTATCGTGGTGTCGCGCGCCATCATCCGCGACATGTTCCCGCCGGCACAGGCGCAGAAGGTGATGAGCCAGGTCACGATCTACTTCGGCGTCGCCCCGGCCATCGCTCCCATCGTCGGTGGCTGGCTGTTCGTGCACCTGGGTTGGCACAGCATCTTCTGGTTCCTGACCGGCGTGGGCGTCGTGCTGTGGACCGCCAATTTCCGGCTGCTGCCCGAGACCCTTTATGAGGACCACCGGCAGCCCTTCAATGTGCGCAACCTGATGCAGGGCTATTGGCAACTGAGTTCGAACCCGCGCTTCCTGCTGCTGGCGTTGGCCAGCGGGGTGCCGTTCAATGGGATGTTTCTCTACGTGTTGTGCGCGCCGGCGTTCCTGGGTGAGCACCTGGGCCTGGCGCCCACGCAGTTCTTCTGGTTCTTCCTGTTGACCATCGCGGGCATCATGGGCGGGGCCTGGGCCAGCGGGCGGCTGGCGGGCCGGATCACGCCGCGGCGGCAGATCCGCTACGGCTTCACGATCATGGTGGTGGTGTCGCTGGTCAACGTGCTCGCGAATTTCACATTCACGCCGACCGCAAGCTGGGCACTGCTGCCGATCGCGGTGTTCGCGTTCGGCTGGGCACTGATGGTGCCGGTGGTCACGCTGCTGGTGCTCGATCTCTACCCGGAGCGGCGCGGCATGTCGTCGTCGCTGCAGGCCGTGATCGGCTCGACTGCCAACGGCCTGGTGGCCGGGGCGGTGGCGCCGCTGGTGATGCACTCCACGCGCGCGATCGCGGCCACCTCATTGCTGATGATGGCCGTCGGATTGCTGGCGTGGATTTACGTGCACCGCCGCTGGCCGGATACCGGCCGGGCGATCTCCGCGGCGGCCTAGTTCGCCGGCTTGTACGGGCGCTTCTTGATGTCGCGCGGCACGAACACCTTGCCGCCGTTGCCCAGCTTGGCCGGCTTGGCGAACGAAGAAGGCGCACGCGGGGCGAAATCGCCGCGCGGCGCGAAGCCCTCACCACGGTTCGCGTAGTCGCCGAACGCGGGCTTGCGCACATAGCTCTCGTTGCTGCGGCGCTGGTCGAACCCGCGCTCTTCACGCGGGGCAAAGCCGCCGCCGAAGCCGCCCGTGCGCGGCGCGCCGCCGAACTTGCGGTCGCGCGAGTGGTGCTCGCGGTTGCCGCGGCCGGCGAAGTCGCCGCCCGGACGGCCCTGCGGGGCGCGCTGTTGCGGCTCCAGGCCGGGGATGGTTTCGGCCTTGAACGGCTGCTTGGTGTAGCCCTCGATGTCGAAGATCTTGCGGCGGTCGCGGAACTCGGCGAACGTGACGGCCAGGCCGTCGCGGCCGGCGCGGCCGGTGCGGCCGATGCGGTGCGTATAGTCCTCGGCCTTCATCGGCAAGCCGTAGTTGAAGACGTGGGTGATGGTGGGCACGTCGATGCCGCGCGCGGCGACGTCGGTGGCCACCAGCACCTGGACCTGGCCCTGGCGCAGCGCCATCAGCCGGCGGTTGCGCAGGCCCTGGCTCAAAGCGCCGTGCAGCGCCACGGCATCGAAGCCGGCTTGTTGCAGGTCGTTGGCGAGGCCGTCGCACTCGATCTGCGTGCTGGCGAACACGATGGCCTGGTTGATCGTCGTATCGCGCAGCCAGTGGTCCAGCAATTTGCGCTTGTGCTGGGCGCTATCGGCCCAGAACAGCACTTGCTTGATGTTGACGTGCTTTTCCTGCGGGTTGTCGATCTGGATCTTGCGCGGCTGGCGCATCACGCGCGCGGCCAATTGCTGGATGCGCGGCGCGAAGGTGGCGCTGAACATCATGGTCTGCTTGCGCTCGATGGTGAGCTTGTTCACTTCGGCCAGGTCGTCGGCGAAGCCGAGGTCCAGCATGCGGTCGCCTTCGTCGACGACCAGGAACTGAACCTTGTCCAACTTGATCTGCATCGAGCGCTGCAGGTCCAGCAGGCGGCCCGGCGTGGCAACCACGAGGTCGGCGTTCTGCAGCTTGGCGATTTGCAATTGGTAGGGCATGCCGCCCACCACGCTGGCGACGCGCAGGCCGCGGCAATGCTTGACCAGGTCGATCGCGTCATGCGCCACCTGCTGCGCGAGTTCGCGCGTCGGGCACAGGATCAGCGCGCCGGGCGTGGCGGCCTTGAAGTTGCGCGAGCTGGTCGGGTCCTTGCGCTTGGGGCGCTTGGGAGCGGGCTCGCCCTTGGCGGCGGCTTCTGCGGTGGCACGTTCGAAATCGGCGCGCTCCTTGGCTTCGGCGTCGGCCTGCTGCTTGAGCAGGGTGTGCAGCACCGGCAGCAGGAAGGCCGCGGTCTTGCCGCTGCCGGTCTGGCTGGAAACCATCAGGTCGATGTAGCCGGCGGCTTCGTCATCCGAAGGCAGGGCCAGGGGAATGGTCTGTTCCTGTACGGGCGTCGGCTGGGTGAAGCCCAGGTCTTCCACGGCGCGCAGCAGTTCGGGCGCGAGTCCCATCTTGAGGAAGCCGTTGGGCACGGCGGGTACGAACGCCGGCACGCTGTCCACGGCGGTGTCCAGCCCGATGGGCGCGGCGATGAAAGATTCGGCAGGCGAAAAGTCGCCCTGCACTTCAAAAGTGTCGGTCATGAGTTACTCACACGCATTCGCCGCCAGGGGCCGGCAGCGAGTCGTCAATGGTTAAAAAACATCAACCATCAAACGACTGTCAGGCCCGAAGGCTCTGGTGGTTCGCAGCGCTTTGGGGCGCTGTATCAACATTCGTTGAATGAACCGAGTGTGAAGGGAGATGCACGAGGGCCGCCTATGCAGCCAAGCCCATGATTGTCGCACATTCAGGGTTTTCCCGCAAGAGGCGGGATGGGAGCCGGACTCAAGGCCGGGTTGACGGCTCAGCCGCTGTCAGCCTGAGGAAGAGCTCACGGTAGTGTGCAAGCTCGTCGATCGACTCGTGCACATCCGCCAGGGCCGTGTGCTTCTGCTGCTTCTTGAATGAGGCGTAGATATCGGGCCGCCAGCGCTTGGCCAGCTCCTTCAGCGTGCTCACGTCTACATTGCGGTAGTGGAAGAAAGCTTCGAGCTTGGGCATGTACTTGACCAGGAAGCGCCGGTCCTGGCTGATGCTGTTGCCGCACATGGGCGTCGAGCCCTTGGGCGCGTACTGCGCCACGAATTCAAGGACTTGCTGCTCAGCCTGCGCTTCGGTGATGAACGAGGCCTTGACCTTGTCGACCAAGCCGCTGCGGCCATGGGTGCCCTTGTTCCAGGCATCCATCTTGTCCAACTGCGCGTCGGTCTGGTGTATGACCAGTACCGGGCCTTCAATGCGCGGGGTAAGGTCCCGGCCGGTGACGATCACCGCGATCTCGATGAGGCGGTCCACTTCGGGATCGAGCCCTGTCATTTCGCAGTCCAGCCAGATCAGGTTCTGGTCGCTCTTGCCCAATGCGGCGGGGGTTACGGAAACGGTTTCTGACATCTTGCGATTGTCGCCGATGGCCTAAACTGGCGTGAATGGCTGCCTCTTACATATTGACCCTGGCGTTCGCCGGTTTCCTGCTCGCCGGAATGGCGGTGAAGTTCTGGCTCGCATCGCGGCAAATCCGGCATGTGGCCCGGCATCGCGATGCGGTGCCGGCCGCTTTCGCGGCAACGGTACCGCTTACCGCGCACCAGAAAGCGGCTGACTACACGATCACGAAGACCCGGTTCGGCTTGCTCGAACTGGCGTTCGGCGCCGCTGTCCTGCTCGCGTGGACACTGCTGGGCGGATTGGATGGCTTGAACCGCGCGTTGTCGGGGTGGCTGGACAACGGCATGGCCCGGCAGCTGGCCTTAATAGCCGCCTTTGCATTGATCAGCGGCGCGGTCGAATTGCCCCTGACGCTGTACCAGACTTTCGTGATCGAGGAGCGCTTCGGCTTCAACAAGATGAGCCTGAAGCTCTGGCTGGCGGACCTGCTGAAATCGACGGTGCTGGGCGCGGCAATCGGCCTGCCCATCGCTGCGCTGATCCTTTGGCTGATGGGAGCCGCCGGCAGCCTCTGGTGGTTGTGGGCATGGGCGGTGTGGATGGGCTTCAACCTGCTGCTGCTGGTGATCTATCCGACTTTCATCGCGCCGCTGTTCAACAAGTTCAAGCCCCTCGACGACGAGACATTGAAGGCCCGCGTCACGGAGCTGATGCGCCGCTGCGGTTTTGCCGCCAAGGGGCTGTTCGTGATGGATGGCAGCAAGCGCAGCGCACATGCCAACGCCTACTTCACCGGCTTCGGCGCGGCCAAGCGAGTAGTGTTCTATGACACCCTGCTTTCCAAGCTGTCGCCGGGTGAAGTGGATGCGGTCCTGGCGCACGAACTCGGGCACTTCAAGCACAAGCACATCGTCAAGCGGATCGCCGGCATGTTCGCGATCAGCCTGGCCGGCTTCGCGTTGCTGGGGTGGCTGTCGACCCAGGCGTGGTTCTACGCCGGCCTGGGTGTGCGCCCGAACCTGGGCGGCCCCAATGACGCATTGGCGCTGTTGCTGTTCCTGCTGGTGGTGCCGGTGTTTTCGTTCTTCATCTCGCCGCTGCTGGCGCGGCTTTCCCGCAAGCACGAGTTCGAGGCCGACGCCTACGCCGTGCAGCAGACCAGCGGTCAGGACCTGTCGACGGCCCTTCTCAAGCTGTATGAAGACAATGCGTCCACGCTGACGCCGGACCCGGTCTTCGTGAAGTTCTACTACTCGCATCCGCCGGCTTCCGAGCGGCTGGCGCGGATGACGTCATGACTACCATGCTCAAGAAGAAGGACTGGTCGCTGCTGCCGCGCCGCGCGCTCACGGCGACGGAAATCGTCACGCGGCTGTCCGCGACGAGCGGCTGGAAACTGGCCGGCGACGGCGCCGACGTCGCGATCGAGAAGACCTACACCTTCGAGAACTATTACGAGACGATCTCGTTCGTCAACGCAGTGGCCTTCATCGCGAACGCGCAGGATCATCATCCGGAGCTCTCCGTCCACTACAACCGCTGCGTGGTGCGTTTCAACACGCACGATGTCAAGGGCATTTCAGAAACCGATTTCGAGTGCGCCGCGCAGGTCGACGCGCTGCTCGCATGAAGGCGACGCATCTTGGCTGAGCGCGCTGCGCTCGATCCCGGGCTGGTGGTGGCGAGCCACGGCCGCCACTTCCTCGTCGAAACACCCGAGGGTCAGCGGCTGATCTGCCATCCGCGCGGCAAGAAGAGCGCCGCCGTGGTCGGCGACCGCGTGCTCTGGCAGGGCTCGCACGACGAAGGAACGATCGAGAAGGTCGAAGCCCGCCGCAACCTGTTCTACCGGCAAGATGAAATCCGCACCAAGTCGTTTGCGGCCAACCTGGACCAGGTGCTGATCCTCATCGCCGCGGAGCCAGAGTTCTCCGAGAGCCAGCTGGCTCGCGCGCTGATCGCGGCCGAAGCCGAACGCATCGCGCCGATCATTGCCCTGAACAAGAGCGACCTGGTCGAGCCTTTCGAGCGCGCCTGGGCCCGACTGCTGCCCTACCAGCAGATGCACTATGGCGTGCTGCCGCTGTCCCTGCGGTTGTCGGGACAGGTCGACCGTGAGCATTTGCTCAAGCACCTGGCGGGCAAGACCACGCTGGTGCTCGGCCCCTCGGGCGCCGGCAAGAGCACGCTGATCAACCTGCTGGTGCCGGGCGCAACAGTGCTCACGGGCGAGATTTCGCAGGCCTTGAATTCGGGCAAGCACACGACCACCAGCACCACCTGGTACTGGGTCGACAAGGAGCGCACCACGGCGCTGATCGACTCGCCCGGCTTCCAGGAGTTCGGTCTGAACCACATCGAGCCGATGCAGTTGGCCGGCTGCATGCCCGATTTCAAGGCGCACATGGGGAACTGCAAGTTCTACAACTGCACGCACTTGCACGAGCCGGGCTGCGGCGTCATCGCCGCCACCGGGGAAGGCGCCGGCGACGAGCGCATCACGCCCTCGCGTTACCGCATCTACAAGGAACTGTTCGCCGAGCTGTCGCAGCCGCAGCGGTACTGACTAGTCCGCCGGGATCAGCAGCCGCAGCGCATTCACCAGCGCATCGCATTGCACCGGCGTGCCGACGCTGATGCGCAGGTACTGGGCAATGCGCGGCTGGCTGAAATGGCGCACCAGCACGCCGTGCTCGCGCAGGCGGGCCGCAAGCGCGGCCGCATCCTGTTTCGGATGCCGCGCGAATACGAAATTGGCGCTCGACGGCAACACGTCGAAGCCCAGCCGCCACATCTGCACAGTGAGTTCATCGCGGCTTCGCATCACGGTTTGCCGTGTCTGCTCGAAGTGTTCGCGGTCTTCATAAGCAGCTACCGCGCCGGCCACCGCCAGGCGATCGAGCGGATATGAGTTGAAGCTGTTCTTCACGCGCTCAAGGGCTTCGATCAGGTGCCGCTGACCCACCGCAAAGCCGACCCGAAGGCCCGCCAACGAACGGGACTTCGACAAGGTCTGGACCACCAGCAGGTTCGGATAGCGGTCGACGAGCGGGATCGCGCTTTCCGCGCCGAAATCCACATAGGCCTCATCGACCAGCACCACGCAATCGGGCTGGCTTTGCAGCAATTGCTCCACCGCGGTCAAGGGCAATGCACTGCCGGTGGGCGCGTTCGGGTTGGCAATCACCACACCACCGGCTCGGCGGCCCCGGTAGCCAGCGACGTCGATCTGGAGCGCCTCGTCGACGGCAAGCAACTGCGCCTGGATGCCGTACAGCTGGCAATACACCCGGTAGAAGCTGTACGTCACGTCCGGCATCAACAACGGCCGGTCCTGCTGGAAAAAGGCGAAGAAGGAATGGGCCAGCACTTCGTCAGATCCGTTGCCGGGAAATACCTGGCCGGGGTCGATGCCGTGATAGTCCGCGATCGTTTCGCGCAGGATCGTGGACTCGGGGTCGGGATAGAGCTCGAGGCCCTTGCTTGCCGCGTCGGCAATGGCCGCCGTCACTCGCGGCGACGGCGGGTATGGATTCTCGTTGGTGTTGAGCTTGACCAGGTTGGCGATTCGCGGCTGCTCGCCCGGAACGTAAGGCACCAGCTCGCGCACGCGCGGGCTCCAGAAGGCTCGCCCGCTCATCGGCTACCCCAGCAGCCGCGCCAGCGTCAGCAGCGCCAGCAGCACCATCCACAAGACGACCGAGCGCCACACCAGGCCGACGATGCTGCGCAGGTGAGCGACCTCGGCCTCGCGGCCGGGCGTGCTCTCGGTGTCGTCCATCGGCGCGGCGCCGCTGGCGCGAAAGCCCTGCGAGCTGCCGGGCGCGAACGACTTCAGCGCCTCGCCGCCCAGCCGCACATTGACGGCGCCTGAGGTGGCCGCCAGGATCACGCCGTCGTTGTCATTGGGAAAACGCTGGGCGTGGTTGCGCCAGCAATCGATCGCTTCCTCGAAGCTGCCGACGACTGCGAATGCCAGCGCCGTGATGCGCGCGGGAGGCCAATCGATGACGTGCCAGGCGCTAGCAGCGGCGTGCTGCAGGGCCGGGCTGGCGGGCTGGGCCGCAGCGGCGGCGCGATGCTGCCAATAGCGGGCCACGAATTCGCTCATCCGGTACAGCACGGCGCCCGCCGGCCCGAAGCCGAAAGCAGCCAGCACCGAGAACCAGGCCAGCACGCCGAACACGTGACGGTGCGCCGCCAGCACGGAATACTCGATCACATGCCGAACGATTTCACTGCGCGGCAATTCGCTGGCGTCGACCTGCTGCCAGTGCGCGAGCAGTTCGCGGGCGCGGGGTTCGTCGCCGCTGTCCAGCGCGTCGCGGATATTCGTGAAGTGGTGGCTGAACTGGCGGAACCCGAGCGTCACGTACAGCACGGCGACGCTCCACAACACGGCAAAGGGCCATCCCAGCAACAGGGCCAGCGCCCAGTGGACCGCCAGCACGGCCAGCGAGGGAAGGATCACCGCCAGCGTCCACGCCACCCAGCCATGGTGCGGCTTGCCCGCGTCGAAATTGCGGCTGACCCAGCGCGCCCAGCTGCGCAACGCGGCATGGATCGGGTTGTGCCGCGCCAGGGGGCGCACCTGCTCGATCAGCAACGCGAACAGGATGGCGAAGAAACTCATGCGGCAATCATAAAGGCGCCGCCCGCCGAGCACGCGCTACGCGCTGAGGAACCGGTAGAAGTTGCGCAGCATGCCGGCAGTGGCACCCCAGATGAAGCGCTCGGTGCTGCCGTCCATGTAGGAAATGGAGAACCACTCCCGGCGGTGGCCGGCCCATTCGAGCGCGTGCCGGTGGTGGTGCGCCGGGTTCATGAGGAACTCAAGCGGCACCTCGAAGGCATCGGCCACCTCGAAGGCATTGAGGGTGAGCTGGTGGTCCGGCTTCACCAGCGCCACCACCGGCGTGATGATGAATCGCGTCCCGGTCGTGTAAGTGGGCATCTGCCCGATCACCTCGACCTGGCTGGGCGCCAGGCCGATTTCCTCCTGCGCCTCCCGCAGGGCCGTGTGCGCCTCGTCGGTGTCGGTGTCGTCGCGCTTGCCGCCCGGGAAGGCGACTTGCCCCGAGTGCGTGGACAGATGCGTGGTGCGCTCGGTCAGGATCACCATGGGACGCTCGCGCATGACCACCGGCACCAGCACCGAGGCCCGCGCCGGCTCGCGCTCAGCGAACTTGCGCTCGGACCAGACTTCCGGCTCCCAGCTGGGGGGCGCGAGAAAACGCTGCCGCAGCGCATCGGGCGCGAGCGCGTCGCGCGGCACGGCCGGCAGGTGCGAGTCGATGCCGATCACCGGCACCGCGCGCGGATCGAAATTCGGCAGCCTGGACAGCGCCGTTTCTGGAGGGACGGAATCGTCGATGTGCATGACGTTCGCAGAATGGAAAAAGCCGCCACAAGCAAAAGCTGGCGGCGGCTTTCGCGGGGCTGCCCGGCTTATTCGGCGGCGGGCTTGTTGCGGTGAGCCAGCTTTTCCTTGATACGGGCCGACTTGCCGCTGCGGTCGCGCAGGTAGTACAGCTTGGCGCGGCGCACATCGCCGCGGCGCTTGACTTCGATGCCGGCGATCAGCGGGCTATAGGTCTGGAACGTGCGCTCCACGCCTTCGCCGCTGGAGATCTTGCGCACGGTGAAGCCGCTGTTGAGGCCGCGATTGCGCTTGGCGATCACGACGCCTTCGAACGCCTGGGCGCGCTTGCGCGTGCCTTCGACGACGTTGACGCTGACGATCACGGTGTCGCCGGGGGCGAATTCGGGAATTTTCTTCCCGAGGCGAGCAATTTCTTCCTGCTCTAGGGTTTCAATCAGATTCATGGTTACCTCTGTGATCGTGCCCGCGCTACGCTAGGGGCGGCGGGTCAAGGCGCGAAGCCATTGAGTGTTGCCGCGGCCGGGCAGAGGATCGGAAAGCCTTTGATTATAAACAACTTTACGAGAGCTTGGCCAGAAGGGCCTCGTCGGCCTTGGACAGGCGGCCCGCGGCCCGGGCGGCGGCGATCAGGTCCGGGCGGCGCCGGGCGGTGATCTCCAGGCGCCGGTCGCGGCGCCAGCGCTCGATCTGGACGTGATGACCCGACAGCAGTTCCGGTGGCGCCTTCAGCCCCTCCCACTCCTCCGGCCGGGTGTAGTGCGGGCAATCCAGCAGCCCGTCCAGGGCTGGGTTGAAGCTGTCGAATTGCGAGCTGTCCTCGTCGCCCAGCACTCCGGGCTGCAGCCGCGCCACGGCATCGAGCAAGGCCATGGCGGCGATCTCGCCACCCGAGAGCACGAAATCCCCCAGGCTGACCTGGATATCGACATGCCGGTCGATGAAGCGCTGGTCCAGCCCCTCGTACCGGCCGCACACCAGCACGGCTCCCTGGCTCGCGGACCAGCCCTCCACGCCGGCATGGTCCAACTTGTCACCGACGGGGGAAAACAGCACCACCGGGGCGGCATCGCCGCGCTCCGCCTTGATCGCGGCAAGGCATTGCGCCAGCGGGCCGGCCATCATCACCATGCCCGGCCCGCCGCCGAACGGCCGGTCGTCGACGCGGCGGTAATTGCCTTCGGCGTAGTCGCGCGGGTTCCACAGGCGCACATCGACCAGTTTCGATTCATAGGCACGCCGCGTCACGCCGCTCACCAGGAACGGCGCGAAGAGTTCGGGAAACAGCGAGATGACGTCGAAGCGCATGGCGTGATCTTAAGGACCGCCCGGCCGGGGACCTAGTAATCCGGCTGCCAATCGACCGTGATGCGCTTGCCGGGAAGGTCGACGCCGACGACATACGCCGAAACGAACGGGATCATCCGCTCCAGCACCTTGCCTTCTTCGAAATATTCGAGCACCAGCACGGTCTGCGGCCCGGTGGAGAGCAACTCCCGGACCTGGCCCAGCGCCACTCCCTCGCGGTTCACGACTTCCAGGCCGATCAGGTCGACCCAGTAGTACTCGTCGGTTTCGGCCGTGGGGAAGCTTGAGCGCGGGATGAAGATGCGAGCGCCCCGGAGCGCCTCGGCTGCGCTGCGGTCGTCCACGTCCTGGGCGCTGGCTACCACGGTGCCCGAGTGTTCCTTGGCCTCGCGCACGCGCAGCAGCAGCGTGCCGGAAAAGGTCTTGGCGCCCTTTTCGGCCGGCAGCAGGAACCAGCGTTTGGAAGAAAAAAGCGCTTCCGGGGAAGCGCTATGGGACAGGACCTTGAACCAGCCCTTGATGCCCCAGGCATCGGCGATGCGCCCGACTTCGATCGCGTCCGCCGGAAGTTCGGCGGGCTCGAGGCCGGCTATCACCCGATCAGGCTGCCTTGGTGGCAGCTTGCTTGAGCAGGCGTTCCACCGTCGGCGACGGGGTGGCGCCGACACCGCGCCAGTACGTCAGGCGGTCCTGGACGATGCGGATGCTTTCCTCGTTATCCTTGGCGATCGGGTTGTAGAAACCGATGCGCTCGATGAAGCGGCCGTCGCGGCGGGTCCGCTTGTCGGCAACGACGATATTGAAGAACGGACGGGCTTTTGCGCCGCCGCGGGAGAGTCGGATGACGACCATGATTTATCCTTGGGTGGTAGGGGAAATTTCCCCAATTTCTTTCCAGCGTTGAGACACGCGCTTATGGCCACCCGGCCAGCGACACGCTGTAGAGCCCACGATTATAACGTTTATCGCCCTTATGAGCACCATCCGCCCCAGCACCGACGCCGACCTGCCCGCAATCACCGCGATTTATTCCCACCATGTGCTCCATGGCACAGGCACTTTCGAGACCACCCCACCGACCGAAGCCGAGATGGCCGGCCGGCGGGACGACGTGCTGGCCAAGGGCCTGCCCTGGCTGGTGGCCGAGGAAGGCGGCCAGGTGCAGGGCTATGCCTATTGCCAGTGGTTCAAGCCCCGGCCGGCCTACCGGTTCTCCGCCGAGGACTCGATCTACTTGCATCCGGATGCGGCGGGCAAGGGCCTGGGCAAGTTGCTGCTGGCCGAACTGGAGAAGCAGGCCAAGGCCGCCGGCATCCGCAAGCTGATCGCCGTGATCGGCGATTCGAACAACGGCGGCTCGGTCGGCGTGCACCGGGCGCTGGGGTTCGCGCCGGTGGGCGTCCTCAAGTCATGCGGCTGGAAATTCGGCCGGTGGCTGGACGTCGTGCTGATGGACAAGGCGTTGGGCGAAGGCGACAGCACTCCGCCTGGGCCCGCCTGATGAAAAACAAGACCCTCGCCGCCTGGCTGGCGTTCCTCGGCGGCCCGTTGGGCCTGCATCGCTTCTACCTCCACGGCATGACGGACCTCCTGGGCTGGGTGCTGCCGATCCCCACGGCGATCGGCCTGTACGGGATCGAGCGGGTGCGGCTCTATGGCCTGGACGACCCCTGGAGCTGGGTGCTGATCCCGCTATTGGGTTTCACGTTCGCCGGCTGCGCCCTCACCGCCATCGTCTACGGCCTGATGACGCGCGAAAAGTGGAACGCCCGCTTCAACCGCTCATTGGCCGAAGACGCGCCCGCCGGCGGCACCAATTGGGCCACCATCGGCGCCGTTGTGCTCTCGCTATTGGTCGGCACGACGGTGCTGATGGCCAGCATCGTCTACAGCTTCCAGCACTACTTCGAGTACCAGGTCGAGGAAGGCCGCAAGATTTCGCAGTAGCGCAAAGGGCGCTTCCGTCGCGTTACGGCATGGTTCCATGCGAAGGCGGCATTTCCCTGGTCGTGACACCTTGCGTAGATTGGGATGTCCATTCACCCCAACCAGGAGAAACGACATGGACACGGCCCACAAGGCTGACGCCAGCCCGCTTGTGATCCGCAGCGCCGAACCCGAGGACGCCGCGGCGATTTCCGCCCACCTCAGCCAGGTCGGCGTCTTCGAGGGCCTGCTCCAGGTCCCCGACGTGGCCTTGGCCTCGCGCCTGGAATTCCTGCGGAAGGTCGAGCCGCACAGCTGCCGGCTGGTCGCCGTCGCGGGCGACGAAATCGTCGGCGCCGCCGGGCTGCATGTATTGCAGGCGAGCTTGCGCCGGATGCATGTCCGCGGCCTGGGCCTGAGCGTCAGCCCGGATTGGCAAGAGCGCGGGGTCGGCCGGCGGCTGCTCTCGCGGCTGCTCGATTGGGCCGATAACTGGGCCGCTGTGCTGCGCGTCGAACTGCACGTGCACGCTGACAACGACCGCGCGATCGCGCTGTACCGCTCGATGGGCTTCGAGGAAGAGGGCCGGCACAAGGCCTATGGCCTGAAGAACGGGCGCTATGTCGATTGCTTCTCCATGGCGCGGCTGCACCCGAACCCGCCGCAGCTGGCCGGCTGATCAGAAAATCTGCAGGCTGACCCAGTAGGCGATGGCGGCAACGAAAGCGCTGGCCGGGATGGTGAAGATCCAGGCCCAGACGATGTTGCCGGCCACGCCCCAGCGCACCGCGCTGGCCCGCTGGGTCGAGCCGACGCCGACGATGGCGCCGGTGATGGTGTGCGTTGTCGAAACCGGGATGCCCAGCGCGGTGGCCAGGAAGAGCGTGATCGCCCCGCCCGTCTCGGCGCAACAGCCATGCACAGGCTTGAGCTTGGTGATTTTTTGGCCCATCGTCTTCACGATGCGCCAGCCGCCGAACATCGTTCCAACGGCAATGGCGAAGTAGCACGACAGGATGACCCATCCGGGCGGCGCCTGGTCGGCGGCCGAGGTGTAGCCCGTCGCGATGAGCAGCATCCAGATGATGCCGATCGTCTTTTGCGCGTCGTTGCCGCCGTGCCCCAGGCTATAGGCGCTGGCGGAAACCAGCTGCAAGCGGCGGAACACGCGGTCCACCTTGGACGGCGTGGCGCGCCGGAAAATCTGCGACACGGCGACCATCATCAGCGAGCCGAGGACGAAGCCCAGCAGCGGCGAAACGAAGATGAACAGCACCGTCTTCCAGATGCCGCCGGCGATCAGCGAACCGGCGCCGGCCTTGGCCATCACGGCGCCGACGATGCCGCCGATCAGCGCGTGCGAGGAACTGCTGGGAATGCCGTAATACCAGGTCAGCACATTCCAGGTGATCGCGCCCACCAGCGCCCCGAACACCACGTGGATATCCACCACGCCCGGCTGGACGATGCCCTTGCCGACGGTGGCCGCCACGCTCAGGTGGAAAACCAGGATGGCGAGCAGGTTGAAGAACGCCGCGAAGGCCACCGCGGTACCGGGCCGCAACACGCCGGTGGAGACGACGGTGGCAATCGAATTGGCGGCGTCGTGGAAGCCGTTCATGAAGTCGAATGCCAGCGCGAGCGCCACCAGCAGGATCACCACCCACAGGGCGGCTTGCGCGGTTTCCATCAGTCGAGTCCTGGGCTAGGAATGCTCGAGGACGATGCCCTCGATCACGTTGGCCACGTCCTCGCACTTGTCGGTGATGGTTTCCAGCAGCTCGTAGATGGCCTTGAGCTTGATCACCTCGCGCACATCCGGCTCCTCGCGGAACAACTTGCTCATCGCCGAGCGCATCACGCGATCGGCATCGGACTCGAGCCGGTCGATCTCCTCGCAGGTCTTCAGGGCGGCCTCGGCCGTGGCCGGGTCGGCCAGCTTGCCGATCATGTAAACCGCTTCCTTCACGCGCTCGCAGCACTTGACGCTGAGGTCCGTCAGCCGGCTGATCTCCTCGGTCATGTGGCGCACATCGTACAGCGCCATGGTTTCCGCCGAGTCCTGGATCAGGTCGGCGACGTCGTCCATGGTGTTGATCAGCTTGTGGATCTGGTCACGGTCGATCGGCGTGATGAAGGTCTTGTGGATGGCGCGGTTAACGTCGTGCGTGACGCGGTCGGCCGCCCTCTCCGCGTTGTCCACGTCGCGGTTGTACTGCTCGCGCAGGTGCACGTCGTTGTAGTTGGCCACCAGGTGCGAGAACGCTCGCGCCGCCTCGACGATCTTGTCGGCGTGCTGGTTGAACATCTCGAAGAAATTGCCTTCGCGCGGCAGCAGCTTGCCAAACAGCATTGCTGGCTCCTGGTTGGGGGGATGATCGGGTTGCGGCGAGTGTAACTGGGCGACCTTGCTCAGGCGTTGCGGAATATGAAATACACGGCCCCCACCATGCACAGCCCCGCCCAGAGGTAATCGAGCTTGAGCGGCTGGTCCAGGTAGAAGACGGCAAAGGGGACGAACACCCCGAGCGTGATCACTTCCTGGATGATCTTGAGCTGGCCCACCGACAAGCCAGCTTGCTGGAAGCCGATGCGGTTGGCCGGCACCTGCAACAGGTATTCCGCCAGCGCGATGCCCCAGCTGATGAGCGCGGCGATGTACCAGGGCGCTGTCGCGAGGTTCTTCAAGTGCCCGTACCAGGCCATGGTCATGAAGACGTTGGAGGCGATCAGCAGCAAGATGGCCTGCAGCGAGAATGGAAGTGTGGAAAGCATGCTCATGGCGAAATTATCGGGCGAGGACGGACTCGGTCCTGACCTGGACCTGATTTACGCGGACGCCCATTTGCTGGTGTTCGACAAGCCCTCCGGCCTCCTGTGCGTGCCCGGCCGCGGCGCGGACAAGCAGGACTGCCTGGCGCTGCGCGCCCAGGCGCTGTATCCGGATGCGCTGGTGGTGCACCGGGTGGACATGGCTACCTCGGGGCTATGGCTGATGGCACGCGGCGGCGACATGCAAAAGCGCTTGAGCCGCGCCTTCGCCGACCGCCAGGTCGGCAAGCGCTACTGTGCCGTTGTCGCCGGCCGGCTCGAGATGCCGTCACCCTCTGCGGATGCCTGGGCACTCATCGACCTGCCGCTGGCCGCCGACTGGCCGAACCGGCCGCGCCGCGTCGTCGACCGCGAGCGCGGCAAACCCAGCCAGACCCGTTGGCGCATTTTTTCCCCTCACCCGCCGGGGGAGGGCGGAGGTAGGGGCTGTACCCGCCTCGAACTCGAACCCATCACCGGCCGCTCGCACCAGCTGCGCGTGCATCTCCAGGCGCTGGGCCATCCGATCCTGGGTGATTCGCTCTATGCCCCGCCCGACGTGCAAGCTCGCGCTCCCAGGCTGCTGCTGCACGCCACGCAATTGCGCCTGGCACATCCCTTCACCGGTGTGCCCGTCGCGTTCGCCAGCCCCGCGCCCTTTTAGCCGGCGGAACTTGGCGCGCCGGCACACCTCAGATACTCTGGCCCCTTCAGGAGAACGCCATGGCCCCTCGACTGCTCAATCGCCGCCACGCGGCAGCCGCCCTGGTTGCGCTGCCCGTCGTCTGGACCGGCATTCGCGCGCAGCCGGCGCCCGCCCGGCGCGCCACGCCCTCCCAGACCGAGGGCCCGTTCTACCCCGTCAGCTTGCCCAAGGACATGGACTTCGACCTGCTGCGAAACGGAACGCTCGCGTACACCCGCGGCCAGCCGGCCTGGGTAGAAGGATCGGTCACCGACCTGCAGGGCAAGGCAGTCGCCGGCGCGCAAGTGGAAATCTGGCAGTGCGACGAGGCCGGCCACTATCACCATCCCGGCGACGGCGGCAGGGCCGACCCGAGTTTCCAGGGGTTCGGGCGCGTCGCCGTCGAGGCCGATGGCAGTTTCCGCTTTCGCACCATCCGGCCGGTCGCCTACAGCGGCCGCACGCCGCACATCCACGTGAAGGTCAAGCTCGGGCAGCGCGAGTTGCTCACCACGCAGCTGTATGTGGCCGGCGATCCGCACAACGAACGCGACCCGATCTGGCGCAGCCTGGATGCCCAGGCACGCGCGGCTGTCACGGTGCCGTTCCAGCCCGGCGCGGACGGACTGAGGGCCAGCTTCCCCATCGTTGTGGGCACCTGAGCGTTCATCCCGCTAGGATGGCGGGATGACTCCACACCTCACCATCCTTACCGGCGCGTCGCGCGGCATGGGCCTGGCCATGGCCGAACAATTGATCGACGCCGGCCACGACTTGCTGTGCATCTCCCGCAAGCACAACGACGCATTGGGCCTGCGGGCCGCGGCCAAGGGCGTGCGCTGCGAACAGTGGCCGCAGGACTTGAGCCGCGCTGAAGTCGCCGCTGCGAAGCTGGAAGGCTGGCTGGCAACGAAGAACGCCGCCGCTTTCGAATCGGTGACCTTGATCAACAACGCCGGCCTGCTGCCGCGCGCCGCTCCGTTGGGCGGGATACCGGCGGGAGAGCTGGCCGACGCCATGCGGGTGGACCTGGAGGCGCCGATGCTGCTTGCCTCCGCGTTCCTGCGCGCCACGCAATCCTGGACGGCGCAGCGCCGGATTCTCAATATTTCATCGGGCCTGGGCCGGCGGCCGATGGCGTCGCAGGCCGCGTATTGCGCGGCCAAGGCGGGCATGGACCACTTCACGCGCTGTGTGGCGCTGGAAGAGGCGGACAAGCCCAACGGCGCCAAGGTGTGCTCGCTCGCGCCCGGCGTGATCGACACCGACATGCAAGTGCACCTGCGCAGTTCCGATGCGGGGCAATTCCCGGACATCGGCAACTTCATCGGCATGAAGGAAAAGGGGATGCTCGCCTCACCAGCCGAAGCCGCTGCGCGGGTACTTGCCGTCCTGGCGCGGCCCGATTTCGGCAGCAACCCGGTGGCCGACGTGCGCGACTGACGGCCAACGGGAGCTCGCATGCTCGCCACCGCTATGTCTGCCACCGAACCTGCGGCGCTTCCGTTCTCGGCCAGGACCGCGCCGCCGCTGCAACTCGCACTGGCCGGCGTCGCCACCGCAGCTGCGACGCTGGCGTGCTGGTGGCTCGATGGCCGCATGTCGGTGGCCGGCCTCGCCCTGGTCTACCTGGTGGCAGTGGTCGCCACCGCCGCGCTGTTGAACCGAACCGCCGGGGTCGCCGCTTCGCTGATGTGCGTTTGCGCGCTCAACTACTTTTTCGTCCCGCCGCGCTATTCCTTCGAGGTGGACGGGGCCGAGTACTGGTGGACGCTGGCCGTGCTCCTGGGTGTTTCTCTGGGGTTGAATACGCTGATCGCCGGCGTTCGCGCCCGCCAGGTCCGCGCCGAGCAGGGCGAGGCACGGGCGGCGCAACTGCACGCCCTGGGCGAAACCATGGCGCAATGCCGCGGCCATGCTTCGATGGCGCAGCAAGCCGCGCGCTGGTTGACGGCGCAACTCGGCCTGACCTGCGCCGTCTTTGTCCGCGGCGCGGAAGGAGAACCCCTGGCGGTCTACACGGCCTTGCCGGCGGCGCAATTTCATCCACAGTCGGTGGAATGGGCGATCGAGCACGGGCGCGCGCTCGGGCGCGGCTGTCCGGACTGGCCCGACCTGCCGCTGTGGTGCGCGCCCTTCAGCCAGCACGGCGCGAGGGGTGCGGTGCAGCTGTTGCTGGGACGGGACGAGAATCCGGGACGGGAAACTCTCGACCATTGGCAATCGCTGGCCCGCCAAGTCGGCTTGTCGGTGGAGCGGGAGCGCGCCGCCGAAGCGGCAGAGCAGGCGCAGGACCTGGCGCACTCGGAAGCGACGCGCAATACGCTGCTGGCCTCGCTGTCCCACGATTTGCGCACGCCGCTGGCGGCCATCATCGGCAGCGCCAGCGCGTTGCGCGCGCAGGGCGACTCCATGAGCGAGGGCCAGCGGGCGCGCCTGCTGGCCAACCTGGAAAACGAGGCGCGCGACATGACCTTGATGGCCGACAACATCCTGCAGATGGCGCGGCTCTCGCAACCGCGGTGGCGGCTGGCGACGCACTGGGAGTCGGTCGAAGAGCTGCTCGGCAGCGCGGTGGAGCGGATGCGCCGGCGCTGGCAAGGCGCGCGCATCCAGTGGCGCGTGCCGGCGGGCCTGCCCCCGGTTCAGGCCGAGGCCGGCCTGATCGCGCAGGTCATTGCCAATCTGGTCGACAACGCGCTGCGCCACGCGGGCAGCGAGGCTGAGGTCATCATCCAGGCGGGCCGCAGCCGCGACGGCGTTTTCATCGCCGTGCGCGATCACGGTCCGGGACTGCCCGAAGGCGGCGTTGACCAGCTGTTCGACCGCTACCAGCGCGGCAGCGGCGGCGCGCGCGCGGGCGGCACGGGGCTGGGGCTGGCGATCTGCAAGACCATCGTGCAAGCGCATGGCGGGCAGATCCGGGCCCGGCGCTGCACTCCCGGAAGCGAGTTCCGGATCGACCTTCCGGTCGCGAACCCGAAGCAAGCCGATGAGTAGCCCGGTCGTCGTGCTGATCGTCGAGGATGACGCTGCCATCGCCCAGTTCGTCGCGGCCAGCCTCAGCGCCAGCGGCTTGCGGCCGGTCAGTGCCTCGACCGCGGCCGAGGCCCTGGATGAAGCGCGCAGCCGGCAACCCGCGATGGTGATCGTCGACCTCGGACTGCCCGACCTGGACGGGATCGAGCTGATCGCCCGGCTGCGCGCCGGCGCGGCCACGCCCATCCTGGTGCTGTCGGCGCGCACGCAGGAAGCGCAAAAGATCGCGGCACTGGATGCCGGCGCCGACGATTACCTGACCAAGCCATTCGGTGTCGGCGAATTGCTGGCGCGCGTGCGCGCCATGCTGCGCCGCGCCGCAGGCAGCCCCGAGCCGGCGCCGCTGGTCGAAGTGGGCGCGCTCGCACTCGACCGCGAGGCCCGGCAATTGCGGCTGGACGGCTCGCCCGTACACCTGAGCCCGCTCGAATACCGCTTGCTGGAACGGTTGGCGCGAGTGCAGGGCAAGGTGGTGACACACAGGCAGCTTCTGGCCGACGTCTGGGGCAGCGAGCAGGTCGACCAATTGCACTACCTGCGCATCTACATGGGCCACCTGCGCGCCAAGATCGAAGCCAATCCGGCGGAGCCGCGCTATCTGCTGACCGAACTTGGCGTGGGCTACCGGCTCGCCGACGAGTAGCTGCATTCCGGCTTGGCCGGGGCCGGGCGTTTATGCGGTTTTTACGCCGCCCGCGCGACAAACGATGCCTCAGCACCACGCAAGAGGTTTCATCATGCAAGCAGCCTTATCCAGCCAGCCGGTCCCCTGGCACGGCCGTACCGCAGCCCTGACGCTGGCGGCGCTCGGCGTTGTCTATGGCGACATCGGCACCAGTCCCCTTTACACGATCAAGGAGATCTTCTCCAAGTCCACCGGGGTGCCGCTCAACCCGGAGACCATCATCGGCGCGGTCTCGGTGGTGTTCTGGGCGCTGATGCTGGTGGTGACGTTGAAGTACGTCGTGCTGATCCTGCGGGCCGACAACCGCGGTGAAGGCGGCATCGCCGCGCTGCTGGCGCTGGCCTCCCAGAGCACCGCCGGCCGGCCCGTGCTGCGCCGCCGGTTGCTGCTGCTGGGCACCTTCGGCGCCTGCCTGTTCTACGGCGACAGCGTGCTCACGCCGGCCATCTCGGTGCTGAGCGCCGTCGAGGGCCTTGAAATCGTCACGCCTGCGTTCAAGCCCTGGGTGCTGCCGATCTCGATCGGCGTATTGGTGGGATTGTTCCTTGCGCAGCGGCGCGGCACAGCGACGGTAGGCCGCTGGTTCGGCCCGATCATCGCCGTGTGGTTCCTGGTGTTGGCCGCCGTCGGTGGCTGGCAGATTGCCCAGGCACCGCAGGTCATGCAGGCTCTCGATCCGCGCCATGCGTGGTCTTTTCTGGCCGGGCGCGGCTGGGGCGTGTTCGCCGCCGTCGGGGCGGTTGCGCTGGCGATCACCGGCACCGAGGCGCTCTATGCGGACATGGGCCATTTCGGCAAACGGCCGATCCGCATCGCCTGGACCAGCTTCGTGCTGCCCGCGCTGGCACTGAACTATGCGGGCCAGGGCGCATTGCTGCTGCGCCAGCCCGCCGCTGTCGAGAATCCCTTCTACCTGATGTTTCCCCCGGCGTTGCTGCTGCCCGCGGTGGCCATTGCCACAGTCGCCACGATCATCGCTTCGCAGGCGGTGATCTCCGGCGCCTATTCGCTCACGCAGCAGTCGATCCAGCTCGGCTTGTTGCCGCGCATGCAGATCATTCACACCAGCGCCCATGAACGCGGCCAGATCTACGTGCCGGCGGTGAACTGGCTGTTGCTGGTGGCCGTGGTCCTGGCATGCATCGGCTTCGGCAATTCTTCCGCCATCGCCTCGGCCTACGGCATTGCGGTGACGGCGACCATGCTCATCACGACGGTGCTCACCTACTTCGTGGTCCGCTACGGCTGGGGCTTTCCGGCCTGGGTCGCCGTCGGCGCCACGGCTTTCTTCATCGCACTGGACGCATTGCTGCTGGCGTCCTGCTCCGTCAAGATCCTGGAGGGTGGCTGGTTCACGCTCGCCATGGCCGGCGCCGTGCTGGTCGTGATGCTGACCTGGAAACGCGGCCGCGAACTGCTGTCCGCGACCCTGCGCAGCGACCTGCTGCCCCTGAAAGACTTCGCGGAGAGCCTGGGACGCCAGCAACTGGTGGCGGTGCCGCGCACGGCGGTGTTCCTTTCGGCCGAACGCGGCGTGGTGCCGCAAGCCCTGCTGCACAACATGAAGCACAACCTGGTGCTGCACGAGCGCAATGTGGTCCTGTGCGTGCAGTTCCACGAGGAACCGACAGTGCTCGCCGAGCGCAGGGTCGAGGTGCTGCCGGTCGCTTCCGGGTTCTGGCAGGTGATCCTGCACTTCGGCTTCATGGACACACCCGACATTCCGGGCGCGCTCGAGCTGTGCGCGCAGCGCGGGCTGGCGATCGACGCTTTCGCGACGTCGTATTTCCTCAGCCGGGAGACCGTGGTGCCCGCCCCGGCGCGGGCGATGGTCCGCTGGCGGCAGAACCTGTTCGAGGCGATCTCGCGCAACGCCGGGCGAGCCGTGGATTTCTTCGGCATCCCCCACAACGCCGTGATCGAACTGGGGACGCGCGTGCACCTGTGACCGGCGCGGCCGCTGCCGCGCTAGCCGCCCTGGAAGCCGCCCGCGCGATACGTCAGCACCAGCGTGTCGCGATGGCCCTGGCCGGCGACGGGCTGGATCGGCGTGGACTCATGGATCACGCGCTCGTCATCGAGCAGCAGAAGGCTCCACGGCTGCGTGAGCGTGAAGCGCTGGCCGGCCGGTCCGGCCGCCTCGAACACACGCGTCTCGCCGCCTTTGATGCCTTCGCGACCGACCAGGAACACCTCCACCAGGTCGACGCCGTCGCGATGCGCGCCTTCGGGCGTCGGCCGGCCGATGCCGCCCTCAGTGTCGATGCGGAACTGGTGCGCCTCCACATACCAGGGCTGTTCGCCCTTCAAGCCGGAGCTGATGCGTCCCAGCTCGCGCAGCACATCGCCCCAGGCCCGCGATTGCACGACGGCCGGCTGCATCGGCTCGAACCAGCGCTGCATGCCGCCGTGCAGCGCGTTGTACTCCACCGGTTGCCAATGCGCGCGATGCGGCGCCTGCACCACTTGGTCGCCGGTCACCACGAAGCAGGAATGGCGGCGCCGCCGATAGTGGCCGCCGTCCTTCAGGTATTGGTCGGCCGGCAGGTCGTCCCAACTCGGTTGCAGGGCCTGCAGGTCGTCAAGACGGCAACCGGCAAGTTCGGCGAGCGTCGGCGCGCTGAGCACCGCATAGCCCTGCTGGCGCAGCAGGGGCGGCAGCTGTTCGGGATAGGTATAGGCCGGCGGCAGGATCATGCGTCGAGCATATCAAGCCACGCTGATCTTGCTAGGCCAGGGGTTTCAGCTTGCCGAGAATGGTCGGGAAGAACTCCGTCACCGTCGGATGGACCGGCAGCGCATCCTTCATCACGTGCCAGCTCGCGCCGGCGGCCATGAAGTTGCTGATCACCTGGATGATCTCGTCGCCGTTGATCCCCAGCACCGTGGCGCCGGCGAAACGGTCGGTGTCCGCATCGACCAGCAGCTTGATGAGCCCGGTGGTCTCGCTTTCCTCCTTGGCGCGGCTGACGTTTTTCATGTCGAAGGTCGCCATCAGGATGCGCTTGCCGCTGGCGCGCGCGTCCGCCTCGGACATGCCCACGCGGCCCAGCGGCGGATCGGTGAACATGGCGTAGGCCATGATCCGGTCGTCGGCCGAACGCGCGCTGCCCTGGGACGCGTTCACGTGGTTCGCCAGCACGATCTCATGATCGTGATAGCTGGTGTGCGTGAAGGCGCCGCGCTTGTTGATGTCGCCCAGCGCCCAGATGCCGGGCACGTTGGTCTGCAATTGCCCGTCGGTGGGAACGAACCCGCGCGAATCCATCTCCACGCCGGCCGCCGCGAGGTTCAAGCGCTCGGTATTCGGCAGGCGCCCGGTGGCCACCAGCAGGTGCGAACCTTCGACGCGCCGGCTGCCCACGTACGCGACGACCCCGTCGGCAACGCGCTCGACACGCGAGACCGGCTGGCCCGCCAGCACGGTGACGCCTTCGTCGGCCAGAAACGATGCGATGCAGGCCGACACCTCCGCGTCTTCGCGCGCGGTGATGCGCGGCCCGGTTTCGATCACCGTGACTTCGCAGCCCAGGCGGCGGAAGATCTGCCCCATTTCCAACCCGATGTAGCTGCCGCCGATGACGATGAGATGACGCGGCGCAACGCGCAGCTTGAGCAGGCTGACGTTGTCCAGGTAGGGAACGTCCTGGATGCCGGGAATGGGCGGGATGAATGCGCGCGTTCCGGTGTTGAGATAGACGCGTTTGGCGCGCACCGGCTGCTCGCCGGCCAGCAAGTCGAAGGGGCCGCCGCTGCGCCCCACGAACGAGCCCCAGGCCCGCAGCAGCGTGATGTTGGGCTCGCCACCGATCCAGCTTTCCAGGCCGGCGCGCGCGGTGTCCACGCGCAATTGCATGCGTTGCATGGCTGCCGCGAAATCCACTTCCACTTTCCCCACGTGCACGCCGAACTCCGCGGCGCGGCGCGCCAGGTGCGCGACCCGCGCGCTCTTGCGCAAGGTCTTGGTCGGCGTGCAGCCCACGTTGACGCAGGTGCCGCCGAGCTGCACCGCCTCGATCAACGCGACCCGTTCGCCGCGCTTGGCCAGCGCCACCGACAACGCGGGCGCGGCTTGACCCGAGCCGACGATTGCGGCGTCGACCTCGATCGCCTCGTTCATGGAAACCTCCTAGGGTTCGACCTTCACGCCCTTCCAGAACGCGACACGGTCCTTGACCATCTCCGCTTCCGGTTTCGGGTCGGGGTAGTACCACACGGCGTCGGTGTTCATCTCGCCGTTGACCAGCAGCGAGTAGTAGCTGGCCTCGCCCTTCCAGTGGCACGTGGTGTGGTGGTTGCTGAAGGTGACGTATTCACGCTTGAGCGTGGCGGCGGGGAAGTAGTGATTTCCTTCCACCACCACTGTGTCGTCGCTTTGCGCGATCACCGTGCCGTTCCAGCTGGCTTTCATCCCGGATCCTCTCTACGCAGGTGCGTGCAGCCAGTGCACGCTGAACAACTTGTCCTCGTCGGTCCAGACCGGCCCGGGCCTGAAGCCCGCCCGCATCGCCAGCGCGCGCAGGCTCTCGATGGTGAACTTGTACGAATTCTCGGTGTGCAGGGTTTCGCCCTCGTCGAATTCGTAGCATTCGCCGCCCAGCGCGATCTTCTGCCGGCGGCGGCTGACCAGGTGCATCTCGATGCGCTGCTGCGGCGCGTTGTAGAAGGCGCTGTGGGCGAACTGGTCCAGCACGAAGCGCGTTCCCAGTTCGCGGTTGGCCCGCGCCAGCAGGTTGAGGTTGAACGCCGCCGTGACGCCTTGCGCATCGTTGTAGGCGGCGTGCAGGACCGCCGGCTCCTTCACCAGGTCGGCTCCGAGCAGCAGCGCGCCGCCGCGCAGCACCTGCCCGGCCACCTGCAGGAAATGCAGCGCCTCCGGCGGCGTGAAGTTGCCGATGGTCGAGCCCGGAAAGAAGCCGACCCGCCGTCCCGCGCCCGGCAAGGCGGCAGGCAGCAGCATGCGCTGCGTGTAGTCCGCGACCACCGGCTGCACGTCCAGGCCCGGATAGTCATCCTGCAAGGCGGCGGCGGAGCGCGCCAGATGCTCGCCCGAAATGTCGATCGGCAGGAAGCGCGCCGGCCGGTCCATCGCGTCGAGCAGCAGCCGCACCTTGCGCAGCGAGCCGGCACCGAACTCGACGATCTCGGCATGCGGGCCCATCTGCGATGCGATGTCTTCGGCATTGCGTGCCAGGATGCCCAGCTCGGTGCGCGTGGGGTAGTACTCCGGCAATTCGCAGATCCGGTCGAACAGCTGCGAGCCCTGCTCGTCGTAAAAATATTTCGGCGAGATGGCGCGCGGCTGCGAGGCCAGTGCCCGCATCAGGTCGTGCGCGAACTCGCCGACCAGCGAGTCGTTCTCCGCGGGGCGGCTGTCACCGGCGTCACGGCCGGACTCGATGTTGATCAGGCTGCGGGTCAGCATGAGGCGTCCTTTGCAAGACGAACGCCGGAGAACTGCCAGCGCGCGGACGGCGGAAAGAAGTTGCGGTAGCTCGGCCGCGTGTGCCCGGGTGGCGTCGCGCTGCTGCCGCCGCGCAGCACCAATTGGCCCACCATGAATTTGCCGTTGTATTCGCTGACAGCGCCGGACAGCGGCCGAAAGCCGGGATACGGGTCGTACGACGAGCGCGTCCATTGCCATACATGGCCGGTCATCTGCGTCATTTCGGGAACGCCGGCGGCGGCTTCCCACTCGAACTCGGTCGGCAGGCGGGCACCGGCCCATTCGGCGTAGGCGGCTGCCTCATAGAAGCTGAGCTGGCTGACCGGCGCCGCCGGATCCAGCGGCCGCACGCCGTGCAGGCCGAACACCTGCCAATGCGCGATCGCGGCGCGCGGGTCGCCAGGCGCGATCCAGTACACCGGAGCCTTCCAGCCGCCCGCCTGCACCGCGGCCCAACCATCGGAAAGCCACAACGCCGGCCGTTCATAGCCGCCGTCGGCGATGAACTGCGCGTACTCGCCGCAAGTGACGAGTCGATCGGCGATGCGATACGGCGCCAGCAGGACGGGATGCCGCGGCGTTTCGTTGTCGAAGGCGAAGCCCTCTCCCGCATGCCCCACATCGACCGTGCCGCCCTGCATCTCGATCCAGTTCAGCGCAGCGGTGCCGGCGGCCAGCCGCAGCACCGGCGTCTCCGCGCTCTGGTATGCGGGCAGGAGCGGGTTGCACGACAACAAATGCAGGATGTCGGTGAGGATCAGTTCCTGGTGCTGCTGCTCGTGGTTCAGTCCCAGCTCGATCAGCGGGCCGGCGGCCTGCCACGCTTCGTCGCGCGCTTGCGCGATGAAACGCAGGACGGTGGCGTCTACGTGTTCGCGGTAGGCACGGACTTCGGCGAGGCTGGGGCGCGTCAACAGGCCGCGCTGCGGACGCGGGTGGCGTGAACCGAGCGCCTCGTAATAGGAATTGAAGAGATGGAAAAAGCGTGAATCGAAGACTTGGTAATCCGCCGCATGAGGGGCCAGCACGACTGCTTCGAAAAACCAGCTGGTGTGCGCCAGGTGCCACTTGGCCGGGCTGGCATCGGGCATCGATTGCACGCACTGGTCTTCGGCAGAAAGCGGCGCGGCAAGCGCCAACGTGTGGTTGCGCACCTGCGCGTAGCGTGCGGCCAGGGTCTCGCGCCACGGTTCTGCGCGGCTGTCCGCGTGCACGGACGACGGGTTCACGGGCATAGGCAAAGCCTCCAGTTGTTCTTGCGTTGAAACCGCACCGCCCTGTCCGGCGCGGGCCCAAACACATCAGTCGTCACCCCTCTCGAATCATTACAGCACAAGCAAAAGAAAACTGCCGCCATCGGGCGCGCGATCAGGGCTTGCGCCCACCTCTCCTGACAAGAACGCTTACAAGAGGCAGCTCCCTGGATTCGTGTCACGTGCGCTACCGTCGCGCAGGGCAGCGGCGGATACCATGCCAGTCCTTCCGCCCCGCGTCCCAGGAGACATCCATGAGCATCGCCGCCCTGACCAACCACCAAGTCCGCCTGGCCAAGCGCCCGGTGGGCACACCGACGCGTGACAACTGGTCCTTCACTACCGAGCCGGTGCCCGAACCCGCGGCCGGTGGCGTGCTCGTCAAGACCCTGGCGCTGTCGCTGGACCCGGCCATGCGCGGCTGGATGAACGACGCCAAGAGCTACATCCCGCCGGTCGGCATCGGCGAGGTGATGCGGGCCGGCGGCATCGGCAAGGTGATCGCATCGCAAAACACCAGGTTCGCCGTCGGCGACCTGGTGTCCGCAACCCTCGGCGTGCAGGAATACATGCTGGTGGCCGAGGACCAGGTCAAGCGCAACGGCATGTTCAAGATCGACCCGCGCCTGGGGTCCATTACGCAATGGCTCAACGTGCTGGGCATGCCCGGCATGACCGGTTATTTCGGCCTGCTGGACGTCGGCCAGCCGCGTCCCGGCGAGACGGTGGTGGTGTCCGGCGCCGCGGGCGCGGTGGGCCAGACCGTCGGCCAATTGGCCAAGATCAAGGGCTGCCGCGTCGTGGGCATCGCGGGCGGCCGCGCCAAGTGCGACTGGGTCGTGGGCGAACTCGGCTTCGACGCCTGTGTCGACTACAAGACGGGCGAAGTCAGGGGCGGGCTGAAGGAGCATTGCCCCAAGGGCGTGGACGTGTATTTCGACAACGTGGGCGGCGACATCCTGGACGACGTGCTGTCGCGCCTGGCCCGCGGCGCGCGCATCGTCATCTGCGGCGCGATCAGCCAGTACAACAACACCACGCCGATCCAGGGGCCCAAGAACTATCTGTCGCTGCTGGTCAACCGGGCTCGCATGGAAGGCATGGTCGTGTTCGACTACGCCGACCGTTATCCGATCGCGGTGGCCGAGCTGGCCGGCTACCTGGAAGAGGGCCGCATGAAATCCAGGGAGGACGTGGTGCGGGGGCTGGAGACTTTCCCCGAAGCCCTGGTCAAGCTGTTCACGGGTGAGAACTTCGGCAAATTGGTCCTGCAAATAGCCGACGCCTAGCCGTTGCCAGGCATCAGGCGCACCGTCGCACCGTCCAGCACGACTCGGGAACCCGCCGCCAAAGCCCCGCGCTGCTCGACCGTGCGGAAGCTGCCGCCATCCATGCGGATGCGCATCCGGTAGTTCTTGTTGGGCGCGTCGGCGGCCACCACCGACTCCACCGTCCCGCAAGTCTGGCAAGCCGGCCCCGCGCCCATCGTGTTGAGCGGGGGCGCGGTGACCACCGGGCTCGGCTCTTGCGCAACGGCTTGCTGCGCCGACTGCGCCGCGGCGCGGTGATCGGGCGGCGCCTGGGTGTGCCGGGTCATCATGGCGGCCGCCAGCGCGGCAATGGCCACGGCCATCACCGCCAGCGTGGGCGCGAGTGCCTGGCCGGGGGTGGGCGGTGGGCTCGAAGCCGGCTCTGCCGCCGACTGGGCAAACTTGTCGTCGTTCAAATCGGGATCCATGGCGTGTCCTTTGCGCTGTTGTATCCCAGCCGGACAGTCTGGCCTGTAGGCGAACGTGACATCCGTAAGCGAATCGCGGCGGTAGGCGGAGTCAAACGCGCGAGTTGCGATTGGCCTCGTTGACGGTGACCCAGAAATCGTAGACCTGCCGCATCTTGCGGCGCAGTTCGTCGTTGTCCAGGCTCTTTCGCACGACGCTGTTGGCCCCGGCCACGTAGCAACTGTCGAGCTCAACCTTGTCGGCCGATGCGGACAACATGACGACCGGCACCGACTGCGTGAGCGGGTTGCCGCGCAGGGCCTTGAGCACATCCAGGCCGCCGACCCCCGCCATCTTGATGTCGAGGATCACCAGCCGGGGCTGCTTGCGGGGGTCCCGCTCGGCATGGCTGCCGCGCGCGAACAGGAAATCCAGAGCCTCCTCCCCGTTGGCGGCGGTAGCGATCCGCGCCGGGTCGCAGCACTCGCGCAGCGCCAGCACCGTCAGTTCCAGGTGGTCCGGGTTGTCCTCGACCACCAGGATGGCGATATCGGCCATGCCTAGACGGCCCCGCCCGGATGGGTCGGATCGACCCACAGCACCTGTTCGGGTTTTTCGACCGGCGCGATGTCCAGGTTCACCGCGACGGCCTCGCCGTCGCTACGGCACAGCACGCATTCCAGCGCTTCGGTCGCGCTGGCGTTGATTTCCTGGTGCGGCACGAACGGCGGCACATAGATGAAGTCGCCGGGCCCGGCTTCGGCGGCGAATTCGAGATGCTCGCCCCAGCGCATGCGCGCGCGCCCCTTGACGATGTAGATCACGCTTTCCAGGGGGCCGTGGTGATGCGCGCCGGTTTTCGCGTTGGCGTGGATCGTCACCGTGCCGGCCCACAGCTTCTGCGCTCCGACGCGCGCGAAGTTGATCGCCGCCTTGCGATCCATGCCCGGCGTCTGCGCGGTATTGGGGTCCAGCTGGTTGCCCGGAATCACCCGGACGCCGTCATTCTTCCAGGGCGGCTGATGATCGTTGCTCATGTTCGCCAGCGTACCACTCAGTCCACCGCCGCGTACACCAGGTGCCGGAACAGGTTGCGAAAGTAGATGCGCTGGTTCGGGGCCTGGGTCAGCAGCATGGCGAACAGGTCCTCGGCGGGATCCACCAGGAAGGACGTGCCGCCGATGCCGCTCCAGTAGTACTGGCCGGGCGAGCCCGGCTGCGGGGCCTGGCCGCCGTGCAGGCGGACCGAGAAGCCCAGCCCGAAGCCGTAGCCGGGCAGCAGCAGGTCGCCGTTGACCGGGATGCCGCCCAGGTGATCGGCCGTCATCCACTCGATGGTCTTGCGCGACACCAGGCGCGTGCCATCGAGCGTGCCGCGATTGCGCATGAACTGCAGGAACCGGATGTAGTCGGCCGCCGTCGAAAGCAATCCCCCGCCGCCCGACTCGAAGCGCGGCGTCTCGCGCGCATCCATCATGATGACCGGCTCGCCGGTGTCGGGGTCCTTGGCGAACGGCTCCGCGATGCGATGCCACTGGTCCTGCGCCACCGCGAACGCCGTGTCCTTCATCCCCAACGGACCGAAGACGCGCTGCTGCAGGAGCTCGCCCAGCGGCCGGCCGCTCACCACTTCCAGCAACGCGCCCAGGACGTCGGTGGCGCGGCTGTACTGCCAGCAGCTGCCCGGCTGGTGCGCCAGCGGCAGCGCGGCGAGCACCTTGCAGAACTGCGCATTGGTCCGCGAGCGATCGGTGATGTCGGCGGCTTCGTACTCGCGCTGCACCGCGCTTTGCCCGAGGAATTCGTAGGTGAGGCCGGCGGTGTGCCGCAACAGGTCCTGCACCGTGGCTGCGCGGCGTACGGGCTGCAGCCGCACCGCGCCGCCCTCTTCCACCGCCACTTGCTGGCCGGCGAATTCGGGCAGGTATTTCGACACCGGGTCGCCCATCTGCACGCGCCCCTCCTCGGCCAGCATCAACGCCACCAGCGACACGATCGGCTTGGTCATCGAATAGATTCGGAAGATCGCATCGTCCTTCATGGCCGCCCAGCCCTGCGGGTCCTGCCGCCCGAGGGCTTCGAAGAATTCGACGTGCCCGCCCAGCGCAACCACTGCGATCGCGCCCGGAATGCGCTGCTCGTCGATGTGCGATTGCAGGACGCCGCGCAATTGCGCCAGCCCGGCGCGGTTCAGGCGGGCCATCAGCCGTACCTCCGCCGCGCCAGCTCCGCGCCCTGCCCCAGCGCCTGCAGTTTCTTCAGCGCCACTTCGCGGTCCATCGGCGCGAGCCCGCAGTTGGTGCAGGGAAAGAGCCGCTGCTTCGGCACGAACTGCAGCGCGGCGCCGATGGTGTCGGCGACCTGCTCCGGCGTTTCGATCGCGTCGCTCGCCGCGTCGATCACGCCCACCATCACGTCCTTGCCTTCCAGCAATTTCATCAGGTGCGGCGGCACATGCGAGTGGTAGCACTCCAGGCTCACCTGCTTGATCGAACTGGCTGCCAGCGCCGGGAAGATCTGCTCGTACTGGCGCCACTCCTGGCCCAGAGTGTCCTTCCAGTCGAGGTTGGCCTTGATGCCGTAGCCATAGCAGATGTGGACCGCGGTCGTGCAAGTCAGCCCCTGCGCGGCGCGTTCCAGCGCCTTCACGCCCCAATCGGCGGCGTCCTTCATGTAGACGTTGAACGCCGGCTCGTCGAACTGGATGATGTCCACGCCGTCGGCCTGCAGGGCCAGCGCTTCCTGGTTGAGCAACTCGGCGAACGCGAACGCCATCTTCACCTTGTCGCCGTAGTGCTGGTCGGCCACCGTGTCGACGATGGTCATCGGCCCCGGCAGCGTGAATTTCAATTTGCGCTTGGTGTGAGCCCGCGCCAGTTGCGCCTCGAAGGCGTGAACCCGGCCCTTGAGCTTCAGCGGCGCCACCACCTGCGGCACCATCGCGTCGTAGCGGTTGTCGCGGATGCCCATCTTCACTTTGTGCTCGAAGTCGATGCCCTGCACCTGCTCCAGGAAGCCGTGCACGAAATGCTGGCGCGACTGCTCGCCGTCGGTCACGATGTCCAGGCCCGCATCCTCCTGCGCCTTGATCCACAGCAAGGTCGCATCGGCCTTCGCTTGCCGCAATTCGTCGCCCTGCGCCTTCCACTGGGGCCACAGCTTCTGGGTTTCGGCAAGCCAGGCCGGCTTGGGCAGGCTGCCGGCGATCGAGGTCGGGAACATAGGACACTCCTTCGGATGACGGATTGTGCCTTCCTCGCATAATCGCTTCATGGCCTCCACCCACAGCGGCAATCCCCGGGTCGTCATCGTCGGATGCGGCTTCGGCGGTCTGGAAACGGCGCGGGCATTGGCGAACGCGGCGGCCGACATCACCCTGGTCGACAAGACCAACCATCACCTGTTCCAGCCGCTGCTCTACCAGGTCGCCACTGCCGGCCTGTCGGCGCCGGCCATCGCGGCGCCGGTGCGCCACCTGTTTCGCCGGCAAGCGAACGTCACCACCTTGCTCGGCGAGGTGGTGGCCATCGACACTGCCGCGCGGCACGTGGTGCTGGCCGACGGTCCCATGCTGCCCTACGAACACCTGGTGGTCGCCGCCGGCGCGACGCACAGCTATTTTGGGCGCGACGACTGGGCACCGCACGCACCGGGGCTCAAGACCCTGGACGACGCGTTCGAAATCCGCCGCCGCATCCTGCTGGCGTTCGAGGCTGCGGAAAAGGAGGCCGATCCCGCGCTGCGCGACGCCTGGCTGACTTTCGTGGTGATCGGTGGCGGGCCGACGGGGGTGGAGATGGCCGGCACGCTGGCCGAGATCGCGCGCCACACCCTGCCCGGCGAATTCCGCCGCATCGACCCGGCCAGCGCCCGCATCCTGCTGCTCGAAGGTGGCTCGCGCGTGCTGCAGACCATGCCAGAGGACCTGAGCCGGCGCGCCAGCGAGCAACTGGAAAAGTTGGGCGTGGAGGTTCGGCTCGACTCGCGCGTGGTGGCGATCGATGCCGGCACCGTGGAGGTCCAGGCCGGCACGGGTGCTGCCGCCAGGACCGTCACCATCAACAGCCGATGCGTGATCTGGGCCGCGGGCGTAGCCGCCTCGCCGCTCGGTCGGCAGCTGGCGCAGACCCTGGGTGTCCCGATGGACCGGGCGGGGCGGATCGTCGTCGAGCCCGACCTCAGCCTGCCCAGCCATCCCGAGATCAGCGTGATAGGCGACCTGGCTGCCGCCAGGAGCTTCGCGCCGGGCCGCGAGCCGCAGCCCGTGCCGGGCGTGTCGCCGGCGGCCAAGCAGATGGGCCGGGCGGCGGCGGCCAACATCCTGCGGCGCATGGCGGGGACGGCAACCCGGCCGTTCCGCTATCGCGACTATGGCAATCTGGCCACCATCGGCCGCAACGCCGCCGTGGTCGATCTCGTTTCGCCGGTGGGCCACTTCAAGTTCAGCGGCTACTTCGCATGGCTGTTCTGGCTGTTCGCGCACATCTGGTTCCTGATCGGATTTCGCAACCGCATCGTCGTGCTGATCGACTGGGCTTCCGCCTACTGGAGCAAGCAGCGCTATGCACGGGTGGTGAGCGACATCGGGGACGGCCCGCTTTTGTAGGAAGAACCCCGGCGCATTTGCCGGGCTCCACCGACAGCGCCCGGCGCCGGCTTGGTGCATGGTGAGCGGGCGATGCGCCATCACCCGCCTCCTCCTCGGCTGCACGCGCCGGCGGGCCTTGCCCTGCTCGCGCTGGCCCTGCTGCTTTTTGGCTGGCTGGCCGCCGACTTGCTGCGGCACGGCCCGATCACGCGGGCCGATGCAGGCATCAGCACATGGTTCCATGGCCATCTCCATCCGCTCATCACGCAGTCGCTGCTGGCTGTCACCTATCTGCACAGCACCGCGGGGGTTTGCCTGATGGCGCTGGCGGCGGCGCTTTTCCTGGCCTGGCGCCGGCAAGCGCAGTGGCTGCCGGCGCTGGCGCTGGCGGTGCCCGGCGGGTTGCTGCTGAACGCGTCGGTCAAGCAGGCCTTCCACCGTGCCCGTCCCGATCTTGCCGACCCGTTGCTGACGCTCGCCACCTACAGCTTTCCCAGCGGCCACACGGCCGGCGCCACCGTGTGGTGGGGCTTCTTCGCGGTGCTGCTGTTGTCGCACCAGCCACGCCTGGCCTGGCGCGTGGCGGGTGTCGCGCTGGCCGCCGTGATGATCTCGCTCACCGCCTTGTCGCGTGTGTACCTGGGCGTGCACTACCTGAGCGATGTGCTGGCGGCCATCGCGGAGGGCTGCGCCTGGCTGGCCTTGTGCTTCATGGCTGTCGGCGTGATGCGGCGGCCCGCAACACCTTCAACGCCGATCGAGCACCATGGCTGACGCCGCGCCGGTCAGCGTGATCATCAATTCCACCTCGGGCCAGGGCTGCCCGCCCGAGTGGGTGCAGGAGCTGGAACAGAAGTTTCTCTCGCAGGGTGTGGCCGCACAGGTCGTGCTGATCCAAAGCGGCGAGCAGATCCTGGATGCCGTGGACCGTTCGCTGCAGCAAGGCGCTCGCACCGTCGTCGCGGGCGGCGGCGACGGCACCGTCAGCGCCGTCGCCTCGCGCCTGGCCGGCTCCGACGTCGCGCTGGGCGTGCTGCCGCTGGGCACGCTGAATCACTTTGCCAAGGACCTGCACATTCCGCTGGACCTGGACGAAGCCGTGCAGACCATCGCCCACGGGCGGGAGATCGCGGTCGATGCCGGCGAAGTCAACGGGCGCCTCTTCATCAACAATTCCAGCCTGGGCCTGTACCCGGACATCGTGCTGGACCGCGAGCGGCAGCAGCGGCGCCTGGGCCGCGGCAAATGGCGCGCGCTGCTTGCCGCGTGCCTGCACGTCGCCCGCCGCTACCCGGTGCTGCCGCTGCGGATCGACCTGAATGGCAAGGCCTACGACCGGCGCAGCGCCTTCGTCTTCATCGGCAACAACGAATACAAGATGGAGGGCTTCGAGATCGGCGAGCGCGAAACGCTCTCGGCGGGCCGGCTCAGCCTCTACCTCACGCAGCGCACCGGGCGCTTCGGCCTGTTGCGGCTGGCATTGCGGGCCCTTTTCGGGCGCCTGCTGCAGGCCCGCGATTTCGAGATGGTTACCGCCGCCGCGCTTGCGGTGAACACGCGGCACAAGCAGATGCGCGTCGCCACCGACGGCGAGGTGACGACGATGAAGACGCCGCTCAACTACCGCATCCGGCCGGGCGCCCTGCGCGTGATCGTGCCGCCGGCCCCACCACCCGCCTGAAGCGGCCACAATGGGAGAGCCTCATGAGAACCCTGGTCCAACTTTCCGATCTTCACTTCGGCCGTGTCGACGAAGCGCTGCTCGCGCCGCTGCGCGAGTGCATCACGGAGATCGCACCCGACCTGGTGGTGGTCTCGGGCGACCTGACGCAGCGGGCGCGCACCGAGCAGTTCGCGCAGGCGCGGCGCTTCCTGGACACGCTGCCCCAGCCGCAATTGATCGTGCCAGGCAACCACGACGTGCCGCTGCACAACGTCTTCAAGCGGTTCGTCAACCCGCTCAAGGATTACCGCCGCTACATCACCGACGACCTCGAGCCTTTCTTCGCGGACGACGAGATCGCGGTGGCGGGCGTCAACACCGCGCGCTCGCTGACGTTCAAGGACGGACGCATCAACCAGGAACAGGTCGCGCTGCTGCTGGAGCGCTTCAACACGCTGGACGACCACGTGGTGCGGATCGTGGTGACGCACCACCCGTTCGACCTGCCCGAGGGCAAGGACAACGACGACCTGGTAAGGCGAGCCGGCATGGCGATGAAGGCATTCGCCACTTGCGGCGCCGACCTCCTGCTGTCGGGCCACATGCACCTGAGCCATTCCGGCAGCACCGCCGCGCGCTATGCGCTGGGCGGCTATGCGGCGTTGACGATCCAGGCAGGCACCGCCACTTCGACTCGCGGCCGCGGCGAAGTGAATTCGTTCAATGCCATCCAGGTCGAGCGCGACGAGGTGCGGCTGCAAGGCTACGGCTGGCGGCCCGACGCCGGTGTGTTCTCGGTGCTTTCGCGCGCCACCTTCGTGCGCGAGGCGCAAGGCTGGCGCGAAGTGGAGCACACTGAAGCCTGAAGGAGTGAACGATGAGCATCCACATCGTGCGGCTGGGGACAGCGCGCGGCCCCGGCGAGGGCCTGCGCCTGGGCACGGTTCGCCGCCCGCCACGCGGCGTGCCGAAGGCCGAATTCGGCAAGCGCGATTTCTACGACACCTGGCTGCCCAACCTGGCGCCCAGCGCGGAATTGATGGCGCAGGGCCAGGCGGCGCAGGACGAGAAATCCTGGGCCGCGTTCCGGCGCAAGTTCCAGGCCGAGATGAAGGCGACCGAGGCGAGCCACCTGCTGGACCTGCTGGCGGCGCTGTCGCACCAGACGTCTTTTTCGCTGGGCTGTTACTGCGAGAACGAAGCCCATTGCCATCGCTCGGTGCTGCGCGAGTTGCTGGCGCAGCGCGGCGCCGCCATCGCCTGATCGGCCTCAGGTCCCAGGTTCCAGCGGGGCCACGACGCTCGCCACCGGCGCGTCATCCGGCAGGCGCGTGCCGCACTGCTGGCAGAACCTGGCCTCCGGCCCGTAGCCATGCGATCCGCATTTCGCGCAGGCGCGCGGCAGCGGCGGCCGGGCGTGCCGGCGGATCGCGATCTCCGCGGTGACGATGCCGGTCGGCACGGCCAGGGTGCCCCAGCCGATCAGCATCATCACCGAAGCGATGAAGCGGCCGATGTTGGTCTTGGGCGTGATGTCGCCGAAGCCGACGGTGGTGATGGTGGTGATGGCCCAGTAGACCGCGGTGGGAATGTCGCTGAACCCGTGCTCCGGCCCTTCGACTACATACAGCAAGGTGCCCAACACCAGCGCCACCATCAGCACCGCCGTCAGGAACACTAGGATCTTGCGCCGGCTCGCAAGCAGGGCTTCGCCCATCACCTGGTACTCGGCGACGTATTCGGTCAGCCGGAATATCCGGAACACGCGCAGCAGCCGCAGGATCCGCACGTCGATCAGCGCGTGCAGCTCGGGCAGGAACAGCGCGAGGTAAGTGGGCAGGACGGCCAGCAGGTCGACGATGCCGAAGAAGCTGCGCATGTAGCGCAAGGGGCGGTCCACAGTCGCGACGCGGGCGATGTATTCCACGGTGAAGAGCAGCGTGAAGAACCATTCCGCGATTTCGAACACGGTGCGGTTGCGCGCGTGCCAGGCTTGCACGCTGTCGGCCATCACCACCAAGACGCTGACGACGATGGCCGCGACGATCAGCTTGTCGAACATCCGCCCGGCCGCCGTGTCCGATTCGTAGATGACCTGATACAGGCGCAGCCGCCATCCGCCGGCGGGCCGGCCCAGGGAATCGGCGGCGTCAGCGGCCATCGCGCCTCAGCCCGCCGGCCGGCGGAATTTTTCCCAAGCCTGCGGAGTAGGCGTGGTGCCGGCGCCGGGCTCGCGTGGCAGGCGGAAGAACCCGTTCACCACCTCGGCCGGCTCGGTGAAGCAGTCCTTGATCCAGGGGATGTATTCGAGCACGGCGCAGGCCGGGTGCGCGTAGCTCAGGTGCACGTGAACCTGGCTCATGTCGCCCGCGTGGGGCGCCACCGGCAGCCGATGCGAGTGCGCCGTTTCGCAGACCCGCCAGACCTCGGTGACCCCGGCCATGCGCGTGACGTCCGGCTGCACCCAATGGATCGCCTGCTGGTGGAAGAATTCGGCGAAGGCGTCCTGCGTGTAGAGCTGCTCGCCCAGCGCCACCGGGATGCGCGTGGCGCGCGCCAGCTCGGCGTGCCCTTTCACGTCGTCGTACCAGAGCGGCTCTTCGAACCAGTAAACGTCGAACGGCTCGGCGGCGCGGCAAAAGCGCAGGCAGGTCGGCAAGTCCCACTTGCCGTTGCCGTCGATCGCCAGCGTCACATCCGGGCCGATGGCGCTGCGCACCGATTCGAGCCGGCGCAGATCGCGCTCCACCGTGGACCCGACCTTGATCTTGATCCCGGTGAAACCCTCAGCCACCGCGCGCAATGCGCCTTCGACCAATTTGTCGTCGCCGATGCTGAGCCAGCCGATGTCGGTGTTGTAGGCGCGGACCTGATCGCGCACCTGCCCGCCGAGCAGTTTCCACAGCGGGGCACCCGCCTGCTTGGCCTTCAGGTCCCACAGCGCGATGTCGATGGCGGCTTGCGACAAGGTGGTGATGCCGGCGCGGCCGATCCACTGCAGCGCGGGATTGCGCGCCAGCTTCAGCCAGAGGCGCTGCACGTCGCCCGCGTCCTCGCCGATCAGCAGCGGCGCATGGCAGGTCGCGATGCAGCGCGCGATCAACTGGTCGCCGGGCAGGTGCGCGTGGGTGCCGGTGAAGCCGAAGCCGGCCAGGCCATCCTCGGTTTCGATGCGCGCGCCGACAACGCCCCAATGGGTGATGCTGTGCGTGCTGTCGGCGATCTGCGAGCCGGTGACCGGCACGTGCAGGATGAAAGGCTCGACGGTCTTGATCTTCAAGGGCGCTCCTCAAGGGAACGCCCATGGTAGTTCAAGCCCGGGCCTTACTCGAATCGCGGCGGCAGGGCGCCGCGGTTTTGCTGGGCGAATTCTCCCAGCGATATCGGCCCATCCGGCGGGCGCACGCGCGGCGGCCGCGGCGGCACCGGGGGGGCCGTTGCGATCGGCGGCGGCGGGCGTACCGGGCGCGGCGGGATCGGCGGCGCAACGACCCGCCTGGGCGGCCGCGGCGGGATCGGCGGCGGCTGCACCAGGGAGTTCTGCTGCCGCACCGGGCGCGGCGGGACCGGCGGCGGGTGATCGACGTGGCTGCCCGATCGCAACAGGGGTGGCGGCGGCGGGTTGTCGCTGCCGAAGCCGACGATACGGCCCGGGCCGAAGGTGGGCTTGGGCGGCGGCTTCTTCTTTTTCGAGACGGCATCGACCAATCCGTCGATCACGTGCTGCTTGGCGTTGGCGGCCTTTTCCGTCTTGGTCATCCGCTCCCACGCCACCTGCTTGATGCCCTTGTAGTTTTCCATGCCGGGAATTTCGAACGGCGAGGCACGCACGAATTCGCCGGCCTTGGCCAGCACCGGCCGCGCGGCCGTCATCATCCGCTCGACGTCCATCATCCACCGGGGCGTGCCGTAGTCCGCGACCGCCATGTTGATGACGGTACTGTGGTCCTGCACCACCAGGAAATAGCAGCCGAGGATCGGGCAGGTCTGGAACAGCCCGATGCCGAAGGTGCCCGCCTCCAGCAGCGCATTGGCCTTCTGGACCTCGCCCCAGTCCCGGACGAATTCCCGGATCCGCTGGATCGCCTTGGCGATGGTCTCCGCCAAGCCGATGGCCGGGCCGCTGGCGGCGCCCAGGTCGAGCGCGCCGCAGAGCATCTTGGCGGTGAACGCGCCCGCCGCGATGGTGGTGCTGGCGATGGTGGAATTGATCTCGCGATCGAGCAGTGTTTCCAGCGCGTGGAACGCCGCCAGCGGGTCGCCCGGCGCCAGCGTCCAGGTGCTCGCCTCGCGGAATTCGGCGGCCTTGTAGCTTTGCCACGCGATCTTGCACAAGCCGACCGCCGTGTCGCTGGCCGACGCGATGATGCCCAATGCGGGCGCCATGCTGCGCGCGAATTCGGTCACGCTGTTCAGCCCCAGGGCGCGCATCACCGTTTCGGGGTCGAGGGCGCCGCAGACGGTCTGCACCAGCTGGTGGAACTTGTCCGTCACCGCGGTGCCGGCCACGACGTTGACGCCCTGGTTGGCGGCGGTCCCGGAGCGCGTCATGCTGAGGTCGCGGATATTCGCGGCCATTCCCTGCGCGTTCTTCAGGAACTTGGCGACCTCCTCGCTGTGGCGCTTCTTGCTCATGCCGCGCAATTGCATGTGCTTGCCCAGGAACATGGCTTTCAAGGCCGCCTGCTGCAATTCGACCGCCGCCTTGATGGCATCGAGGTCCACCTGCGTCAGCGCCCGCGCGTCGAGGTTGTTGACTGCCCGGTGCAGGTTGCTGACGGCGCCCTTCTTGTTCCGGACGCTGGCCTTCCAATCCTTGTTGCGAGCCTCGTGGCCGGCGATGTAGGCATCCAGCGCGCGCTTGATGCCCAGCCTTGATTCCTCGGACTTGTCGCTGTCGTAGACGAAGATCGCCAGGTCGACTGCCTTGAGCAGGTCGCTGCGGCTGTCGAAGCGCGAATAGGTGTCGCGCATCCAGGTTTCATGCCAGGGAATCGTCGCCATGCTCGCGTCCTCGCCGGAAGGGGTCCGGCCCGGCCAAAGTGTAGAGCCGTACTTGCACCCTGACCATGGGGGTTGGCACGCAGTTCGCACGCATGTTGCCGTTTGGCCACCGGAAGCGGCAGTAATTTCGCTATTCGGCGGGCGGAGACGGCGCGCAGCCTACAAGCGGTTGTGGATTGCGGTCGCCGCGATCGCGGCCTGGCCGGCCGCCACGTTGATCTGATTCAGCCCCACGGCCACGTCGCCGGCCGCATAAAGGCCCTCGACGCTGGTCTGCAGGTGATCGTCGACCTCCAGCTGCCCGTCCTCCTGCGCCCGCGCGCCCAACGCCGTCGCCAATTGCGATGCGTGGGTCAGGCCCAGCGCCGGGTACAGGACGTCGAACGCCAACGTCCGCCCGTCGTGCAGTTCGACGGCCACGCCCCGGCCGGGCTCACACCGGATGTCGCGCGGCTCATGGTCGGCAATCGTCACGCCCAGTTCGCGCAGGCGCGCCAGCTCGTCTTCCGGCACCGCATGCTGCGATCCCATCGACAACCACGTCACGTGGTTGCCGAAACCCGCGACGAAAGCCGATTCGCGCAGGCCGTGGACTTCCCGTCCCAGCACCGCCACGCGCTGGCCCTGCGTTTCATAGCCGTCGCACACCGGGCAGAAGCGCACCTGCCCGGCTTTCAGCGAAGGCGCGAGCCCCGGGACGTCCGGCTCGACGTCGCGCGCGCCGGTGGCCAGCAGCACGAAGCGAGCGCGCAGCCGGCGCGACCCTGCGACCGCTTCGAAGCTGCCGTCCTCGCGCCGGGACAACCGGTCGACCCGCCCGCGTTCCACCGGCGCCCCGAAGCTGTCGGCATGCTGGCGCATGCGTTCGAGCAACTCCGGCCCGGCGATTCCCTCGGGGAAACCGATCACGTTGCGCGACTTGGGGATCATCGCCAGGCGGCTGCCACCGTCGTCGATGACCAGGGCGCGGCGGCGGTAGCGCCCCAGATACACCGCGGCCACCAGGCCCGCGGCACCGCCGCCGATCACCAAGCAATCCAGAATGCGCTCGTCGTCCACTTGGCAGTTCACTCCTGAATGCCAGCCAGTCTAGCGGGACGCATCCCGCCCCAACCGAGCCGCACGTCAGGCTTTGCCCACATCGTTGTCGGATGATTCCTACAAACGGCCAGCCCATCCGTCCTTAGACTTGAGGCTTCGCTCCAACCGGGGCGCCGCCCTCATCTGATGCCAGGAGTCCCGATGTACACAGCCGCGCGCGGCGTGCCAGCCCAGGCCTTGCCGCCCACGCACTTTGTGCAGTTCTACGAGCAGGACAGTTTCCTCGCCGACGAAGTTGCGCGCTACATCGGGGCCGCCCTGCGCGCCGGCAATTCCGGCATCGTCATCGCGCGGCGCGTGCTGCTGGACGAATTGCTTCCCAAATTGCGCCGCCACCGCGCGTCGCTGTTCGGCCTGGGTACCGAGCGTGGCGAGCTGATCACGCTCGACGCCCAGGAGACGCTGGACACCTTCATGGTGGACGGCTGGCCCAACGAAGCCTTGTTCCGCCAGACAGTGGGCCACCAGGTGAAGCAGGCCGCGCAAGGCGGCAAGCCGGTGCGTGCCTTCGGCGAGATGGTGGCGCTGCTGTGCGAACAGGGGCACTACCAGGCCGCCGTTCGGCTCGAGGAGCTCTGGAACGACCTGGGCCGCCAGCATTCCTTTTCGCTGTTCTGCGCCTACCCGCTGCGGCTGTTCAGCGGCATGGGCGAGACGCAAGCCCGGGCCTTCCGCCACATCTGCGCGGCGCATGAGCATGTGTCGCCCACCGAAAGCGCGCCGCCGGCCATCAGCCCGCGGGACGGCCTGGCCATCGCCAAGCTCCAGCAGAAAGCCCTGGCCCTGGAGCAGGCCACCGTGGAACGGGAAAAATTGCTTGCGGAGCTGTCGGCCGCCAACCGCGCCAAGGACGAATTCCTGGCCATGCTCGGCCACGAATTGCGCAACCCGCTGTCGCCCATCGTCACCGCGCTCGAACTGATGAAGCTGCGCGGCGACTCGGCCACCGCACGCGAGCAGGCGCTGATCCGCCGCCAGGTCGATCACCTGCTGCGGCTGGTGGACGACCTGCTCGACGTCTCGCGCATCACGCGCGGGCAGATCGAGCTGCGCAAGGAACCGGTCCTGCTGGCCGACGTGCTGTCCAAGGCGGTCGAGATGGCCAGCCCCCTGATCGAGCAGCGCCGGCATCGCCTCGAGATCGACCTGCCCGAATCGGCGCCCCGGATCGAGGCCGACCCGGTGCGGCTGGCCCAGGTCGTGTCCAACCTGCTGACCAACGCGGCGCGCTACACGCCACCCGGCGGCGAAATCAAGCTGGCCGCGCGGCAGCAAGGCGACATGCTGGAAATCAGCGTGACCGACAACGGCGCGGGGATCGCCGCGGAGATGCTGGGCCCGATCTTCAACATGTTCCAGCGCGGCCCGCACAGCGCGGTGCGCAATGAAGGCGGCTTGGGCATCGGCCTGGCATTGGTCAAGAGCCTGGTGCAATTGCACGGCGGCGCGGTGGCCGCGGAAAGCGAAGGCGCGGGCTGCGGCAGCCGCTTCACCCTGCGCCTGCCGATGCCGGTCAAGCCGGTCGATGCCGCCGGCATCGGGCAGGCCCTCAAGCGCAGCTGAAGCCGCGCGCCCTGCTCAGCCTGAGGCGGCGCCGCGGCCCTTCTGGCTTTCGAAATAGACCACCTTGCGGGCGCGCTGCACGTCGCCCAGCGGGCGATGCGCGGCCAGCGCCTGCCACGGATCGATGACCGTGGCCTCGACCTTCTCGGAGAACTGGCGGCCGGCCGGGCTGTTCGCATCCTGCTTGGGCAGCATCAGCCGGGCGACCGTCGTGTAGGGCGTCGGCCAGTTGACCGACGCATCCTCGATCGGCGTGGACTCTTCGCTGGTGAAAAACTGCAACTGCAAATCCCAATGCAGCGGCCCGCGCGAGAGGCGGCTGCAGAAGTCGACGGCCCAGTCGCTGCTGGCGTCCAGCGCCGACGTGCCGTTCGACGCGGCGGGCACCAGCCGCACCCGCACCGCGTACGGGCCGTTGGCCATCGGTACGGCACTGAAGAGGGGCTCGGTGGCAAAGCCGCTGAAGGGCTTGCCCGCCAGCTTGATCATCTTGCCGAGCAGGCGCGGTCCGCCCAGCAGGCCGTAGCGCCTGAACACGTGCTTGAACAGCTCGCCGTTGCCCCTGGACGCCGCCGCCACGAACTGCACGAATTCGTCGGCGCCGGAAAAGGCGAAGGCTTCCTGGTTGATCAGCGTGAAGTCCTGGCTGCGCGCCGGCCCGTTGCCCAGCGCCGACTCGCCTTGCACGCCGAACACCCGCATCGCGAAGCCGCGCACATCGGGCCGCGCGTCGCGCGCGCGGTCCAGCCCGCCGTTGGAGATGCGCACCCACACGTCGTAATCGTGCGGCATCGCGAACAGTCCGTGGCGCGCGAAGGCGGGCAGGCCGTCCAGCACTTCCAGCGAGCCTTGCACGGCGGTGAGCTGCTTGCGGTGCAGCGCGCGCCCAGGTCCCCAGCGGGCCGACTTGCGCACCTGGATCTGGGCGAACTGCTGCGCATAGGCGGCGTAGCGCTGCTCCTCGTCGGGGGCGATCTTTTCCTGCCAGGCGGTGCTGGGCGCAGGGGCACTGCTCATGACGAAACCCTTTTGCTGTTCTTGTCGAGCCCGCAGTCTACGCTCGCGGCGCGCCGCACGGGGCTCAATCGGCCTGTGCTTCCTGCAGCGTGCGCCACATCACCTTGCCGCTGCCGCTCTTGGGCAAGGCGTCGGTGAACTGCACGATGCGAGGCGCCTTGTACACGGCCATGTTTTCGCGGCACCAGCCGATGATGTCCTGCTCGCTGACCTGCCCCTTGTGCGTTGCGCGCAGCACCACCACGGCCTTCACCGTCTCGCCGCGGTAGCTGTCCTTGGCGCAGATCACGCAAGCCTCCTGGATCGCCGGATGGCGGAACATCAGCGCCTCGACCTCTGCCGGCCAGACCTTGAAGCCGGACGCGTTGATCATGCGTTTGAGCCGGTCGGTCAGGAAGAAGTAGCCGTCCTCGTCGATCCGGCCCAGGTCGCCGGAGCGAAAGAACCGCTTGCCGTCGATTTCGATGAACGTGGCGGCCGTGGCCTCCGGCCGCTTCCAGTAGCCGGCAAAGATCATCGGGCCGTGCATGACGATCTCGCCTTGCTCGCCCACCGGCATCTCGCGCAACGTCTCGGGATCGATCACGCGCGCGTCGCAGCTCATGAACGGCACGCCCAGGCATTGCTGCTTGGGATCGTCCGGCGGGTTGCTGTGCGACGGCGCCGCGGTTTCGGTCAGGCCGTAGCCTTCGACATACCTCAGGCCGAACTGCTCGTGCAGGCGCTGCGCCACCGCCTGCGGCATCGCCGCGCCGCCGCCGCCGATGTGGATCAGGCTGGACAGGTCGTATTGGTCGAAGTTCGGGCTGGCCAGCAGGTCGATCACCATGGTCGGGATGTTGGTCCAGCTGGTGACCTTCCAGTGCGAGATCAGGCGCCCCGCGACGTCGCGGTCCCAGCGCGGCATGACGACCAGCGTCGCGCCGGCGTAGATGCTGGAGTGCATCGCGCTCACCATGCCGGTGATGTGGAACATCGGCACCACCAGCAGCGCCACGTTCTCGGTGGTGGCGTTGCCCCACACGCAGCTGGCAACGGCGTTGTGCATGATGCTGGAGTGCAGGTGCATGCAGCCCTTGGGCAAGCCGGTTGTGCCGCTGGTGTAGGGCAGTACGGCGAGGTCCGCAGCTCCCACTTCCAGTGGCGGCGGCCCGGCGGCGGTATCGAGCGCGTTTTCCCAGCTCGTCACGGTGCCGCCGTCGAGAGCCGGCAACGGATGCCGACCCAGCAGCCAGTCGCGCCAGGCGGCAGGCATCGCAGCGGCCTCGGGCGATTGCGGATCGAAGGCGTCGGCGAAATGGGTCACGACAAGGTGTGCGAGGCGCTGGTTCACCGGCAACGCGTTGCTGGCCTTCGCGATATCGCCGGCCAGGTCGGCGGTGGTGATCGCGACCTTCGCATCCGGGTCGCTGATGTAGTGCTTGAGTTCCTCGGCCCGGTTCATCGGATTGACCGGCACCACCACCGCATTGGCGCGCAGGATCGCGAAATGCGCGATCACCAGTTGCGGGCAGTTCTGCATGTCGAGCATCACGCGGTCGCCTTTGCGCACGCCGAGCGATTGCAGCCGCGCGGCCAGCCGCAGTGCCTGCTGATGCACGTCGTGATAGCTGAAGATGCGGCCGAAGAACACCAGCGCTGCCTTGCCGGGATAGCGCCGGGCGCTGGTCTCGAGGTTGTCCCAGAGGGAAGTGGCCGGCACCGTGATGCCGTGCGGCAGGCGCTTGGGCCAGAACTTGTAGTGGGAACGCTCCATGGCAGCCAGCGTAGCGGCGCCCCTGCCGCATCGCATCAGGGATGGCCCCAAGGGGGTCACTTTGGCGACGCCAAGCCCAGTGACGGCGCCGTCCTACAGACTGAGGCAGCGGCGTTGCGCAGACTCGAGGCGCCCCAACAAGGAGTTCATCATGATCGAGAAGAAAGCCAGCATCCACTGGGAAGGCGCGGGCAAGACCGGCGCGGGCAAGGTGAGCACCGAAACCGGCGCGCTGCAAGGTTATCCGTACGGCTTCGCCAGCCGCTTCGAAGGCGACCGCAAGGGCACCAACCCGGAGGAGATTCTCGGCGCGGCCCATGCGGCCTGCTTCACGATGGCGTTCGCGATCGCCTGCGAGAAAGCGGGCTTCGCCACCACCGCCATCGACACGACGGCCGCGGTCCGCCTGGCCAAGGACGGCGATGCGTTCAAGATCGACCGCATCGCGCTGACCCTGGAAGCCGCAGTGCCCGGCATCGACGAGGCGAAATTCCAGGAGCTGGCCCAGGGCGCAAAGAAGAACTGTCCGCTATCGAAGGCGCTGGCCAGCGTGCCCGAGATCACGCTGCAGGCGAAGCTGCGCGCCTGAGCCGGGCCGATATCATGGGCGCTCCATTCGACGGAGACACCCATGACTCTCGCCAGGCGCACAGTCGCCGCGCTCCTCCTGTTCGCCGGCAGCGCCGCCTTCGCGGCCTTCCCGGAAAAACCGATCCGCATCGTCATCGGATTTCCGGCCGGCGGCCCGCTCGACCAGCATGCCCGGCTGCTGAGCGAGCGGCTGCAGGCGGTGCTCGGCCAGCCCATCCTGATCGACTACAAGTCCGGCGCCGGCGGCACTGTCGGCGCACAGGACGTGATGAAGGCCGCGCCCGACGGCTACACGCTGATGCTGGCCAACACCGGCGTGATGGTGATCAATCCCGCGCTGTACAGCAAGCTGCCCTACCAGACCCTTCGCGATTTCACGCCGGTCGCGCGCACCGCCATGCAGCCGCTGGCGCTGCTGGTGAACACCAAGCTGCCGGTGAATTCGCTCAAGGAGTTCGTGGACTACGCGCGTGCGCGGCCCGGGCAGGTCAACTACGGCTCGGCCGGCAACGGCGGCATCAGCCACCTGGTGCCGGAGATGTTCAAGAACGCCACCGGCCTGTTCATGGTCCACATTCCCTATCGCGGCAGCGCGCCGGCGTTCACCGACCTGATGGGCGGGCAGGTGCAAATCATGGCGGAGTCGATCCCGCAGGCTGCCGGCTACCACAAGCACGGCAAGGTCAAGGCGCTGGCCGTCACCAGCCGCGAACGCAATCCCGCGCTGCCGGACACGCCCACGGTGATCGAAAGCGGCATCAAGGGCTTCGAGGTCGTCGGCTTCTATGGTTTCCTGGGGCCGGCCGGCATGCCCAGGGATGTCACCGCAAAGCTCAGTGACGCGTTCAGCCAGGTGCTGAACAGCCCGGATGTACGCAACCGCATGGTGGCGCAGGGCGCCGACCCGGCCTTCCTCGGCAGCGACGAGTTCGCGAAATTCCTGGCAGCCGAAATGCCGCGCTGGGCCGACGCCGTGCAGAAGTCCGGCGCGCGCCTGGATTGACATGACGCTGCTCTGGGAACTGGGCGCCGCCGCATTGGCCGACGGCTTTCGCACGGGCGCGTTCACTCCGCTCGACGCATTGGATGCGTGCCTGGAACGCACCGCCGCATGCCAGGGTGCGACCAACGCGATGGTCGACATCGATCCCGAAGGCGCGCGCCTCGCCGCCGATGCGAGCCGCGTGCGCTGGGCCGGCGGCAAGCCGCTGGGCCCGCTGGACGGCGTGCCCATCACGTTGAAGGACAACCTGCACGCAGCCGGCCTGCCGACCACCTGGGGCAGCAAGCTGCTCGGTGGTTTCGTCGCGCGCCGGGACGAAGCGCCGGTGGCCCGGCTGCGAGCGGCCGGCGCGGTGATCTTCGGCAAGACCAACCTGCCGGAGTTCGCGCTGCAAGGCATCACGGACAACCTGGTGGCCGGTGTCACGCGCAATCCCTGGGACCTGGCGCTGACGCCGGGCGGCTCGTCCGGTGGCGCGGCGGCAGCCGTCGCTTGCGGCTGCGGCCCACTGGCTTTGGCGACCGATGGCGGCGGCTCCACGCGCCGGCCCGCCTCGCACACCGGAGTGGTCGGGTTCAAGCCTTCACCGGGATTGATACGGCGGGCGAACGGCTTGCCCGAAATCTTTCTCGAGTTCGAAGTGCCCGGCCTCCTGGGCCGGAACGTCGCGGATGTGCGCGCGTTGGCGCACGCGTTGGCCGCGCCCCGCGCCAAGTTCGCCGACAGCGCGGCAAGACCGGCGCGCATCCTCTACATCCCGCGGTTCGCGGGGCAGCCAGTCGATGCCGGCATCGCACAGCGCGTGCGCGATGCGGCCGCGCATTGGGCCGAACTGGGCCACAACGTCGAGGAAGTGCCGCCGGCCGATTGGGCGCAAGACGTCAACGACGCCTGGCCCGCGCTGTCCAATGCGGGCCTTGCTTGGATGTTCGGCCAGGCGTGGCGCTTTCCGGAATTCGGCTTGGCACAGGGCCGATCGCCGGACCTGTCGCTGTGCGGCGCCGCGGCGCAATCCAATGCCGCGCAAGGCGCCGCCGCGCCGGCCACCGTGCTGTTCGATGTATTTGCGGTCATCCACGTCTTGCGGCAACGGCTGGATGAATTGTTCTCCCGGCACGACTTCATCCTCACGCCGGCCACCGCCGCCCTGCCCTGGCCGGCCGCGCAGAGCCATCCCGCCGTCATCGACGGCGAGGCCGCGGGGCCGCGCGGTCACGCGGTCTTCACGGCATTCGCCAATGCGGCGGGCTTGCCGGCCATCGCGATGCCGTGCGGCTTTGTCGGAGCGCTGCCTACCGGCTTTCAGCTGGTGGGCCGCGCCGGCGGCGACGCAGCGCTGCTGGCGCTTGCCCTTCAGTACGAGCAGGCTTTCCCGTGGCACGGCAGGTGGCCGCCGGAGCCTGCGGCTACGATGACCGCGCAATGAACACGAAGACCTCACCCTTCGATGCGGCCGGCGTGGCGCGGCGCCTGCTCGACACCCACAAGGGCGCGGCGCCGATGCCGCACACGCAGGCGCTGCCACCGGATCGCGCCGCGGCCTACGCGGTGCAGGACGCGACACTGGCCGGTCTCGGCCGGATCGGCGGCTGGAAGGTCGGCGCCAAGGGCCCGGCGCTGGAGCCCGCGTGCGCGCCGCTTCCCGACCAGGGTTTTTTCGTTTCGGGCGTGGAACTGCTCGGGCCGCCCTGGCGGATGCGCGGCATCGAAGTGGAAGTGGCCGTGCGGCTGGGCCGGGACCTTGTCGCCGACGCGGGCGAGCCCGACGCGGCGACGGTACGCGGCGCGATCGACGCGGTGCTGCCGGCGATCGAAGTCGTGGAGACCCGCCTGGCCGGTTGGCGCGACAGCGCGCCGCTGGCGCAATTGGCCGACTTGCAAAGTCACGGCGCGCTCATCACCGGTGCGCCCTCGGACATGAGGGTCGACGAACTGGACCTGCGCAACGTGCAGGCCTATCTCGCGTTCGACGGCCAGCCGGTGGCCGTGACCCGCGGCGCCAATCCCGCGGCCGACATCTGGCGGCTGCTCGGCTGGCTGGCCTGGCACTGCACGCAGCGCGGCCAGCCGCTGCGCGCCGGCCAGGTCGTGACCACCGGTTCGTGCACCGGCATGCTGTTCGCGCCCGAGGGCGCGCACGTGCAGGCGCAACTCGATGGCATCGGCCGGGTCGAGCTGCGCTTTTAGGGCGGCGGCCTTCCATCCGAACCATCCTGGTGCGCGCCGCGCACCCGCACCCCCGGGAAATCCCCTGGTTTGGTGCGCAAGTCTTGTATACCAGTGGCATGGGAACTGCTATACATTGAAAACCCATGGCCAGCTCCTCCGAAATCAGCAACCGCATCCTCGAAGCCGTGATGGCGCGCAAGCTGGAGCCCGGCTCACGCCTGGGCGAGCAGCAGTTGGCCATGCTCTTCGACTGCAGCCGCACCATCGTGCGCGAGGCGCTGACCCGGCTGGCCGCGCGCGGCATCGTCACCGTCAGCGCGCGCCGCGGCTGGTATGTGGTGGAGCCCTCGCAGGACGAGGCCCGCGAAGCCTTCGAGGCCCGGCGCGTGATCGAGACCGGCCTGATCCGCAGCACCAAGAAGGTCGACAAGCCCGCGATCACGCGCCTGCGCTCGCACCTGACGCGCCAGAAAGCGGCCGTGAAGGGCAGCGACGTCGGCGCCCGCAGCTTCCTGCTGGGTGACTTCCACGTGTGCCTGGCCGAGTGCCTGGGCAATTCGCTGCTGGCCGAAACGCTGCGCGACTTCACCGCGCGGACCACGCTCATCGCGATGCGCTACCAGTCACCGGAAGACGCCGCGCAATCCTGCGCCGAGCACGTCGAGATCGTCGCCGCGCTCGAAGCCGGCGAATTGCGCCGGGCCGAGCAGCTGATGGCCGCGCACCTTTCCACCTGGCAGGTCAAGTTGCAAATGCCCGGTGCCGACCCGCTGTCCAAGCTCCGCGACGCGCTGGCGCCGGTCAAGGGCAAGGCACAGGAGTTGCATACAAGCGATCCACCCACCGCCCGCAAGACCCGGGCATCCCGTTCCACCTACCTAGGAGAAGTGCTATGAATCCCCTGATCAATCCCGGCAAGCGGCGTTTCTCGATCGCACTGGCTGTTCTCGCGCTGGCGGCCGCCGGCGGCGCCCAGGCGCAGACCGCGCTCGACGACATCATGAAGTCCAAGGAAATCAAGATCGCGATCCCGACCGATTTTCCGCCCTACGGCTTCGTCGGCACCGACCTGAAGCCGCAAGGCCTGGACATCGAGATGGCCAACTACATCGCCGGCAAGCTCGGCGTGAAAGTGGAGCTGCTGCCGGTGACCACCGCCAACCGGATCGCCTATCTGCAGACCAAGAAGGCCGACCTGGTGATCTCGACGCTGGGCAAGAATCCCGAGCGCGAGAAGGTGATCGATTTCACCGCGGCCTATTCGCCGTTCTTCATCGCGGTGTTCGGCCCCAAGACGCTCGCCGTGAAAGCGCCGGCCGACCTGGCGGGCAAGTCGATCTCCGTCACGCGCGGATCGGTGGACGACGCCGAGCTGACCAAGGTGGCCCCGCCCAGCACCGAGCTGCGCCGCTTCGAGGACAACAACTCCACCGTCTCCGCGTTCATCGCGGGCCAGACGCAACTGGTCGCCACCAGCGCGCAGGTGGCCGGCAACATGATGGCCCGCAACCCGCAGATGGGCACCGAATACAAGTTCGTGCTGAAGGATTCGCCGAACTTCATCGGCGTGGGCAAGGGCGAAGACAAGTTGCGCCTGAAGGTCAACGAGATCCTGGCCGAGGCCAAGAAGAACGGCGACATCGACAAGATGGCCGTGAAGTGGCTGGGCCGACCGGCCGGGGACCTGCCGGTCAACTGAAACAGGCGCCAGCCATGCGGGTCGCCTTCGATTTCCTCTCCATCCTCGTCGAGTGGCGCATGCTGCTCAAGGGCGTGGCGTGGACGCTGGGCCTGACCTTCATTTCGGCCGTCATCGGCGTGCTGGTGGGCGTGGCCTGCGCCTGGGCCCGCACCTACGGCGGGGCCTGGCTGAAGGCGATCGTCGGCATCTATGTGGAACTGATCCGCAACACGCCCTTCATCGTCCAGCTGTTCTTCGTGTTCTTCGGCCTGCCGGCGGCGGGCCTGAAGCTCTCGCCTGAAACCGCGTCGATCATCGCGATGGTGGTCAATCTTGGCGCCTACGCGGCGGAGATCATCCGCGCCGGCATCGAGGCCACGCCGCGCGGGCAGATCGAGGCGGCGCAAAGCCTGGCGCTGACGCAGGCCCAGGTCTTCATCCGCGTGGTGCTGCCGCCTGCATTGCGCAAGGTGTGGCCGGCGCTGGTCAGCCAGATCATCATCGTGATGCTCGGGTCGGCTGTCTGCGGCCAGATCTCGACCGAGGAGCTGAGTTACGCGGCCAACCTGATCCAGAGCCGCAACTTCCGCGCTTTCGAGGCCTTCATGATCGCGACGGCCATCTACCTGGTCCTGTCCATTGCGGTGCGCCGGCTGTTGAACTGGCTGGGCCCGCGCTTTCTCTTCGGCCGCTGAGCATGGTCCAGTTCACCGTCTGGGACATCTTCCGCAACCTGCTGCTGGCGGGCCGCTGGACCGTGGCGCTGTCGCTGATCGCGTTCATCGGCGGCGGGCTGGTGGGCCTGGCGCTGCTGGTTGCACGCCTGACGCCATCGCCGACCGCACACCGGCTGGTGGGCGGCTATGTGCAGCTGTTCCAGGGCACGCCGCTGCTGATGCAATTGTTCCTGGCCTACTTCGGCATCGCGCTGTTCGGCATCAACACTTCGCCCTGGGTGGCCGCGGCCCTGGCACTGACGCTGTACACCAGCGCCTTCCTCACCGAGATCTGGCGTGGCTGCGTGGCCGCGATTCCCAAGGGCCAGTGGGAAGCCGCGCAAAGCCTGGCGATGAACTTCGGCGAGCAGTTGCGCTACGTGGTGCTGCCGCAGGCGGGGCGCATCGCCATTCCGCCGACGGTGGGCTTCCTGGTGCAGGTGATCAAGGGCACGGCGCTGGCTTCGGTGATCGGCTTCATCGAACTGACGAAGGCCGGCACCATGATCACCAACGCCACCTTCAAGCCCTTCGTCGTCTACAGCTGCGTGGCGCTGCTGTACTTCGCCCTGTGCTTTCCGATCAGCCTGTTCGCGAAACATCTCGAAAGGAGCATGAATGAAGCCCGTCGTTGAAATCACCGCGCTGCGCAAGTCGTTCGGCACGAACGAGGTCCTGAAGGGCATCGACCTGAAAGTAGAGAGCGGCGAGGTGATCGCCATCATCGGCAAGAGCGGCTCGGGCAAGAGCACGCTGCTTCGCTGCATCAACGGGCTGGAAACCTTCCAGGAAGGGGCCCTCTCGGTGGATGGCAAGCCGCTGGTGCACGGCAGCCCTGCCGCCATGCGCGAGTTGCGCCAGCACGTGGGCATGATTTTCCAGAGCTTCAACCTGTTTCCGCATCTGACTGTGGGCCGCAACGTCATGCTGGCGCCCACCCTCGTGAAGAAGAAGGACGCGGTTTCGGCGGTGGCGCTGGCGAAGAAGCTGCTGGAGCGCGTGGGCCTGGCCGAAAAGTTCGACGCCATGCCCGACCAGCTTTCCGGCGGCCAGCAGCAGCGCGTGGCCATCGCCCGCGCGCTGGCCATTGAGCCCGCGGTGCTGCTGTGCGACGAGATCACCAGCGCGCTCGACCCCGAACTGGTGGGCGAAGTGCTGCGCGTGGTCGAGAGCCTGGCCGAGGAAGGCATGACCCTGTTGATGGTGACCCACGAGATGAACTTCGCGCGCAAGGTCAGCGACCGCGTGATCTTCATGCACCAGGGCCGCGTGCATGAGATGGGGCCGCCG